>NZ_BAGH01000548.1 GCF_000308715.1 Nocardia tenerifensis NBRC 101015
GAGCTGTGCGTGCGGTGCGCGCGCGAGGTCCAATTCGTCGGGGCGGCCGAAGATTTCGGGGTCGTGATTGGCCGAGGCCAGACACAGCAGCACCGTCTGTCCGGCGCGGATCGTCTGATCGCCGATGGTCAGATCGGCGGTCGCGAAGCGCGGGCCGGCGAGAACCTGCGGCGAGAGGTAGCGCAGCAATTCGTCCACCGCGGCGTGTTTCTCGGCCGTGGTGCGCAGGATGTGCAGCTGATCCGGGCGGCCGAGCAGCGTCAGCACCGATCCGGCGACCAGATCGACCAGCACCTCATACCAGACGAACAACAGGTAGAACAGCAGCCCGGCGAGTTCGTCCGCCGAGGGTGACCCGGTCTCGTCGTGCGCGGTGACCAATCGGCCGAGCAGGGTGTCGCCACGGGTCGCGCGCGCGTGTTCGGTTGTCGCGCCGATGATCGCGAGCATGGTGGTCAACGTGTCCCTGGCGCGCGGGGGGTCGGCCGAGGGCAGCAGCGTGGATTCGGCCCAGCCGAGCAGACTTTCGCGCTCGGCCTCGCCCAGGCCGAGTAGCTCGCCGAGGACGGCGGCGGGCAGTGGGACTGCCAATCGCGCGACGAGCTCGACCTCGGTGTCCGAATCGAGCTCCCGCAGAAACGAATCCACCAAATCCGGCGCGATCCGCGTCCAGTCGGCCAGTCGCTGCGGGGAGAGCTCGTTCGTGACGATCCGGCGCAGGCGCGCGTGATCGGCGGGCTCGGCGGTGACGAGGGTGTCCAGCGGCCGCGGCAGCGCGAATCCGCGATAGTCCTCGCCGTCGGCCCGGCGGATGTCGACGGGCAGCCGATCGTCCAGCAGCCCCGCGCGCACCTCCGCGTACCTGGTCACCAGCCACGCGGGCGGCCCGTCCGGGGTCCGGACGCGATGTACTCCGCCCTCGTCGCGCAGCCGCCGCAGCGTCGGCCACGGGTCCGCCGCGAATCCGGGGCCGAAAATCTCCGTCACCCGGTCATCCTCCCGCATTGCGGGTCAAGGGTTCTCGACGGATCGAGGCCCGCAGCCGGTGCCCGGCAGACCCGTGCGATCGGCAACTAGTGCCTCGTCCAGAAATTTCGGCACGTTTCTCGACGGTCTGGGACGCCCGCTGGCCGCGTTGTCGTCGTCGCCGATACAACCCCGGTATCGGCTCCTCCTCCGCCTTGCCAGTGGACGCCCCAGACCGCCGATAAACGCACCGACGTTCCTGGACGAGGCACTAGGCGGCTATCGTACGGCGCGGCGGGCGGATAACTCGCGGGCGAGATCGCAGACTGGACGGTCATGGACCAGTTGGTGCTGATGTTCGTCATCCTGTTGGCCGCGATCCTGGCCGAGCCGCTGGCCAAGTGGCTCAATGTGGCCTCGGCGGTGCTGATGACGGTGTTCGGCTGCGTGGTCGCGCTGATTCCATTCGCGCCGCAGATCAATATTCCGCCCCATCTGATCCTGCCGCTCGTGCTGCCGCCCCTGCTCTACGCCGCGGCCCGGCGCACCTCGTGGCGGCAGTTCGCGGAGAACTGGGGGCCGATCGCCTTGCGCGCGGTCGGCCTCGTCATCGCCACCGCCGCGGCGGTGGCCGCGATCTTCCACGCCTGGTACCCGGGGCTGCCGATCGCGGCGGCGGTCGCGTTGGGCGCCATGGTCGCCCCGCCGGATCCGGTGGCGGCGACCGCGGTGGCGGGCAGCCTCGGCCTGCCGCGGCGATTGGTGGTGGTGCTCGGCGGGGAGGGCCTGTTCAACGACGTCACCGCCATCGTGATCTACGGCGTCGCCATCCAGGCCGTGGTGACCGGACGGTTCTCGGCGCCGCACGCGGCAGCGGAGTTCGTGGTCTCGGCGGTGGTCGCGGTGGCCGTCGGACTGTTGCTCGGGTGGGCGGGCAGCAAGCTGACGAGCTATCTCGGCGTGGCGACCTGGCAGGTGGCGCTGAGCCTGCTGCTCCCGTTCGCCGCGTACGGCCTCGCGGAGAACTGGCACGGTTCCGGCGTGCTCGCCGTGCTGGTGTGCGCGCTCTATCTGACCGACGCCGCCACGGAGTTCAGCGACTCCGACTACCGACTGGTCGGTGACTCGTTCTGGGATATCACCGAAATGCTGATCAGCGGCTTCGCTTTCGGACTGATCGGCCTGGAACTCGGCGCGGTGCTCGAGGCCACCGGCGGCCGCTGGCCGACCCTGCTCGGCGGCGCGAGCGCCGTGGTCGCGGTGGTCGTCGCCCTGCGCCTGATCTGGCTCATGACCACCTGGGCGATCGGCCGGTCGTGGTGGCGGCGCGCCGACGCCGACGAGCCCTACACCTGGCGCGAGACGATCGTCACCTGGTGGGCGGGCATGCGCGGCGTCGCGACCGTCGCACTGGCGCTGGCCATTCCGCTGGTCACCGACGACGGCGCCGACTTTCCCGGCCGCACCGAGATCCTGTTCACCGCGTTCGTCGTCGTCCTGTTCACCCTGCTGCTGCAGGGGCCGACGCTACCGCTGGTCGTCCGCCTCACCGGCGTGCACGCGGACACCAAACGGGAGCGCGAACTCGAACGCCAACTGTGGGAGCGCGTCATCAAGGCGGAGCTGGCACAGTTGAAAGCGATTGCGGCCGAGCAGAATATGCCCGACGAACTCTACGAGCGCCTGCGCGACGGTTTCCGCCAGCGCATGGCGCGGGCCGACCCGGAGGCCGCCGACGCGGACGCCCGCTCCGAGGCCGTGCGAAACGCGAAGCAGGCCAAGAAGTTACGCGCGATTCGCGAGGAGGTCGTGGAGGCCGGTCGCCGCGAGGCGCTCAACGCCCGCCGCGAGCCCGGCATGCCGCCGGACCTCGTCGACCGGGTGACCAAACGGCTCGACCTCGGTCGCCGCTGATCCGGCCGGTGCCCGAGAGGGACGGGCGGGCAACGTGATTCAGCTGGCCGCTACGCCGGTGTTGCGGATCGCCTCCAGTACCTCGTTGTAGGTGAGGTCGGAGTTCACGGTGGCGGACTCCGACGGCACGTCGATGTCGACGTAATCGACCCCGTTGACGCCGCGCAACGTGGACTCGATGGCGGAGGCGGACTCGCGGGTGACGTTGTGCAAGGTAATGGTGTACGTGCTCATGCAGGTCGAATAGACCGAATCGACGTGCGTAAACGCCGGCGAACAGTCGAGTTCGATTCACTACGTTTGGTGGTCGTTTCGCCGGGAATAGCCGGGGTGTCATACAACTCGACACAACAGGATTGTCATGATCATCATCATCGGGCTCGTCGTCTTGATCGCGGCAGTGATCGTCGGGGTCGCGGGCGTGGTGGCCAACAACGGCGAAGCCAACTTCCTACCAAGTGATTTCGCCGTCTTCGACTACCACTTCCACGGTTCCAGCGGCCTGCTGTTCGGCTACGGCATCGTCCTCGGCGCCGTCGGCATGCTGGGCCTGGCCCTGCTACTGACCGGCGTCTGGCGCATCTCCCGCCGGAACATGGCGGCACGACGTGAGCTCAGGCAATCCCGCCGCGAAATGGCGGCGGTCCGGCGCGATCTCGCGGACGGCACACCGCCGGCCCGCAAGGAGCCCGCACCGCAGCCGCACCGCGAACCCGTCTGGAGTCGATTCGTGCGCCGCCCGGCCACGGCTCCGGCCGGTGACACACCGCGCGTCGAAAGCACGTCCCGCGTGCAGGCGTCGGCGTCGAAATAATCATCGAGAAAAGGAACTACGACCATGATTATTCTCGGACTTGTCCTCCTCATCGCGGGGTGGCTGCTCGGAATCGGATTGCTCACCACCGCAGGAATCATCATTCTCGTCATCGGCCTGGTGCTCATGATCGCCGGCTCGGTCGGCCGCCCGGTCGGTGGTCGTCGCTGGTATTACTAGGGGCCTGTCATGAGCAGGCTCGAAGACAAACTCGCGCACCAGGTGCAGGCCGCCCGGGGTAACGCGAAGAAGTATCTCGGCAGGGCGGTCGGCAACCGCCGCCTGGAAGCCCAGGGGCGACGAAAACAGGCCAGCGGCAACATGAAACGCGCCGCGGGCAAACTGAGGGACGCGTTCAAGCGCTGACCCGAAGGCCATGGCCGCCGAGGAGCGAACAAGCTCCTCGGCGGCCATTTCGTTTGCCGTCAGACTCCGGTGACGTCCGCGAGCTGCCCGATCCCGTAGGTCACCGCCATGGCCAGCGCCCCGCCGATCACCACGCGCAACACCGCCCGCCCGCGCGCGCTGCCGCCGAGCCCGGCGCTCACCGAGCCGGTGACCGCCAGCGCCACCAGCACCGCGGCGAACGTGACCGGAATCCGAAAGGGCACCGGCGGCAACAGGATCGCGAGCAGCGGCAGCAGCGCGCCGAGGGTGAACGCCACCGCCGAGGAGAACGCCGCCTGCCACGGATTGGTCAGGTCGTTGGGGTTGAGGCCCAGCTCCGCCTCGGCGTGTGCGGTGAACGCGTCGTGTGCGGTGAGCTCCTCGGCCACCTTGCGCGCCGTCGCCGCGGACAGCCCCTTGGCCTCGTAAATGCCCGCCAGCTCGGCCAATTCGAACTCCGGCTCCTCGCGCAGTTCGCGCTGTTCCTTGGCGAGCAGGGCCCGCTCGGAGTCGCGCTGGGTGCTCACCGACACGTACTCGCCGACGGCCATCGAGATCGCGCCCGCGGACAACCCCGCTATACCCGCGGTGAACACGGCGCTCGTCTGGGTCGTCGCGGCGGCGACGCCGACGACCAGGCCCGCGGTCGACACGATGCCGTCGTTGGCGCCGAGCACGCCGGCCCGCAACCAGTTCAGCTTGGACGCCAGCCCCTCGGTGTGGGGCTCGTGCGGGTGCGCGCCCGCGGGTTCGCCGGTCGTCTCCTCCATGCTGCGAAGACTAAGCGAAGTCCGGTCAGGTCGATCGGCACCCCGGCGAGAGAAACGCCCGCAGATAGCCCGCCGACTGCCGGATGTACATCCACGACCAGAAGCGCAGGCCCGACGCGCTCGGGCTCGCCACCATGGTCAGCTCGCCGTCGAAGCACTTCGACACGATGTAGCGGGCCCGGGACACGTGCGGGGTGTAGGTGACGACGATGATGTGCCGCCAGCCGTAGCGCCGGGCCCGCCGCCCGATCTCCTGCGCCTCGCCCTCGGTGGTCCACGGGTCGGGGACGAAACAGCTCACGGTGAAGTCGAATCGGCCCGCGCAGTACCGGTCCATCTCGTGGTCGTCGAGGCCGGTCGAGCGCGAGATCAGCAGCGTGGGCGCGTATCCGCGCCGCGCGAGGTCGAGCCCGACGTCGAAGCGCTCGTAGGCCGTGCCGCCGAGCACCACGATGGCGTCGGCCTTGCGCAGCGGATCGGTCTGCGGATAGACGTACACCGGAAGGCCCGCGAGCCCGATCAGCAGGACCAGGGCGAGCAGGGCTCCGAAGAAGATTCCAGCTCGTCGCAGGCCGGTCACCAGCCCGACGATACCCGCGTCCGGCCGCGCTCACGCATGCGGAAAGACGTACACCTTCTCCGGGGTGATCCGCACGATCAGGCGCTCGGCCGTCGGCTCGGGCGGCGGCGTCGCGCCGTTCATGTATTTGGTGTACATGCGGTGCAGCAGAGTCTTCTCCGGGTCGTCGGTGATCGTCACGCGTCCGCGGACCTCCGCGTATCCGCCGGTGGTCTTGCTGAGCACGAGCAGGCTGACGCGGGGATCGCGCAGCATGTTCCGAGTCTTCAGCCGACCTTTGATCGTGCTGAATATCAGGGTGTCGTCGTCGTGGTCGACGAAGATCACCGAGGACTGCGGGCGTCCGTCGGCGTTCGCGGTGGCCAGGATCGCGGCGTGCGGGCCGTCGATCAAAGTGCGGACGGTTTCGAGTGGCACGGTCATTGTGAGTCTCCTTGTCGCGAGTGAATCCGGATATGGAGACCGCGAATAGAGCGGCGAGGAATCGGGTCGGCCGATTCTTTTCTTCATCGCGCCGCGTCTTATCTGTGCGGCCCGCGATACGCGCGGGCCGCGGACCGGAGAGGACCTCGCGGATGACGGGAGCACCGGACGCCGATTTCGCGCGCCGCACCCAGCCCTATCGGCGGGAACTGCTCGCGCACTGCTACCGGATGCTCGGCTCGGTGCACGACGCGGAAGACCTTGTCCAGGAGACCTATCTGCGCGCCTGGCGTTCTTACGACGGTTTCCAGGGGCGATCGTCGGTGCGCACCTGGCTCTATCAGATCGCGACGAACGTCTGCCTCACCGCGTTGCGGCACCGTGGCCGCCGGGTGCTGCCCTCGGGGCTCGGAGCCCCTGGCGCGGATCCGTACGCGGAGCCGGTTCCGGCCGCGTCTTCGGTTCGGTGGCTGCAACCGATCCCCGACGCGCTGGTGGCGCCGGACCCGGCCGGCGTGGTCGTCGCCCGCGACAGCCTCCGGTTGGCCCTCATCGCCTGCCTCCAGCACCTGAACGGCAGGCAGCGCGCGGTGCTGCTGCTGCGGGACGTGCTCGGCCTGCCCGCCGCCGAGGTGGCGACGATCCTGGACACCAGCGTCGCGGCCGTCAAGAGCACGCTGCAACGGGCGCGGGCACGGCTGGACGAGATCGCCTCGGCCGCAGAGCAAGCCGTCGCGCCGACGGAACCGGCGCAGCGGGCGTTGCTCGACGAATACATGGCGGCCTTCCAGAACTCCGACGCCGCCGCCCTCGAGCGGCTGCTGCACCGCGACGCCGTCATCGAGATGCCGCCCGCCGAGACCTGGTTCGCGGGCAAGCGCACGTGCGCGGCTTTCCTTGCGGCGCAGGCGATCGGCGCGCCGGGAGACTGGTCGATGTACCCAACGAGTGCCAACGGGCAACCCGCCGCGGTCGCGTATCACCGCGAAACCGATGGCGTCTACCGAGCTTTCGGCGTCGCCGTGCTGACCACCACGGCGGACTCGATCGCCCGGATCACGGTCTTCGGCGACCCGGGGCTGGTGGGAATGTTCGGCTTTCCCGCGGTCATCGATCCGGCCGGTGCAGTCGCGGAAGACGTTGCGCTCGAGGAGGGACCCGCCGGTCGATAGACCCCGGTCGCCTTGGTGGGAATATCGGGCACCCACCGCCGTGTTCCTTTCCATGGAATGAAAATTCGATGACGAAGCTACTGAAGCATCAGGTAGCGAGTTGTCAGATGTTGTGACACGGAACGGAGTCTGTCGTGGCCGAGGAGGACCTGGTCGACCTGTTCGACCATCTGGTACGGGTGGAGATCCTGCTGTGGAACGCCGTCGAGCGGCGGCTGCGCGACGACCATGCGATGCCGCTGCCGTGGTTCGAGATGATGCGCGTCGCCGACCGGCCCGGCGGGGCACGGGTGCGCGACATCGCCGAGGCCTTGACCATCACCGAGGGCGGCGCGAGCAAGATCGTCGATCGGGTGCAGGCCGCCGGGCACGCGGAACGCCGCCGCGACCCCACCGACGGCCGCTCGTCGCGAATCACGCTGACGCCCAGCGGCGTTCGCGGGCTGCGCGCCGCGACGGAGTCCGTGCGGGCCGAACTCGCCGAACGGATCGGCGCGGTGCTCGGCGCCGACTCCGTGGACCGGCTCGACGCCACCTTGCGGCTGCTGCGCGCCGCCAACCTGTCCGCCGCGCCGACGGCGGAGCCGACGAAGGAGTAACCGAATGTCCGCTGTACCCGCCACCATGCGAGCCGTAGTGCTCGACGGCCCAGGGCCCGTGGAGGCCTTGCGAATTCGTGAGTTGCCCGTCCCGACGCCGCGGCCAGGGGAGGTGCTCATCCAGGTAAAGGCCTTCGGGCTCAACAGATCCGAGCTGCACACCAGGCTCGGTCTCGCCGAGGGCGTCACCTTCCCGAGAGTGCCCGGTATCGAGGCGACCGGTGTCGTGGCGGCCTGCCCCGCAGGCGAATTCGAGGTCGGCGGTCAGGTCGTCGCGATGATGGGCGGCATGGGCCGCACCTTCGACGGTGGATACGCCGAGTACACCTGCGTGCCCGCGGCGCAGGTCATCTCGTTCAGCAGCGCCCTCGACTGGCCGACGCTCGGCACCGTGCCCGAAATGCTGCAAACCGCTTACGGTTCGCTGACCATCGGTCTCGATGTCCGCCCCGGCCAGTCCATCCTGATCCGGGGCGGCACCTCCTCGGTCGGCGCGGCCGCCGCGATCCTCGCCGCACAGCGTGGTCTCACCGTCTTCTCGACCACGCGGAATCCGGCCAAGGCCGACGCGCTGCGGCGACTCGGCGTCGACCACGTACTGATCGACACCGGCGAGGTCGCCGACCAGGTCCGCCGCCTCCGCCCCGACGGGGTCGACGCCGCCCTCGAACTCGTCGGCACGCCGACCCTGCCGGATACCTTGCGGGCCACCAAGGTTCACGGCGTCGTCTGTTTCACCGGCATGCTCTCCAACGAGTGGATCGTGGAGAACTTCTACCCGCTCGGCTATATCCCGCAGGGTGTCCGCCTCACCGCCTACGGTGGCGACGCGAGCGACCTGCCCGCCGAGGTCCTGCAAGACTTCCTCGACGCGGCCGCCGCCGAGCGCGTCACCATCCCGGTCGATCGGGTCTTCACCCTCGATCAGATCCGCGAAGCCCACGCCTACATGGAATCGGGCCGCGCCACCGGCAAACTCGTCGTCACCCTCGATTCCGCGCCGTAATGGCCGGAACAGGCCCGCGCCGTCGCTCACGCACCCCTCGGGCGTGCATCGACGCGGGCCGGCCGACCGTTCGCATCGACACAGCAGGATGCCAGCCACCGTTCGGCAACCGATAAAAATGGAATAAACGTTCGTTGGCGGCTACTGCGCGCCGGTGCCGTACAGCCGGTCGATGGTCGGCGGTGACAGGCCTGCGCGGGTGAAGATCTCGGCGGCCTCCTGGAACTCCTGCGCGGCGCGCTCCTGACTGCCCCGCGCCGCCAGCGCGGCCGCGTGCAGCGCCATGGCCCGCGCCCGATCGATCGGGTCGGCCGCCGTGGTCAGCAACTGCAGTGCGCAGGCGGACTGGGTCTGTGCGTCGACCATATTGCCCGCGTGCAGGTGGATCTGCGCCAGCCGCGTGCGCGCCCAGCCCTCCCACAGCCGCACCCCGTTGCGCCGCGCCGCGCGCACCGCCTCGGTGCCGAGTTCGATCGCGCGCGGGTGCTCGCCGCGCATCGACAGCGTGGCGGCCAGTTCGTGCGTCGCCCAGCCGAGCGCCACCGGGTTCGACGCCTCCTTCGCCAGCGCGATGGCCCGCTGTGCCATCGCCAAAGCCTCGTCGTATTGCCCTGCCTCGCAGTACGTTCGGGTGACGAGGGCCAGGCACCAGGCCTCCATCGACCGGTCGCCCAGCGTGCGGGTCAGCCGGGTGGCGTACTCGAAGTGCCGGTGCGAGGCGTTCGCGTCGCCGAGCCGCCGCGCCGCGACCCCGAGCAGCACCGACGCGAGCACCGACAGCCTGCGGTCGACCTCGTTGCCCGGCGGGCCCGAGACCGCGTGCAGGTGCGGCAGACTCGCCTCCACCTCGCCGAGCCCGACCTGCAGCAGCGCGCCGAGCGCGGTCCTGATGCGCCGCTCGGCGGCCAGGTTGTCCTCGGCGATCGCGGTGTCCAGCAACGACTCCAGCGCGCGGGACAGCTCGCGGGCGGCGGTGCCCGCGTCCATCAGCTCGGCCATCACCCACGCCAGATCCGCCGCCACGTCGAGCGCGCGCCCGCCCACCCGCGCCGCCTGCTGATGCAGCGCGATGACGACCGGACGCTCGATGTCGTTCCACGCCTGCCCTTCCGAGCCGCTCCCGAACGCCCGCCCCGGCACGACGGTCGGCACGACCAGCCGCGTCGTGTTGCTGTAGTCGATCGCGCTGAGCAAATTCTTCGCGCTGGCCAGGTGGTAGTCGAGAACCCGTGCGAGCACGTCGGATTCGTCCTCGTCGGCGACGCTGCGCGCGAAAAGCCGCAGCAGGTCGTGGAATCGGTAGCGGCCGGGCGTGGCGGTCTCCAACAGGCTCAGATCGACCAGGGACTCGCACACCTCCTCGGCCTCGGGCTGGGAGATGCCCAGGATCGCCGCGATGGCGTCGATGGACAGGTCGGGCACGTCCGCCAGGGCCAGCGTGCGAAAGGCCTTTGCCTGTGCAGCGCTCAGCTGACCGTAGCCGAGCCGGAACACTGCCTCGATCGCCAGCTCGCCCGTCTTCAGCACGCTCAGCCTGCTCTTCTCGTCGGCGAGCCGGGCGGCGAACGACGCGATCGTCCACCGCGGCCGCACCGCGAGCCGGGCGCCGACGATGCGCACCGCCAGCGGTAAGAGGCCGCAGTGCGCGACCACCTCCCGCGCCGACTCCGGTTCGGCGGCAACGCGATCCGCGCCGAGAATGCGCACGAGCAGCGCCATGGCCTCGGCCGTCTCCAGCACGTCGAGCCGGGTGCGGGTCACCGCGGGGAGCTCGGTCAGCGCGGACCGGCTGGTGATCAGCACCGCGGACCCGGCGAGCAGCGGCGCGACCTGTGCGTAGTCGCGAGCGTTGTCCAGCACCATGAGAATTCGCTTGCCGGACAATCGCGTTCGCAGCTCCGCCGCGCGCTCGTCGACCGTGGACGGTATATCGCCCTCGGCGACGCCGAGCGCGCGCAGGAAGCCGCCCAGCGCCGCGCCCGGGGGAGTGGGCTC
>NZ_BAGH01000547.1 GCF_000308715.1 Nocardia tenerifensis NBRC 101015
GCCGCCGCGGGGATGACCGTGGCCGGCCTGCTCGGCGGGGCCAAGCGCCGCTGACCCTGCCCGCTCGGCTGAGCGCGGCAACCCAGGCCCTTTTTTAGATACATTCGATTCATCAGATACATCAGCACCCGTGGAGGTGGTGCTCCGTGACTGATAAACCCGCCCACGCGCCGTCGTTCGCCCGCATCACGCGGGCCCTCGACGACTGGGCATTCGAACACGACCGCCCCACCGGGCCTGCGTCCAAACGCGGGCAGTGGACGATGTATCACTGCCCCGCCCACGACGACGACGACCCGAGCCTGGGGCTGGTCCACAACCCCGACAAGGCCAAGACGGTGGTGCGCTGTTTCACCGGCTGCCCCGACACCGCGGTGCTGGCGGCGGTCGGATTGCCCGACAACGCGATCTGGGACAGGCAGTGGGTCCGCGAGCCCGGCACCCCCGCCCGTCCGCGGCCGCCGCGGGCGGAGTCCATGAAGGAGCAGCGCCCGGTCCGTGATCCGGCGAAACCGTCGAAGAAACAGCGCCTGGGCAAGGTCGTCGGGCCGCGCTATCAGGCCGCGATCTACCGCTACACCGACGAGCGGGGCCATCCGCTCGGAGAGGTCGTGCGGATTCAGGTCCCCCACGAGCACGGCACCGACAAGATGTTCTTCCAGCGCAAGATGGACGCCGGAGGGCGCTGGCACAAAGGCGGTTTCGAGCCGGTGCTCTATCACCTTCCCGAGGTGCGGCAAGCCGTCGCCGACGGTGAGGAGATCTATCTCGTCGAGGGCGAGAAGGACGCCGACCGGGCACGCGCGGCCGGGCTGGTCGCCACCTGCAACGCGATGGGAGCGGGCTCGTTCCGGCGCGAGCACGCCCGCCAGCTCACCGGCGCGGCGCGGGTGGTGCTCGTAGCCGACCGCGACGAGCCCGGCTACCACCATGCCGCCGAGGTCAAGGCACTGCTGCGGGGCCGTGTACGGGAGGTGGTCGTCGTCGAGGCGGCTACCGGCAAGGATCTCAGCGACCATTTCGACCTCGGTCACGACATCGACGAACTCGTGCCGGTCACCGATGCCCAGCTCGAACAGGGCTTCCCCACCTCCGAGGAAACCCTCGCCCAAGCCGAGAAGGCCATGGCCGGGGTGTTCCGGCGCTCGTTCGATTCCCAGACCGGCTGGCGCTGGCAGTGGGCTCCTGACATCGGCGAAGCCGCACCCGCCCCGGAGAGCACATCCGCGAAAGCAGTTTCCCCCCAACAGAAGTCGGAGACGACGACCATGTCACAGTCCGTAGCGGCGCCGCGTGAGGGCGTCGAGATCACCGTCTACACCAAAACCCCGTGCCCGCAGTGTGAGGCCACCAAGCGTGCCCTCGACAACCTCGGGTTCGTTTATCAGGTCGTCGATGTCACCGAGAACCCCGCGGCGCGACAGCGTCTGGTGGACATGGGATTTCAGGGCGCGCCCGTGGTCGAAGCCGGCGAGATCCGCTTCTCCGGATTCCGTCCCGACAGGCTCAAGACGCTGCCGGGCGTGCTGCGCGCCGATGTGGTGGCAGAACAGGAGGCGGCTGCTGGGCAGCCGGGGTTTCGCGAGCCCGCCGCGGCGGATCGCCTAAGCGTGCAGGCCGTCCAGCAGTGGGCGGGCCCGTACCTGCGCGCCGCGATGCGGCGCGGCGAGATCCCGGAAGTGGGCTCGGCGCAATGGGTTTCGCTGCCCAACGGTGACCCCCGCAAGACCGGGGCGGTGGTGCAGGCAGCCCTGGACTACGTGCGCCACGCCGCCACACCGCGACCGTTCCCCCCGGCATCGCGCAGCCAGGCCTCCACGGCCGCGGCGACCCGCGGCACCGACGCACGGCCGACCTTCGCCGAACTGCAACAGGCCCGCCGCGGCGAGCAGCAGGCCGCGCTGCGCGCGGCCAGCGCACCGTTGACCCCGACCACCGGCGCACCGGTAACCGCGCCCCGGGCGCCGCTGACCCCGGCCGGGCCAGCCACGACCACCCCTGTCCCGACCCGCGCACCCGGACGCGGACGCTGAGGAGGCGAGTCCGTTGAACACCAACACCAACACCAACACCGATCGGCCGGTCCCGGCCTCCGGACGCTGGACTCCGGTGCTCTCACCACTAGCCATCCCCGAACACCGACCTGGCCCCGCTCCCGAACCATCCGGGGCCGATGCCCCGGCAGAGGAAAGCGCCCCCGCCGCTGAGCCCGCCGCACGTCGCCCCCGGCCCCTGGTACTGGGAATCGCGGCAGCCGTGGGCGCGCTCGCCCTGGGCGTGCTCGCCCTGGGACTCAGCAGCCGAGGCACGACACCGCCTGCCTCAGCTCCCCCGCCGAGCGCTGCCGCACCGGTGGTGACCACGACGGCGCAGCATTTTCTGGCGGGCGGGCCATGCCCGAACACCGTGGAGGGCAAGGTGTCTCGCGGAGACGGGCCGGGCGGCAGCGCCGGCGCGGTACCGGTGATCTTTGCCTTCCAGCGCGCGTACTACGGCGCACGCTCGGGTGAGCAGGTCCGGGCCCTGGCGCTGCCGGAAGCCCCGCTGCCCGCGGCGGAGACGATCCAGCAGGGCATCGACACCGTCCCCGCGGCCACCGCCTACTGCCTGACGATCACCGAACACCAGCCCACCCACTACCTGGTGGAGATCTTCGAGCGCAGGCCCTCCGGCGAGACGCGCACCTACCGGCAGAACGTCACCACCGTCGACCGCGACGGCCGCACCTTCATCGACACCATCAGCAACGCCGACGGCTGAGCGTCGCTCACGAGCAGGAAGGCCCAACATCATGACCGTTCCGATAGGGGAGCGCGACGAGTATCCCGAACCGCGCATCATCGTCCACGAGACCCCGGTCGTCGGCGCCGGTACCCTCCCGACCGGCACCCTCGTGCACTACCTCGACTTCCGCACCACCCCCGTCATCCTGAACGACCCGGTCTACACGGTACGAGAACACACCGGCAACACCGCGACCGAAGAACTGCTCGAACCGAGCAACTCGGCCGGCGGCTACCTACTCCAAGACCCGGTCGGACGCGAACGACACTCCGATCTGCTCAGCCGACCCGGCTGGTACGTCGCAAGCGAACTACCCATCGACGACGACATCGACTTCTATCGGCTCGGCCAGCAGGGCGCGCTCGCGGGCTTGCCGCCGATCGCGGAGCTGGACGCCAACTATGTGCGGGCCCGCGCTCTGCTGCCGCACCGCGGCGATGACTTCGCCCGCAGCTGGGCCCAAGGCTGGCACTCACGCGGTAGACCCGACACGCCAGAGCTGGCGGAATGGGAATCGGCACTGCACAAACGCTACGACTTCTCCACCCTGGACCGATTCCTGACCCGCCTCGTCGTCGAACTGCGCACCGACATCGAACGCGGACTCGCCCGCACCGAACGCCTCCCGGTGCACGGCGCCGTCGCCGAGTTCCTGACCGGCACAGCACCGCTGCCCCGCAACCGCACGCTCGGCGAGCTCAGCGACCTCGCTCACGAGGATCGGCACACCGGGGAAGCGCGGGCGCGGCGGGGCCAAGTCCCACCCGGCGGCCTCGACCGCGATGCGGTGCGTACCGCGGCCGCCGGTCCGCTCACCGCCCCGCCCGGTGCACGCACCACATCGCCGACGACCCAGCCCGCACTCCCGGCGTCCGCAACCCAAGCGCCAACTGCGCCCCGCGCCGGGCGCAGCAACTGAAGCCCCTAACCCGAGATCCCCACTCCCCCAAGAGATAAGGACACTGAGATCATGACCAGCCCCACCACTCTGCACGACGATGTGATCGCCTACGCGGCCACCCGCACCGTCTCCACTCCCATGAAGATCTCCGACGCCGTCGAAGCCCTCGTCGGGGAATGCCAGGAACGCGCCCGCACCGCCGCGGCCGAAGAGACCCTGCAGAACGGCAACACCTATGGACCCACCGTCGTCGGCATAGACCACACGATCGTGCCGCTACTCGCCGCACCGATCGAGTATCTGGTCAGCGTCGTGGTGACCATCGAATTCCGCGCGGTCCTGTGATCTCCCGCGGCGCCCTCCCCTTCTGGAGGTGACGCCGTGAAGATGCCCACCGGAGAAATCTGGTGGGCATCTTCATGCGCACGTCCAGTCCTAACCGGGTTGGCAGCAGGGTCTCCGCACGGCGGCGACGTCGCCGATGTCGTCCGGTGGAGCGCTGCGATGGTGGAGCCAGGCGGGAACCCCGGCAGCCCCGGCCGTTGTGTTCAGCGCGTCGATGACCGCGGCGGCAGTGCGGCAGTCACGCGATCATTCCGCTCTTGACCAGGCGGCTGCGACAGTACCTCCAGCAGTACACAAAGCTAGCTAGCTCAGCTCAGTCCTGCTCATGTTTCGTGCTCGACTTCTATTTCCGCGTCGTATTCGCGGCCTGTATTCACAACTCGTAGGGGCTTCTGTATTTGCGGAGTTCTGTGCTCGCTGGTGGTGTAGGTAGACTTCAGGAACGTTCGCGAACGTCACATGGTGACAATCGCGAATGTGACCCCCGGACGGCTCGATGAACCATCCGGGGGCTGTTCCACCTGCTAGAGGCGCGATCGTCAGGTTCCCAGCCCCCAGATCGCGGCTAGCGTCTGTGCCGCCAGTTCGGTGACCGCCTTGGTTGCTGAGCTGGCGGTCTCACTTCCGTGCAGCAGCATGTAGACGTTCACCACCGTCCGAACCCAGTCCAGCAGGGTCAGACCCTGCCGCACGTAGTTCCGACGTCGTGGCGGCGGTGGTGTGTTCGACTCGGGCAGAGCTTCCACTCGGCCCTCCTCTCTTTGTGTTCGAACCCGTCGCGTGGGTGCGACGGAGGGGACCACCCCGCACTCGGCGGAGGAGCCCCATCCGCCGCACTCACACGCGAGTGCGACACAAGAAGTCGGCCAAATCGAATCGCTCCGACCAACACCTGACCGACTGGCTAAGAGTCTAATTGGCGCCACAACGACGAATCGTCAAACTGTGTGCCGCTGGCGGCGCAGCCGGGCACATTGACTACGCAGTTGGGGGTAAGTCGCACGGGACAAATCACGCAATCCAAGCTCTACGCGGGAACCGCTTAGGTGACATGAATCACACTGGTAGACGTTACCGATTTGCCGTCCAAGGCGTCGAAGGACTGGCTCGCCCGATCCATTTCGACACGCGTCCGCTCACCCGGCCGTCCCCCGCCGCAGTCCCGTGCACGACGCGAGGAGAGATTTGCGCTCCGTCACGCGTCGGGAATGAAGTCGCGAAAGTGTGCGATGACTTCGCCGCGCCTGGCTAGCAGGGTTAGACCGTAAGCGCTGTCGCTGGGGGCTACCGTCGAACACGCAAGGCGTGCGGAGTTCCCCTCGATGGAGAGGTAATCGCTGATGGCTGCCAAGTTCGAGATCTTCGAGGACAAGAACGACAGCAAAATCTACTTCCACCTCAAAGCGCCCAACGGCGAGATCATCGCCGCAAGCCAGGGCTACACCACCAAGGCCGCCGCCGAGAAAGGCATCACCTCGGTCAAGGCACACGCCGCGGGCGCCGCGGTAGAGGACCAGACCACCTGATTAGGGTGGCCCGATCGCCGCCCCAGGTTCGAGAAAGTCCTGCGCCCGGCAACGGGTCGCGAGGGGGCGACGCCTGCACTCACCACAGCTGCATCGGACGAGCGGGAGGTTTCTCGCGCGCTCGTCCGATGCCCGCCCGGATCAGTGTGCCCGTCCCCGATTGCGGGTGTGGGTCGCCGCAGGCTTGGCCGGCGGCGGTGTCCGCCGCCGGGTCTTGGTGTTGGCCTTGGCCTGCCTGGGCGGAGTCAGCGGAGCTTGGGCCGCCGCCGACGCCGCACGCCGCGTGTCGTGCTGTTCGTCGTCGGCCGCCTCGTGCTCGCGGGCGGCGTCGGCGCTGTGGGCGGCCGATTCCGCCGCTTCCTGCTCGGTCGGCGGTTCGGGTGCCTCGGTGAACGAGACGTTGATGACACCGTCGGCGTCGACGACGAACACGGCGTCCTCGTCCACAGCGGACGAGCGAGCGCTGGTGTTGCGGGCCTGGGCGTCGGCATCGTCGCCGTTGCTCTGGTGCTGTGCTGTCTGCGCGCGTGCCTGGTCGGCGTCGCCGTCGAGGATGCCCGGGTATTTACGGGCCAGTTGGGCGTCGAAGTCGTCGTCGATCTCGCCGACGAGCTGTGCGGCGCGGGCCCGATCGAAGGGCGAGTCCGGGTCGGCGGTGAGGAGCCATTCCTCGGCGACCGAGCGGCGTGCGTCTTCCTCGCTGCGTTTGTGTGCGCGAGCGGCCGCGCCTTTCTTCGCGGCCTCCTTCATGGCCCAGGCGGCGAAGCCGCTGGGCGCGCGGATGCCGTTGTCGAAGTCGATGGCCGCGACCGTCTCGATCAGCAACTGCGTGTCGGCTCCCTGCGCGGTGAGCACAGCGAACTGGTCCTCGGCCACATGCCAGCGCGGATCGTCGAGAATCCGGTCGGGTACCCACCCGCGCAGGCGGTCGGCCAATGGCGTGGGTGGCCGCTGTTCTTCCGAGCCGGCGTTCGATCGGTTCTGCTCGGCTTGTTCGGCGTTTCGTTCCGCGTGCCAGTAGCGGATCAAATGGTTCTCGTCGTTCCGGCGCGCGTCGGACGAGTCGGCGTTGAGGTACATCAGGTCCCAGTTGGCGTACCACTCGGGCCGGTTCGCCTCGACCCACTCGCGCGCCTGCTCGAACTGCGTCTCTGTCCGCCCACCGGTGGCTGTGCTCCACTCTCCGATCAGATCCGTTTCGCTGGGGCGGTCCCCCGGATCGGCTTGGGCCGCGGCCTTTTCCCAGGCGTCGAAGCGGTCGGGGTCGGTTTCCTTCAGCCACTGTTTG
Organism: Nocardia tenerifensis NBRC 101015; assembly: GCF_000308715.1. Taxonomy (GTDB): domain Bacteria; phylum Actinomycetota; class Actinomycetes; order Mycobacteriales; family Mycobacteriaceae; genus Nocardia; species Nocardia tenerifensis. The sequence goes on from NZ_BAGH01000547.1 coordinate 6,845, forward strand.
GCCGCCGCGACGCGGGCTTCGTGGCGTTGGTCGCGGCGCTGCCGGCGGCGCTGCCGCGCGTCGCTGTACAGGTCTTCGGCGTTGCGCCGCAGATCCTCGACGGCGTCGGCCGAGGCGTTGTCGCGCAGCCACTCGGCGACGCGGTGGGCGAGGTCTTCGGAGCCGAAGACCGCTTCGGCGTGGTTGTCCTCCCAGCCGGCTTGGACACCGAATCGACCATCCGAAAGCGGCGCCATCCGGATGGTCATACCGGTGTCGGGGTGGCGCTCGGCACGGATGCGACCGTCTCTGTCGGCGGCGTTCCATTCCTCGGCGTCGGCGCGGGTGAACGCGGTGACCTCGTGACGGTCGGCGACCGCGGCCTTGCGGGCGGCGTTCTCGGCGTCGTGCCAGGCCGAGCGGCCGCGTCGCTCCCGCAGTTGACGCAGTATCCCGGACAGCGTGCGTGCGGCCAGGGCCATGCGCATGGTGTCCTCGCGGGGAATGCTCATCACGGGTGTTTCTATGACCGGCTGGTTCATCGTCGGTGTTCCTTTCTTGTGGGGCCGGACGGCAATGCACGGCCGCCGCGTGCCACGGGCAGTTCGCGGCGGCCCTCGCCCGGCAGCGCGGCCGGACCGTGGGACGGGGTGGGAGTGGGTGTGTGCCCGGTGCCCGCCGGGGCGGGCCGCGAAGGGAGTCGGCCCGGTACGGCGCCGGCGGCGTGGCCGTGGGCGTGCACGAGGCCGGCGGCCTCGCGGGCGCTACGGGCGGCGGTGATGCGCTGGTTCTGCTGGTGCCATGCCGCGATCTCGAGCAGCAGTTCGGCGACGGCGAGCGCCAGCTGCAAGCTCGGGTCGCGCTGCAGACCGCGGCCCGAGAGCATGCGCAGCGCGGCGAGTTCGCGCGAGACCTCGCGCAGTTCGGCGGCGAGCTTCCCGGCGGGAACGGCGGTCAGCCCGCGCGGGAGACGGGCCGCGCGGTCGTAGGCCCACCCCGCCCGCGAGAGCGGGCCCTGCCGGGCGGCGCCGTCGGCGACGGCGGCCCAGCTGCTGATGACGTCCTGGAGTTCGCGAGCCACGACCGCGACATCGGAGCGTCGGTCGCGCAGGGAGGTGGTGACCGATCGGACCCGTGCGGCGCTGTCGGCCAGGACCGTGTGCGGCTCGCGGGCGGTCTCGGCGGCGGCCGCCGCACGCGCGGCGCCGGAGCGACCGGACGGGGCCGTCGACCAGCGGGCGGTGACCCGTGGCCAGGACATGTCCGCGCCCAGGTGTCGGCTCGGCGCGAAGAAGATCGGTGCGCCGGTCTTGGCCGAGACGTCGCCGGGGGCGGCGACGGCCCAGCCCTTGATCTGGCCGGCGGTGTCGTATTTGAAGTCGATGAGCATGCCCGCGTCACGCAGGCGGGCAACGAATTCCTCGCTGCTGGTCGCGACGGCGGCGCTCTCGGTGATCAGCTGGCGCAACTGGATGCGGGCCGCGGCGCCGGGCGTCGCGCGCAGCATGCCCTCGTCGCCGGCGGCGCGGCGGCGCTCGGCCTTCTCGCGCTCGCCGCGTGTCGGGGTGGGTACCGCCAGCGGATCGTTGATGGCGGTCAGCCGCAGCCCGAGGGCTTGCTCCCAGCGCCGGGCCACCCGGCGCACGGCCTTCCAATCGTTGTCGGGGTAGAACCGCTTGCCGGTGTCGGCGCGCACGAGCACCGCCGCGATATGGATGTGATCGTTGCCGTCGAGGGATTTGCCGTGGTGCACCGCGATCCACCGGCACGCCCCGGCGTCCCCGGACTTGGCGATGCCGGTCTCGTGCAGCATGTCCTCGGCGATACGCCGCCACGTCTGATGATCGAGTTCGCCGTCCTCGACGCCGATGGCCACCGGCAGATGCCAGATGTAGCCGTGCTTGGTATAGCCGGGCTGGCCGGGCTCGGGTTGCTCGGTCGGTAGTCCGATCGCATCCGAGAGTGCGGTGACGTGCTCGGCGAGCTTGCCGATCTCGCCGGGGGCGAAATCGCAGTCGCCGGGTCCGATCCATACCGGTTGCAGCGCGCCGGGATCGGACTGCCACGCCGCGATCACGGTGGGGTTGGTGTGCTCGTTGTATTTGCCCTTGGAGAACAGATACCGGACCAGGCGTTGGCCGTCCCATCCCCGGATCGCCTTGCCGATCACAGCGCACCGTTCCGAAGCTGCTCGACCACCCACGAGTCGATCCGGCCGTTGATCTTGCGGGTGTAGGACAGGACCGCGTCCGCGTTGTGGCCGAGTTCGCCGGTGGAGTTCGCGTGGCGGGCGACATCGTTGAGGTTGCCCGCCACGTTGCCCAGTAGCCGGCGCAGCTCGCGCACCTCGGCAAGCAGGATCTCCACCTGAGTGCTGGTGCGGACCGCGGCGCCATTGCGTTGTGCCGCGAATGCCTTGGCAGCGCCGACAGCAGCTTTGGCGATGAAAGCACCGGGCCTCAGTCCGACGGTGGCCGCCGCGGCGGTCACCAGCGCCCACTCCGTGGGCGCGAACAACGCCTCATGACGGCGCGTGCGCTTCTCCACCGAGTGGGGCCGATGGCCCTGCCTGCTCTTCGAGGGCACTTCGCGTCCTTTCGCCTACCGCGCGCACTGGGGCGCGCCCAGGTCCGGCAGCCGCCTGCCGGACCACCGATGAAGCCGGACCGCAGGTCTGGATACATCGGCACCTCCAGATCTTCTGGAGGCTTTAGAAACACTCGAATCACTTCGAGTGTGGCCCGCGCCCGCCCCCGGGCGCAACCCAAAACCCCGGGGTTTTGGGATATCTTGCTCACCGGAAAAGCCTGGTCAGCCACCCTGCGGCAGGCGGTGAGTTCCACGCGGAAACACTGTCGTCCGCTGTGCGGGTGCGGCGCGCGACGCGGCCGCCGGGGGCGCGGTAGCCGCCGGGCCGGTCCGCTCTCGCCGGTTCCAGCCCGCTCCCGTCCGCCGACAAGACCGGCGGGCGGAGGGAGGGCCGGGCACGCCGCTCCCCCGGCTCTCCGTCTTCATGGTCGACCACCTTCCAGCGGTAGATACATTAGATACACTAGTTCCAATCGCTCCATTCGGGAGCGCTGAGCGAGGAGAGGTACCCCTCATGGCGAAGAAGATGGCGGCCGATGCCCTGTCGGCCTACCGGCGTGCGGTCATCGATGACGACCTGGAGGCGCACATCGCCGAACTCGCGGTGAAGGCCGGGGAGTGGAAGCGGGCGGCCGCCACTCGCGAGGCCGAGACCGCGCGGCTGATCGCCGCCGAGGAGGAGGCCGAGGATGCGGTGGTCGCCGCCTACGAGGCCGCCACGAGCGCCGGAGCCGAGCCGAGCGCGCTGGAGCGGATCGGTGTCAAGCCCGTCGCCGCGATCCGCGCGGTGGCGAAGAGACGGGCGAAGGGCAAGCCTCTCCCGCGTCCCTCGCGCACCTCCACCGCTGCCGCCGAAGCGCCGCTGACTCCCCCGCCGGCGGAGACCTCCGAGGCCGGGACCGCGTCGCCGAGTACTCCCGCTGTGCCACCGCCAGCGGTGGCACAGCCCGATCCGGCTCCTACCGGTTCCGGCGGCCCGTCCGCCTCGGCCGATCCGGTCCGGGTCGCGGCGGCGGCTCCGGGCGCGGGCGCGTCCTCGCCAGCGCGGGCCCGGAGCTGACCGTGCCGCCGATCGCGCATGCGCTTCC
>NZ_BAGH01000546.1 GCF_000308715.1 Nocardia tenerifensis NBRC 101015
AGCAGGAGTCGCCGCTGCTCCTGCGGCCCGCCGCGGACCGGCAGCACGCGCACGCCGGGCAGCGCGGCGGGCGCCAGGACGGCCGGGATGGTCGTGAAACCGCAACCGGCGGCGACCAAGTGGAGTTTGGCGAGCCAATCGCGGGCGGTGTGCACGATCTCGGGTCGCTCGTCCAGGCCGGGCCAGACGCCCATCAACCGGTCTTCGCTGGTGTTCGGTCCGGCGATCCACTGCCGGCCGTGCAGATCGGCGACGTCGACGTAGTCCCCGCGCGCGAGCGGATGCGCGGCGGGCACCGCGACGCACAGGCTGCGCTCGGTGAGGGTTCGCAGGACCAGCGCCGGTGACTCGTTGTCCGGCGCGCGGAACGGCGGCGCGGAGGCGATCAGGGCCAGGTCGAGACTGCCCGCGCGCAGCGCGCGAACCAGCGCGGGCGTACTGCCTTCTCGGCTCACGACGTTGATGCCGGGGTGGGTCCGGCGCAGTGCCGCGATGGCCGTCGGCAGGAGCACGGCGCCCGCGCTCGGGAACCAGCCGACGCGCACCGTCGCGGCCTGCGCGGACAGTCCCGACAGTTCGCGCGCCGTCGCATCGATCTGATCGAGCACCGTCGTGGCCCTGCGCAAGACGAGATGTCCTGCGGCCGTAATCTTCACGCCTTCACGATGCCGTTCGAGCAGTTCGGTGCCCGCCGCCCGCTCGATCGAGGCGATCTGACGGGAGACCGCGGACTGGGTGTAGCCGAGCGCACCCGCCGCGGCGGTGAAGGTGCCCTGCTCGGCGACGGCGCGGAAGACGCGTAGCGCGGTCAGCGAGACATCGGTGAAGTCCATGACGTTTACGCATACCAGATGTGCTCGAATCTCGTTGGACTCATGGCTCGGACGTTCTTAACGTGAAGTCATGAACAACGCACGCATTGCCCTGGTGACCGGGGCGAATCAAGGTCTTGGCCGAGCGCTCGCCGAGGGGCTGGCCGCTCGGTTGGACCCCGCGGATCTGGTGCTGCTCACCGGCCGCGACCCGCGGCGGGTGGCGGACGCCGCGGGTGAGGTCGCGGCCGCGCCCGGCACGCGCAGCCGGGTGGAGGGCCGGGTGCTCGACGTCGCGCACGCCGAGAACATCGCCGCCCTCGCCGCAGAGTTGCGGGAAAGCCATGGGGGAGTGGACATTCTGATCTCCAACGCGACCACCAGGCTGCTGCCCGAGCATTCCCAGTCCGCGATGGCCGACGAGTACATCGATGTCGCCAATACCGCGACCCACACCATCCTGCGCACCTTCGGCCCGCTGCTGCGCGAGGGCGGGCGGCTGCTCGTGGTGGCCAGTTCGCTGGGCACCCTCGGCCACCTGCCTGAACGACTGCACCCGCTGTTCGACAACGCGACTCTCGATCAGGTGGAGTACGCGGTCGAATCCTGGCGCGCCGCAATCCATGCCAAGACGGCCGAGGAGGCGGGCTGGCCGCGCTGGCTGAACATTCCGTCGAAGGTCGCGCAGGTGGCCGCCGTGCGCGCGGTCGCCGCCGAGCGCCGCGAGCGGGATCTCGCCACCGGCACCCTGATCGCCTCGGTCTGCCCCGGCATGGTCGACACCGCTACCTCGCGCCCGTGGTTCAGCGACTACCGCCAGGCTCAAACCCCTGCCGAAGCCGCTCGCGCCGTGCTGGATCTGGCGCTCACGCCGGGCGTCGATCCCGAGCAGTACGGCGAACTGATCCGCTTCGGCGAGGTGGTGCCGTGGCATTCCGGCACACCGCTGGCCGAGCAGGATCTGCTGCTCACTCCGTAGAAGGCGGGTTCAGCGCTGCTCTGCAGCGTTGACGGCCGCGTTGAGATGCGGCGAGTTCGCTTTTCGGGCGATGGCCAGTGCTTGGCGGCGATGCTCGTCGGCGGCTTCCGGTCTGCCGAGGGCCGCTGCCAGCTGGGCTAGGTAGTGTGCGACGGGCTCCAGGGTGACCAGGCCGCTGCACGCGCCGGCGAGTTCCATTGCGGCATGGCTCAATTGGGAGTGGCAGCGGCGCATCACCGGTTCGTCGCCGAGGGCGAGGGCGGCGCGGGCGACGAGGCAGGTGCGGAGTTCGAGCAGGAGGTCTCGCGGGGAGTCGGGCACGGCCTTCAGCGCCGTGGCTGCCTCGTCGTGAAGCCCGTTGTCCAAGAGCAAGATCGGGCGAACCCAAGGCTCGTACGGTCCCCAAGCCGCCGTCGGGTCGTCGGTGGGCAGGCCGTGTCGCAACCGGAGGCAGAGCAGGGCCAGGGGGAGTAGGCCCTGCTCGACTCCGGGCATCCCGCTGCCGGTGAGCTTCTTCGCCGCTGCGCGGTAGGCGGTTTCGGCGTCGCGCGGGCTTCCGGTGAGTGAGGTGCGCAAGGCGGTGTACCAGTGGGTGAAGACGCCGACCATCGGTAGTTCGTAGTCCGTGGCCAGCTGGTCCGCCGCCCTCGCATGGTCGTCCGCCGTCGTGAAATCGGCTGTCGCGCAGGCTGCTTGCATGGCGATGAGTTCGCCGAGGACCTCGAACGTGACCAATCGGTGCTGTCGGCTCAGCACGATGAGTTCGTCGCCGATGCGGCCACGGTCCGCGCTCAGCCCGGCACGTTGGAAGGTGTGCATGAAGCGGCCGTTGAGGGCGAAGGCGAGCAGGGCGGGATCGTCGAGCGTCCTGGCGATCGTCTCGGCGTCCCGGGCCGCTCGGCGGCCGCGGTCGTCGTCGGCGCCGCGTAGCTCCAGGGCGATCGTCGTGTCCAATTTGGCCCGCAGTGCGCGGTTTTCGGCGGGCAGGCGGGCGAGGGTGTGTTCGGCGGCGGTGACGACGCGGCTCGACAACTCGGGGTCGTCGTTGGCGGTCCATACCGCCGGGATATCGAAGGCGGAGATCACGCGCGCGGCCTGCACCGGATCGACCCCATGCTCGACCTGCGTGCTGGCCTGTCCACGGTACCGGCGGGCCTCGGCCAGGTGACCGGTGACCGCCAACGCCCTGGCGAGCCCGACGGTCGCGTCGAGGCGGGCGGACAGGTCGGGTTCGGGCAGGCGATCGAGGGCGTCGAGGGTCGCGCGCCACTGCCGCACCGCCTCGGTGAGGGCGAAGCCTCGTTCGGCCGCCACCGCCGCGGCCGCGGCGTACCTCGCGGCACGCGCCGCCGTGGCCCGGCTGTGCGCCCGGACGAAATGATGCGCCAGGACGGAAACGTCTGTCGCGCCGAGGCTTTCCAGCAGAGCACCGATCTCGGCATGCCACTGCGCGCGGCGCGGGCCGCTGATGTCGCGGTAGACGGTGTCGCGCACCAGGGCGTGGGTGAATTGGAGCGCTCCGCTGGCCTGTTCGGTGAACAACCCTGCCGCCAGGGCGATTTCGATGCTGTCGAGTGCGTTGCCCTCGTCGCCGGTGAGATCGGCGAGTAGCTCGCGATCGACCTCCTCGCCGAACACCGCGGCCTGTTGGACGAGGGTCCGCGCCGACTGGGGCAACGTCGCCATGCGGTGACGAATGACCTCCCGGACGCCCGCCGGGATGGCGTCGAGCGCGTCCGGCCCTTCGTCCCGGAGCAGGCGGGCCAGCTCACGAACGAAGAACGGATTTCCATTGCTGCGCCGATGGATTCGAGACGCGTCGCGCTCGGCCGCGTCCGGCCCGGCGATCTCCCCCACGAGCGCGGCGGTATCGGCCTCGGACAGACCGCTCAGATACACGCGCACCGGTTCATAGGGCGCGACCTTGCCGAGCGCGGCGGTGAGTTCAGCGCTGATCTCCGTGCTGCGATACGTGGCCAGAATCAACACCGGGCCCGCCGTGCCCCCGGTGACGAGAGCCGTCAACAGGTCGAGAGTTTCGGTCCCCGCATTGTGGATGTCATCGAAGACCAGCAGAACCGGCGCTTGCCGCGCCAACGCTTCCACGTATTCCACTGCGGCCCGGTGGAACAGGAATCGGGCCTCGGCTGGATCCGAAGCCGCCTCCTCGTTGTCCGTGTGGGCCGGGCTGTACGTTCCCGCTGGCACATGCGTCGAGTCAGCAGTCCCGGTATCGCTTGTCGCGCGGGTTGAATCGTGTGTGCCGGCTGGGATGTGCGCCGGGTCGGCCGCCGCTGTATCGCTTGTAGCGTTGCCGGGACCGCCTGTGCCTGTTCGAGGGTAGGCCGGCTCAGCTGTCGTCGTGTGGTTCCTAGTGCGGGCTGGCCTGGGTGCGTCGAGTGCGGGCGCGACCGCGGTCAGTGCCGAGAGGATCCGGGTCCACGCCCAGCCGGGCGGGGCGCCGAGTTCCGCCGGGCTCTCGCCTCGCGCCGTTATCCAGCCGGATGCGGCCAGCGCGGACGAAATCTGCTCAGCCAGTGCGGTTTTGCCCGCTCCGGCTTCCCCTGCCACGAGCGCCGACCGCACCCGACTGTGCCGGGCGGCATCACCGGCCGCGTGCTGTATCGCCGCGAATTCCCATCGACGTCCGACGAAATCCCCTGTCTGCGGGGGTGTTCGAGTATCGGCCTGTAGGTGTGGCGCGTGGCTCAGGATATCCGCCTCCACGCGCTGAAGTTCGGGACCGGGGTCGGCCCCCAGTTCGGTGCGCAGCAGTTGACGGATTCGGCGCAGCGCCGCCAGCGCATCGCTCTGCCTGCCGGATCGGTACAGCGCGACGGCGAGCAACCGCCACGCGTGCTCGCGCAGCGGGTGCTCGGTGAGCAGCGTATTCAGCGCGGGCACCGCCTCGGCCGGCCGCGCGAGACCGATGAGCGCGGCGGCGCGGTGTTCGACGCACAGCGCGCGCAGTCCGTCGAGCCGATCGACTTCCGCACGCGCCCAACCGTATTCGGCGAACTCCGCGTAGGGCGAGCCTTGCCACAGCGCGAGTGCCGCATCGAGGGTTTCCAAGGCGCGGTCGAAGTGCTCGGCGGCGAGCAGTTCGGCGGCGCGGGCGACGGCGGCCTCGAACCGGTCCGCGTCCACCGCTTCCGGCTCGGTGCGCAGTGCGTACCCGGGCGCGACGGACACCAGCACCTCGGCCGGGGCGCGCGGCGCGCGGTCGGGCTCCAGCGCCCGCCGCAGATCGGCGACGAACGTTTGAATCGCGCCGACCGCGCCCTGCGGCGGCCGCTCCCACAGGTCATCGATCAGCTGGTCCACCGACACCACGCGGCCACGCGCGACGAGCAGTCGCGCCAGCACCGCGCGGTGCCGCGGGCCCTTCAAGGCCAGCGGCTGCCCGTCGCGCTCGGCGCGAACGGGTCCGAGCACGCCGAAGCTCAGCCGCGCCACGCCGCCACCCGGCCGGTCGACACGGCACTCAGTCGCTGCTGACCGATTGCTGACCGCGTGTGCGAAGACTGTCCGACGTCACCCACGAACACCGGAAAGGCACCTCATGACACCGAAGATTACCGGATTCGACTACCAGCGGATCGCCGTCGCCGACCAGGTCGAACTCAATGTCGCCGTCGGCGGCGCGGGCAGCCCGATCGTGCTGCTGCACGGCTTCCCGCAGACCCACCTCATGTGGCGCCACGTCGCCGCCGACCTGGCCGCCGACCACACCGTCATCTGCCCCGACCTGCGTGGTTACGGCGACAGCGACAAGCCCGCCGACACCGGCGACACCTACTCGAAGCGCACCATGGCCGCCGATATCGTGGCCGTCGCCCGCGCCCTCGGCCACGACCGTTTCGCCCTGGCGGGCCACGACCGCGGCGCGCTGGTCGCCATCCGCGCGGGCTTGGACCACCCCGACGCCGTCACCCACCTGGCCTCCCTCGACGTCCTGCCCACCCTCGACATGTGGGAGGTCATGCACGGCGTCACGGCCGCCGTCGGCTTCCACCTGTACCTGATGGCTCAGCCGCCCGGCCTGCCCGAACAGATGATCGCCGCCTCCGCCGACGCCTTCTTCGGCCACTTCCTCGACATCTGGACCCGCGACCCCGCCGCCATCCCGCCCGAGTATCGCGCCGCCTACCTGCGGGCCAGTGCCGACGCCGTGCCGAGCATCGTCGCCGACTACCGCGCCTCGGCGGGTATCGACCTGACCCACGACCGCGCCGACCGCGACGCGGGCAACCGCCTCCGCATGCCGGTCACCGTGCTGCAACAGGATTGGGGCGCGGCACTCGGCTTCGACGCCGAATCCCTCTGGCGCGCTTGGGCTCCGGATCTCCACCACGCAACCGTCGGCTACGGGCACTTCATGGCCGAGGAGTCCCCGGCCGCCGTCACCGAAGCCCTGCGCGCCCTGCTCAATCGCTAGCCGTCCAGGTGACCGGAAGCTCATGGACGCCATAGATATTCATGTCCGTCCTCAGCTGCACCTCCTCGGCCGGCACGGCGAGCCGGAGCGTCGGGAACCGGCGCAGCAGTCCGGCGAAACCGGCGCGCATCTCGATGCGGGCCAGTTGCTGGCCGAGGCACTGGTGGATGCCGTGGCCGAAGGACAGGTGGCCGCGCGCCTTGCGGTGCAGGTCGAGGGTGTCGGGGTCGGCGAAACGGTGCGGGTCGCGGTTGGCGGCCAGCAGCGAGACGACGACGGTCGACCCCTCGGGGATGGTCTCCCCGCCGAGCTCGATGTCCTCGGTGGCGTAGCGATAGAAGATGTCGGCGACCGAGAGGTAGCGCATGAGTTCCTCGACGGCGTCGGGGACCAACTCGGGGTCGGCATGCAGTTCGGCGAGCTGTTCCGGGTGCTCGAGCAGGGCGAAGGTGCCGAGCGCCAGCATGTTCGCGGTGGTCTCGTGGCCGGCGAGCAGCAGCAGGAAGGCGATGCCGGTCAGCTCCTCGATGGACAGATCGTCGTCGCGGGCCAGATCCGACAGCAGATCCGCACCGGGCGAGGTGCGCTTGTGCGTGACGAGTTCGGCGAGGTAGGCGTTCATCGAGCCGAACGCCGCCATCTTCTCCTCGAGCGTCTGGTCCTTCACCAGGAACTGGGCGGAGTTGGCCTGGAAGTTCGCCCGATCCTCGTAGGGAACGCCGAGCAGTTCGCAGATCACCAGCGAGGGCACCGGCAGCGCGAACGCCTGCACCAGGTCCACGGGCTGGGGCAGCCGCGCCATCTCGTCCAGCTGCCGCTCGGTGAGCTCGATGATGTGGTCCTCGAGCTGCTTCATGCGTTTGACCGTGAAGGCGCCGATGAGCTTGCGCCGCAACCGAGTATGGTCCGGCGGGTCCATGGCGACGAACAGGCCGGGCAGCGGCGGCGAGGGCTCGGTGGGGGCGGGCATGCCCGGGGTCTCGTACGGCACGTGGACGACGCCGATGTCCTGGCGCGAGCTGAACCGGGTGTCGGCCATGAGCTGACGGACCGCGTCGTAACCGGTGACGAGCCAGCCCTCGTGGCCGTCGGGGAAGATCATCGGGCTGACCGGGCGCGCCTCGCGCAGGGCGGTGATCTCGCGGGGCGGATCGAAGGGACCGGCGTTGCGCTGCATGGGCAGGCCGTGCGGGACGGGAATCGTTTGCGTCATCAGGGGTTCCTACAGTCGAGTACGAAAGATGTTGGTAGGCGTGCTAATCGGAGACGGTGATCGCGCCGGACGGGCACACGAGGGCGGCTTCGCGAACGGCCGGGTCCTCGGTGAACGCGGAGTCCGGCGGTAGGACCCGGCCGTCCTCGGCGTCCTGATCGAATACGTCAGGGGCGGTCAGCACGCACATCCCGGCGCCGATGCAACGCTCGCGATCCACCCTGATTTCCATGGTGATACCTCCTGAATTATGTTGCGTCCGCGTGCTGTTCGCGTCGCTGGAACTGTGAACTCGAAATGCTCACGCGAAACCTGTTGCCTGGTAGACCGATAACGAACCGGCCAGTGCACCGGCCTGGTCGTCGAGACCAGGCCGGTCTTGCGTTCACTCGCTCCGCACGCCGCAGAAGACCACGTCGACGAGCCGCTGCATCGCCTGCTGGAACGGCACGGCGAGCGACATCGTGACGTCGTCCACCGAATTCAGCGTGGCGGTCAGGGTTTTGGCGCCGTCGGGCGTGCTGTACATCAGCGCCCCGTGACCCGCCATGCCGCCGTTGTGCGTGATGAGGGTTCCGCCGTCGCCGGTGTCCAGCACGAACACCCCCAGTCCGTAGTCCATGTTCGGGATGCCCGTCGGGTGGGTCTTGTACATCTCGGCCAGCAGCGGGGCAGGCAGCAGCTGCCCGGTCACCAGCGCGGAGATGAAGGTGTGCAGGTCGCGCGTGGTGGAGATCATGTCGCCGCCGCTGGAGATCCAGGAGGGATTCTGGCTCGTGACGTCGACCGTCTTCTCCTGCCCGTCTTCTTCGTATCGGTAGTAGGCGTGCGCGTGCGGCTCGGGCACCTCCGTCGAGGTGGTCGGCGCCGAGGTGCCGGTCAGCCCGAGCGGTTCGAAGATCAACCGCCGCATCTCCTCCTCGACGGGTCGCCCGCTGACGTTCTCGATGATGAGCCGGACCAGCACATAGTTGGTGTTGGAGTAGCTCCAGCCCGTGCCCGGCTCGAACCGCGCGGGCTTGGACAGGGCCAGCCGCACCAGATCCTGCGGCGAGTAGGTCTTGAACCGGTTGTCCACCCACTCCTTGCCCACGTTGGACGAGGCGATCCCCGGCACCATCGTGCCGTCGGGGTAGTACTCGCCGGTGAAGTTGAACACTCCGCTGGTGTGCTGCAACAGCATTCGCACCGTGATCCGCTCGTCCAGGTCGAACTCGGGCAGGTACTCCGCCGCCGGGGTGTCCAGGTCGATCTTGCCCTCGGCCACCAGCTGCAGCGCCACCGTCGCGGTGAAAGTCTTGGTGTTGCTGCCGATTCGGACGTGCCCGTCGATCGGCGGCTTCGCGGTGCCGCCGAGCTCGCTCAGTCCGGCGCTGCCGGCCCACTCGCCGTGCTCGTCGTGCACACGCATCGTTATGCCGGTGAATCCGGTATCGACGATGTCCTGGATCAGCTGCTGAAGCTCGGGACGTTCGGCCGCGGCGGGGGACTGGGTGTTCATGATTCCTCTTCTCTGGATGTCGTGTTCGGGGAAGTAATTGACTAAGCGGCGCTGGCTTGACGAATGACGATGTTGCCGAACGCATTTCGTGCGTAGACCTGTACGGTCTCGTCGCTCGTCCGGTCGAGCGGCCGCACCTGGTTGTGCACGGCGCCCTGCGCGCTGTTGGCCTCCAGCCGTGCCGCGCTACCGGGGTGGATGCCGACTTCCAGTTCGCCGTAGGAGGTTTCGAGGCGCAGCACACCGCGCACCGCCTCGCCGATGCGGATATCGCCCTTGGCGGTCTTCGCGGTCACCGAGCCCTGCGGACGCTCGACGATGATGTCGCCCGCGGCCATCTCCAGGTCGCTCTCGCCGAGCTCGCCTGCGCCGAACAGCCGGCCGACCCCGCCCGTGGCGGTCAGCCGGGAGCCGGTAGGCACCTCGATGGTCACCGCGATCGACGGGTTGCCGCCGAACGGGGTGTAGGTCCGCCACTGCTTCGGCGTCCGCACGGTCAGCGTGCCCGCGGTGAAGTCGACCTGCGTCTGTTCGGCGACGCGCACGTCACCCTTCTTGGCCGCGTCGGCAGGCAGCACCCGCACCACGGTGTCGGTGCGGTCCGAGGCGATGACCGTGACGTCGCCGGAGAGGACGTCGACGGTGACGGCGATCGGTTCGGGGGTCTGGAATGTGGTCATGGCGGCTGCTCCTTCGGTGTGTGTAAGCCCGGAAGCCGTGCGCCCCGTGCCGTTGATGTGACTACTGTCGCCAGCCCGGCTGATACCGACCTGACGCCGGACTGACACGCGCGCTGACACGGCGTTTTGCCTGTTCACAGCCCGTGTGCGGAGATCGTCGGGAGGCACTGGACCGCCAGGCTCGAGCACCCCGCCGACCGCCATGGCAGATTGGTCCGGTGCAGATCGGGATGTGTGGGCCGCTCGAGATCCGGGCGGACGACGGCGAATTGATCGAGTTGCCGGGAGCCCGGTTGCGGGCGTTGCTGATCGCCCTCGCGCTCGAGCCCGGCCGCGCGGTGCCGAAATCGACCCTGGTGGACTGGATCTGGGGCGAGCAGCCGCCCGCCGACGCGGCCAACGCCCTGCAGGCGCTGGTCTCCCGGCTGCGCAAGGTGCTGCCGGACGGATCGCTCGACGTGCAGGCCGGCGGATACCGGCTGGCCGTGGCGCCGAACGCGGTCGACGCGGTGCGCTTCGAGAAATTGGTGGATCAGGCCCGTGGCGGCGACGACGCGCGCCAGGCCGAGCTGCTCGGCGAGGCCCTCGACCTGTGGCGCGGCACGTTCATGCAGGGCGTCGAGGTGCGCGACAGCGCGGCCGTCGACGCCGTGATCACCCGGTTCGAGGGCTGCGGCTGGCCGCGCTGGAGGATCGGTACGACGCGGAGATCCGTCTCGGCCGCGGCGCCGAGCAGGTGAATGAGCTGACCGAGTTGGTGGCCCG
>NZ_BAGH01000545.1 GCF_000308715.1 Nocardia tenerifensis NBRC 101015
GTCGCTGGCAACTGAATCGGGTTCGACGTTGAGCATGCCCCGACGGTAGGAATCGGCGGCCCCGTCGGGCATCCCGCCGGAGCGCTATTCACCGCCGATACCGCGGAGCTAGGGGTGTTTCCGTAGCGCCGTCTCAGGGTGCCGCTTCGGGGGGATGGATTCAGTTCGGCCGCAGCGGGTTTGCCGAGGCGCGGCGACGGTTGCCGCCGCGCCGGTTCCCCGGCGGGGATCATGATGTCGCACAGCGGTGATCGACCTGATTCGGGGTGCGGTGACCACGCTTCGCGCCCTGTCCTATCCGGCCAGTACGGTGTTGTGTCACAAGGACGCCGAATCACCCGAGGAGCGTTCTGCGGGCGGAATCCGGGGTAACTCCGCCGATCGGGCTTTCCAGAACTTCTTCGGTGGCGCCCGCCGGATAACACCGAAACATGCTCTGCTGTATGGACTCTCGGAGGAACGGGCGGGCCCGGATTTTTCGTTCTTCGCGCTGCTGGGCGGGGGTCCGATGATAGGATGGACTCCGAACTGGGGAGCGCTCGGGCAGATGAGTTCCCCGGATGAAATCGTTCGGACGAAGGCGGAGCACGCCTCTGTTCTTCGTGTGCGAGAGGGGACTTGAACACGAGTTCCGCATCGGTGTGCCACGAGCACGAGATGTAGGCCGAGCGGTTATTCCTCGGATCGGGGAATACCGTCGGTTTAATGCGTCCTGATTCGAATGATTCGGGGTTCCCTTTGTTCTCACTCGACCGCCGTGATGGTCGTTGTGTGCAGAATTATTGTCGCCGCGCGACCCGAGGTGGTCATCGTGTGCAGAAACTCGGTCTCGCCGTATATGCTGGCGTACCAACACGTCTCCCGCGGTCTTCTCCGTCGTTGCAGAAGTCCAACTCTCAAGCGTATCCGCGCCACTGCCGGTTACGGGCCGGAACTGGTAGTTTCCGAAATGTTTCCGGAAGTCGGCGCGGCGGTCCCCGGGGGTTAACACCATTCACAAATAACGCCGCGATTCACGCAGGCGATCCGCACAGTGCGAATGCAGCGTCCTTTCGACACCGTATCGTTGCCGGAACTCTGCCAATGTGAAATATTGCTGTCCGCGCTAGTTGGTCACCCTCCGATCCCGGCACAGCGCCGTGCCTGCCTCAGCGATTCGTCCCGCACGCCGAGGTAGTCGGAAGAGGTACTGGCGGCGGGAAGTGTGCTACGGAATGATCTCGGCTTCGACGCAGGAGTACCGCCGTGAGTGAACACAGGTTGAACGTGGACGACGATGCGAGAGTCGGAGTCGCCGACGTAGTCATCGAGATTCCTATCGAGTCGATAGACATCAGCGGTGCACTGCGCGTACGTGCCGAGGACTCGGCGCATACGCAGATGCTGGCGACGACGGAGGCGGAGCTGCCGCCGATCCTGGTGCATCGAGAAACCATGCGGCTGATCGACGGTGTGCACCGTCTGAAGGCCGCGAAATTGAAGGGAGACACCGTCATCCGGGCGCAATTCTTCGACGGCACCGAGGAAGAGGCGTTCGTGCTCGCGGTGCAGGCCAATATCGCGCACGGCCTGCCGCTGTCGATTCTCGACCGTAAAGCGGCCTCGCTGCGGATCATGCGGATGTATCCGCTGTGGTCGGACCGCAAAGTCGCGGAGGTGGCCGGGCTGGATCACAAGACCGTCGGCGCGGTGCGCAGGCAGTCGTCTGGGGATGTTCCCCAGACGAGGCATCGATTAGGCCGCGACGGACGGATGCGGCGAGTGCGCCGGCCGGACGTCGAACACCAGCGTCGGAAGAAGCCGTGCGACGGCGCCGAGACGACGACGATGGCGCCGGAACCGGCTCCGCCCGAGCGGGTTTGCCCCTCGTCGGTATTGCAGAGTCTGCGCCGCGATCCGTCGCTGCGGCTCACCGAAACCGGACGCACGGTATTGCGTTGGCTCGACGCGAGTCCGCGCACGCCGACGCAGTCGCTCGATCTCGCGGATCGCATCCCGGAACACTGTCTGAATCTGGTGCTCGATATGGCCAGACAGAACGCGGCCAACTGGCAGGACTTCGCCACCCGAATCGGCGATCGGCTGCACAGTAAATGATGGCGCATTTTACCTCGCGATACGGTGCGTGACTTGCGAATCGAGTTCTGCCCGCAGGTCGCGCATCGGCGCGCGTTCGGCGTCCCGTGCTCGCGGTGCCGGCCTTATTCGCCTGCCGCGCACCGTCGCTCGTGCGTGCCGTCTGAATGCGCGCCGAAGAGCCGTCGGCCGATACCGTCGCGCCGGCGTCGCCGGGGCGTCGATCCGGCTCGGCCGGGCCTTATTTCGTCGCACATGCGCCGAACTGGCCGCTTTGTGAACGCAAGTGAGGAACGCCCTGCCGAATTCCGGTGTCGGGCATGTTAATCAAGTCGTGATACGAACTCCCCAGTGAGTCCCCAGTCGAAAACAGCCCCCACGGTGTGGTTCTACTTGGATATGGAATACCCACATCGAAGTGCGGCTCGCCGCATCGCTACCGCGGTGTTGGTTTCAGCGGCAACGGTTTTCACGGTGGCCCCCGGCGCGCTCGCCGAGCCGACGACGACGACACCGACGCCGACCACCCCTTCGACCACGGCGCCGACGACCACGCCGTCGACCGATGCTCCGACGACCACGCCGACGACGCCGACCACGTCGAGCGATCCCACGACCACGCCGACCACCGACCCTTCGACGACCACCCCCGTGCCGTCGACGGACTATCCGACCACCTCGGTACCGACCACGACCACGACCGCGCCGACCACCAAGCCCGGCATCTTCGACCTCCCCGCCATCCCGAAGAACGTCTTCACCGATCCCGACGGAATCTTCGTGCAGGTGATCCTCGAGCACCCCTTGCCGATTCCGCCCGGCACGCCGACCGACGCCCCGGCCATCGCGCAGGCTCGGGCCCAGGGCCTCCAGCAGGTCCTCGGCGCGGAGTCCGTCGGCAACCTCGTCGTCGACACGGTGTCGCCCACCGGCGACGGCGGCGCCACGGTCCGGCAGCGCCAGGAGATCGACTCGGTGCCCGTGTTCGGCGCCGAGGTGGCGCAGTCGCTGGCCGCCGACGGCTCGCTCGTCTCGGCAGGCGGCGCGCTCGCGCAGCAGGCGCGGGGCAAGTACCCGACCGGGACGACGACAACGCCGACCGGGACGACGCTGCCGAACGGGACGACGCTGCCGACCGGGACGACGCTGCCGAACGGGACGACGCTGCCGACCGGGACAACGCCCCCGACCGCGGTGACGCCGCGAGCCGCGGTGACGCCGCCTGCCGCGGTGACGGCCACCGCGGTGCGCGCGCTCGCCGCGGAGACCAGGCAGTCGCGCGACAAGTTCTCGGCTTCCGCGCCGGTCGCCATGTGGTACGACCCGAAGCTCGCCGCCAAGAAGTCCGCGAAGAGCGTGGCGGTCCCCGCGTACAAGGTGACGGTCGAGGGCGTCGGCGCGCAGGGCGGGCCGCCGAGCCGGTGGGTGGTGTTCGTCGACGCCACCGATGTCGGCAAGGTGCTCGACAGTTGGAGCACGACCGGGCATCCCGAGTGCGCCGATCGCACCCCGTCGAAGTGTCGTCGCTGAACGTGGCCGCGTAGCGGCTCATCGCAGTACCTGCGGGGTGCCGAATCGGCATTCCCGCAGTCGTTCACAGATCCGATAGGGCCATCGACACGTACGCGCGGCCGAGTTCGCTCACCGGATCGCCTACTGAAGAGGTTGTGCACCATGCGAATTCATAAATGGTCAGACAGCGGCAAGCCGATTCCCGCCGCGCTGAGAGCGCGGCCGGTCGCGGTGTCCGCGTTGGCTCTCGCGCTGAGCCTGTCGGCCGGCGTCGCGGCGGTGGCCGCCCCGCCGTCGGATTCGCCCAACGGGGCCGCCGCGGGCGCGGCCGACCCGACGCCGGGCTCCGACGGTCTCGGCGATCCGTACTATCCCAAGGACGGCAACGGCGGCTACGACGCGCTGCACTACGACGTCGCCATCGACTACAACCCGCCGACGCACAATCTCACGGGCAAGGCGACGATCACCGCCAACGCCACCCAGAACCTGTCGTCGTTCAACCTCGACTACGCCGGTCCCGCAGTGGGTTCCGTCGCCGTCAACGGTCAGCCCGCCCAGTTCAGCAGGACCGGCGAGCACGAACTGGTGGTGAAGCCGAAGACGGCACTGCCACTGGGGCAACAGTTCACGGTCATCGTCGACTACGCGGGCACGCTCCCCGACAGCGGCGGCAACGGCTGGACGTACTCGCCGTCCGGCGGCGCGTTCGCGGCGGGCGAACCCCACTCGGCCACCACGTGGTACCCGCTCAACGACACCCCGCTGGACAAGGTCACCCTCACGGTGAAGGCCACCGTGCCGACCGGCTGGGACGTGGCGTCCAACGGCGTGCGCGCCTCCGACGTGCCCGCGGGCACGGGCAAGCACACGGTCACCTGGGAGGCCAAGGATCCGATCATCGGATACCTGTCGACGATCGCGATCGACAAGTTCACCCGGCTGACCCAGCAGGCCGGAAGTACGCCGCTGGAAAGCTTTTTCGCGCCCGGCGGCGCCCAGCAGAAGAAGGACCTGGAGAAGAAGCTGCCCAGCGTGCTCGCCTTCGAGGAGCAGCTGTACGGTCCGTACCCGCTCCAGGCGGGCGGCGGCATCTACGTGGACACCAATCTGCAGTTCTCGCTCGAGACCCAGACCCGGCCGATCTACGCGCCGTGGACGGACTTGAACACGCTGATCCACGAGAACGCCCATCAGTGGTGGGGCGACTCGGTGTCGGTCAAGGATTGGCGCGATGTCTGCCTGAACGAGTGCTTCGCCAGCTACACCGCCGACATTCTGTATCCGGAACGCGTGCAGGGTCGCAACGCCGATCAGATCTATCGCCGCGCGCTCGCCAGCGCCGATCAGCAGGGCGTCTGGTCGACCCCGCTCTACGATCCCGGCAAGGGCAATGAGTTCACCGTCGTGTACACGCGCGGCCCGCTGTTCCTGCACGCGCTGCGCCGCTACATCGGCGACAGCGTATTCTTCGCCGCCGTCAAGGATTTCGCGCAGGGGCACAAGCACGGGAACGCGTCGATCCCCGAGTTCCGGCAGTTCGTCCAGTCCCGCACCACCAAGAACCTGACCGGCTTCTTCGACGCGTGGCTGAACGGACGCAGGCGGCCGCCCAGCGAATACCTGTACCCGGGCAGCCTCAGCAACCAGGGCATGCAGCAGGCTCCCGAGGAGCCGGGCGCCGACGCGTGGCCGTTCGGGCGCGGCGACCGGAAATGACCCCGCTCTCCGCGTTTCGGGAGTGGCCGCGGTCGCTACGGACCTTCGTCGCCGCGGCCGCCGTCGCGCCGTGCATCGTGGCTGCGCTGCACGCGGCGCCGGAGGGGGACACGCACGGCTCGATCTCCGCTCCGCCGGTGCGCAAGCCGCTGTGCGCGCAGGGTGCGTTGTCGTGTAGCCCCGTGCTGTATCGGCCGGTGGAGGGTCCCGGCGCGGAGGCGTCGGCCGCGGTCAAGGGCGTGTTCACGAAGAAGGTGGCGCATATCGAGGCGTGACCGGGGTCTCGGTGGGCCGGCGCGGCTTCTCGCGGCGGCCCACCGTCTCGCGGGTACGACCGGTTACCGTGGAGGGCGTCGAGAGATCGAATACCCGTGTTGGAGGCCTTTCTTGCGCACCCTTGCCCGCCTACTGCTCGCGCTGCTGGTGATCGCCGGTGCCACGGTGACGAGGGCGGTCGCCGAGCCGGCTTCCGTGGTCGTCGACGAGGTCACCGCGCAGAAGATCGAGGCGTTGTCGGCGTTGCGGGCCGGTGCGCCCGCCGGGCAGAGCAAGGGCGAGGCGATCGAGCTGCTGTCGCGGCAGTTTCTCGGCACGCCATACGGTGCGGACATGCTCGTCGGCTCGGCGACCGAGCCCGAACGACTCGTCATCGATCTGCGCCGGGTGGACTGCTTCACCTATCTCGACTATGTCGAGGCGCTCACCAGATCCACGAACAAGGACCAGTTCGTCGCGAATCTGATCGACACGCGCTATACCGATGGGCGAGTGGACTTCTCGCATCGCAAGCACTTCTTCAGCGACTGGGCGAACACGCCGCGAATCGCGGCGACCGATATCACCGGCGCGCTGAGCACCGTGGCCGTCACCGTCACCAAACACCTCAACGCGAAGGCGGACGGCGGGACGTATCTTCCCGGTCTGCCGGTGGTGGATCGCGCCGTCACGTTCATTCCCAGCGCCGCCGTGGACGACGGCGTGCTCGGCGGGCTGCGCACGGGCGACTACATCGGCGCCTACACCGACGCGGCCGGGCTGGACGTGACCCACGTCGGAATCTTCGTGATGACGCCCGGCGGGCCGGTGTTCCGCAACGCGTCCTCGCTCGCCGCGAACAACAAGGTCGTCGACTCGCCCTTCGCGGAGTACGTCCGGTCGGTCCCGGGAATCGTCGTGTACCGCGCGCAGTAGCGCCGATCAATTTCCGCCGCCCGGCCCGTCAGTACTCGTACCGACTACCGAAGGGCATGGCGACATGAGCAAACCGGAGATTTTGCTGGAAGGAGTCGTGTTCGGCGAGTCCCCGCGCTGGCACGCCGGACGACAATATCGGGTTCGACTTCCCCGGCGGTGAGGTCGCGACCGGCCCGATAGCGCTGGTGACGCCCGACGGGGAGGTCCGGCGGGTCGCCGATGGGCTCGCGTTTCCCAACGGCATGGCCATCACCGCCGACGGCGCGACCCTGATCGTCGCCGAGTCCTACGCCAACCACCTGACCGCGTACGACATCCAACCCGACGGCGGACTGGCCGGGCGCCGCGTATGGGCCGAGACGCCGGGCGACCACCCCGACGGGATCTGTATCGACGCCGAGGGCGCCGTCTGGTATGCCGACGTCGGCAACCGGCACTGCGTCCGAGTAGCCGAGAGCGGAAAGGGTCCGTCCCGGCCGCGGGAGCCGGTCGCCCCTAGGTCTTGACCTTTCCCTTGGGGCCGGGGGCAGGGTTCGGGGTAGGGGAAGTTCCCCGCGATGAGGAGGCGGTCGTGGAGTTGCTGAGCATCGGCGCGTTCGCCCGGCTGGCGCGGCTTTCGCCGAAAGCCTTGCGGCTGTACGCGGATGCGGGGTTGCTGCCGCCCGCGCGAGTCGATATCGATACCGGCTATCGCTGGTACTCGGTGGGCCAGTTGCCGAAGGCGCGCTATATCGGGCAGCTGCGGCGGTTGGATATGCCGCTCGCCCGGATCCGCGAGGTGTTGGCGCGACCGGGCGACGAGCGGGTGCGGGCGCTGGCCGAGTACTGGGAGGAGCGGCGGCGCGGGTTCGCGGCGCAACAGCGGCTGGCCGATCTCCTCATCGCCCAGGTCACCGGAGAGAAGGTAGCCATGTACGACGTCTCGGTCCGCACGATCCCCGACCGCGCCCTGCTGAGTCGCACCGAGAACCTCACCGCCGATCGCATCGGTGAGTTCGCGACCCCGCTGTTCGCCTTGTTCGGCGGCCCCGCCGTGCCGCGGCCGGAGGGGGCCGCGGGCCTGCCCTTCCTGCGATACCACGGGGAACTCGGGCCCGACGACGAGGGCCCGGTCGAGTTCTGCTGTCCCATAACAGAATTCGACGTCGACACGGTCGCACGGCGCTTCCCGGACATGCTCGTCCGCACCGAGCCCGCGGCGCGCGAGGCCTACGTCGAAGTCCCCAAGTCCGACATGACCACCGCGCTCGGCTTCGAGTCGCTGCACCGCTGGCTACTCGACCACGACGAGCGCTTCGACTGGCGACCACGCCAGATCTTCCTCCGCGACCCCGCCCGAGCCGAAGACTCCGACACCATCTACGAGCTGGCGGTGCGCCTGCTCTGAGCGGCCATTCCGTCCCAGCGATGTCGGCCCGGCCTTCGCACAGGCGCCGAGCCCATGGTCCGAGGCGACACCGGCACCGCTGGGCTGGTCAGAGGGCTTCGATTATCTCAGCGAGGATTTGGCCAGTGGGTCGTAGTCGGTGGCTTGGCCTTCGATGATGTCGGCGGCCTTGCGGTCGCCGTTTCCATGGGGCGGAGCAGGCCGCGAACGGGGTGTCAGTCGCCGAGCGCGCCGCAGGAGATGTTGACCTGCGTGGCGGTCAGGGTGCGACCGAGGTCGGAGGCGACGAAGGCGGCGACGTGGCCGACGTCGGACCGGGTGGCCGCGCGTCCGAGCAGGGTGGCGGCGTGCATGCCCGCACGCACGGACGCGGTCTCGGGGGTGTCCGGGAAGGACTCCGGGATGCCGCCGGTCAGCAGCGAGACCACCCGGACGCCGTGCGGGCCGAGCTCGCACGCCCACTGCCGGCGCAGGCCCTCCACGGCGTCGCAGCCGACCTGGACATTGCCGAGGCCGGGGATCCTGGTGGTGGGATCCGACCCGCCGAAGAACAGGATCACCCCGGATTTCTGCGCGATCATGTGCCGCGCGGCGGCCTTGGTGGTCAGCAGTTGAGACGTGACGAGTTCGGCCATCGCCGCGGCGAAGTCGGCGACGGAGACGTCGACGAGCGGCGTGAAGATCGACGTCCGCGCGGTCACGTTCACCGAGATGTCAAGGCTGCCTGCCCTTTCGACCAGGGCGTCGGCGTGGTCGGCGACCGCGGTCGCGTCGAGCGCGTCGACCACGGCGGTCTCGGCGCGGCCCCCTCGGGCGCGGATCCGCTCGGCGACGGCGTCCAGGGTGGCGGCGGTTCGGCCGACCAGGAAGCAGTTCGCGCCTTCGGCAGCGAAACCCTCGGCCATCGCGGAGCCGATGGTCCCACCCGCTCCGTAGATCACGGCGTTCTTGTCCGTCAGTATCATGTTCGCTCCTCTTCGGTTGCCTGGTAGGAGCGAAGTTATTGCGCCGGTCGCCTCGACCGCATCGGTCGGATTACCGGCGTTCCAGGCGCGCGCGGAACGCCGGATAAGTCATCGGCTCATAAAACGAGCTGCGCGAGCTCGATCCGCCGCGCGACACCGAGTTTGGGGTACGCCTTGTACAGGTGGTGCCCGACGGTGCGCGGGCTCAGGAACAGCCTGGCCCCGATCTCCTTGTTGCTGTGCCCGGCCGCCGCGAGCCGGACGACCTGAAGCTCCTGCGGCGTCAGCAGTTCGATCGGATCGCTGTGCTGTGCGGCCTGCGGCTTGCCGAGCGCGGCCAGCTCGACGCGCGCACGGTCCGCCCACAACCGTGCGCCCACACGGTCGAAACCGGTTGTGGCCGCGAGCAACTGGGTGCGTGCCTCGGTGCGGCGGCGGCGTCGGCGCAGCCATTCACCGAAGACCAGCTGCGTCCGGGCGCGATGGTAGACACCGTCGTGCAGGCGCAGGGCGGCGAGGTAATGCTCCTCGGCCGCATCGTCGCTCGCGGCGAGCAGCGCGTGGCAACGGTGGAGCAGCGCCGCCGCCTGCGGAGCCCCGCCCCGCCGTGCCCACTGCTCGAACGCCGGTAGGTGCGCCGCGGCCCGCTCGGTCCGTGCGCCGCGGACCGCGGCCTCCACGTGGTCGGGGACCGATCGGAGCAGAAAGTCGTACGCTACTGTCCCGGAACAGATCTCGTCGAGCAGCTCGAGCGCGGGATCGAACCGCCCCGCCGAGAGGTCGCCGATCGCGAGTCCCCAGGAAACCAGCGCCGCGTGCACCGGATGCCGTTCGGTCAGCAGCGGGCCGATGTCCGCGGCGAGCGCCCGGGACCGGTCTTCGTGCCCGGCGACCGCCGCCGTCCACACCGAGACGGCCCGCAACACCGCGACCTGAGTGTCCATGCCGAGCTCCGCGCCGAGCGAAACACCCTCGGCCACCGATGTTTCCGCGTCCAGAAACGCCCCGCCGAGCAGTTGTGCGAGGGCGAGGGGCTCCATGATGTACGGGATCCATTGCACCGCACCGGCCGCGCGCGCCCGATCGGCCGCCGTATCCATGACGGCGGCGGCGCTTGCGTCGTCGGCGAGCAGCACACCGCTGAAGGCCGCGACGACCTCATGGAGGTAGTCCGCTGTGCCGGTACGTGCCTCGCGCACCTGCGCGGCCATGGCATCGACCGCCGGATCGCATCGTCCGGCGAGGAGATCGGCCCAGGCGATCTGCGCTGCGACATGCGGAAGCAAGGGCGAATCATCCGGCAGGTCAAGAGATTTCAATTGCCCAACGGCTCGCTCGAGCAGGTCGCGCCGCCCGGCGTCGCGTGCGCAGCACACGGCCTCGGTCAGGATGAACACGGCGCGCACCGGATCGTCATCGACGACCAGCTCCGCGGCGGTCAACGCGAGG
>NZ_BAGH01000544.1 GCF_000308715.1 Nocardia tenerifensis NBRC 101015
GAGCTGCCACGGCCCCCTCGCCGAACGCGCGCTGGCCGAGCTGCGCCTCGACGAGCTGATTCTCGGCGTGAACGCCATCTCCGCCGAGGGCGGCGCGCAGTGCAGGCATATCGACGAGGCCGGCGTCACCACCGAGATGGTGCGCCGCTCCCGCCACGTCATGGTCGTCGCCACCTCGGACAAACTCGAGCGCACCGCGCTGGCCCGAATCTGCACTATCGAGCAGGTGCACGCGCTCGTCACCGACACCGGGGCGGATCCGGCCGCGGTCGCGGCGATCCGCGCGACCGGGGTACGCGTCGACGTCGTCTAGCGAGCGCGGTGTCGGCTCGGCGGCGGTCAGTTTGAACGCGGACGCGCCGGGAAGCCCGAGGCCATGACGACAGACCCCGGTAAGAACTCGCCCGACGACGCCGAAGTGAACCGCGACGCCGTTGATCAGCCGGACGCGACCGAGGACGCCTCGGCGACCGAGGAGGATCAGGCGTCGAAGATGGACTACGAGGGCGATACGCCCAACTAGCAACGGGACTCGCCGTCGAGTCCGACGCAGCCCGGCAGGTCGTACGACCTGCCGGGCTGTGCTGCTTCCTGAGCGGAACGAGAGTGGTTCACCCATTGACCGGGTCATGATGTCTCATTACCCTGAGTGGGACAACGCGTCCCAGTAAAGTGTCAGGCAAGGTGAGCCGGTTATGGCCGAGGCCGATCCCGCTGTTGATTCCACGCTGCGTCCGCCCCGCTGGGCGCCGACGTTCATCCGCTGGCACAACACCCCGGTGACCTGGTGGGAGTCGGTGCGGTGGGCGCTCGGGATCCTCCCGAGGGTGCGCGACCACACCGTGCTGGACTACCTGACGAACCTCCCCGGGCAGGACGATGTGATCGTCGCCCGGGTGCCGTTCGCGAAGTTCGTCGTCGTGCGCAGCCCGGAGCTGGCGCGGCACGTGCTGGTGACCAACCAGAGCAACTACACGAAGAGCCCGGACTACGACATGCTCGCCGTCGCCTTCGGCCGCGGGCTGGTCACCGACCTGAACGATGAACTGTGGCAACGCAATCGGCGGCTGGTGCAGCCGATCTTCGCCAAGCGCAACGTGGACGGCTTCGCGCCCGTCATGGTCGAGGCCGCACGCGACGCGGTCGCCCGGATCCGGGAGCTGTCCGCCGCCGACGACGGCGTGGTCGACGTGAACGCCGAAATGAACCGGCTCACTTTGGATATCACGTCGCGGACCATGTTCGGCACCGATATCACCGGCCCGATGTCGGAGGTGGTGCTGTATCGACTGCTGCGCTTCTTCGGCCGCGGCTTCATGACCAACCTCAGCCATCCGCTGCACCACCTCGCGACCTGGCTGCACAAGCGCGGTCGCCACCGCGACGACGCCGGGAACTCGCGGCTGCCGATGCGGGTCATGCGGGCCGCGGGCTGGGTGATCGAGCCGCGCAGCATGCGCGATCTGCGCCACGCCGAGCGGGTGGTCGACGGGCTGATCGCCGATCACCGCGCCGGCCGGATCACCCGCAAGGACAACCTGCTCGCCGCGCTCATCGACGCCGCCGACCCGGAAACCGGCTACCGGTACACCGATCAGGAGATCCACGACGAGCTGATGACGTTCATCGGCGCGGGCATGGAGACGACCGCGACCGCGCTGACCTGGGTGTGGCAGCTGCTCGCCGAGCATCCCGAGGCGCGCGAGCGACTACACGACGAGGTGCGCTCGGTGCTCGGCTCGCGCCCGGCCACCGTCGCCGACCTCGATCGGCTGCCGTGGACACAGGCCGTCGTCGCCGAGACCATGCGGGTGCTGCCGCCGGTGGTCGGGCTGGCCAGGACGGCGAAGGAACGGGATGCGCTCGGCGGCTATCTGATCGAGCCGGGTACCACGGTGATCACCCTGATCCACGGTGCGCACCACAATCATCGGGTGTGGGAGCGGCCGGAGGAGTTCGATCCGAGTCGATACCTGCCGGAAAACCTGGCGCGCGAACACAAGCGGGCCACCATGCCGTTCGGCGCGGGCAAGCGGATGTGCGTGGCGTCCGGATTCGCAAGCATGGAGGCCGCGCTCGTGGTCGCCACGTTCGCCCAGCACTTGCGGTTCGACGCGGTGTCGGATCAGCGGGTGCGCCGGCAGATCTCGTTCACCGGCGGTCCGGACGGCCCGCTGCCGATGCGGCCTCGGTTCCTGCCGGAACTGGAGCGCGCGGACACCGCCGTATAGTCGAATCCGTGAAACCGCCCGCCCACATGCGTAACCATCGCAGGCGCTCGGGTGGTCAGCGGTGGGATCAACACAATTCGACCAGGCAGGCGCAGATCCTCGCGGCGGCGGTCGCGCTGATCGAGGAGAACGGTCCGAACGTCGAGGTCTCCATCCAGCAGATCGCCGAGCGCGCCGGATTGGCGCGCTCCGTGGTCTACCGGCAGTTCGACAATCGGGAAGACCTGGACGCCCGGGTGCGCGAGTACATCCTGGACCACTACGTGGCCGAGGTGGAGGCGCTGCTCGTGCTCGACCCGGCCAAGACCGCGGAGCAGATGTTCCACGAGGTCATGCGCCGGGTGGTCAGCTGGGCCGCGGACCATCCACACCTGTACCACTTCGGCCAGAACGGCCCGGTGCACGGACACTCGGCGGGCGAGACCAGCCTCACCATCAGCAGGCACCGCGTCGCCGAGACGCTGTGGCAACAGTTTTCGTCGTGGACCAGCATGCTCGCCATCGACGTCGAGCCGTACCGTCCGCTCGTCTACGGCGTGACCGGGCTGGTGGAGGGCATCGTCACGCAGTACATCGGGACTCCGGTGGCCGAGCGCCCCGACCAGGAGACCATCGCCCACTTGCTCACTACCTCCGCCTGGCACCTCTTCGCCGGTCACGCCGCCGACCGCGGCTATCACTTCGACCGATCCGCCAATATCGCCGAGACCATGGCCAAGCTCTTCGCCGACGCCGCGGCGCAGCAGGACTGATCGCGGGCCGCGGCTCCGGAGTTCCACTCGCCCAACCGAATTCCGTGCTCAGCGATGTCCTGCCGTGGCGCACGACCTCAGTACGTCAGCGGTAAACCGAAGGGGCGGAACAACTCCGCGTCCAGGAAGACCGTGATGCGGTCGATCGACGAGCCGACCGTGCCGAGTACATGGATGGAGTGCGCCCGGTGGACGCCGTCCTCGTCGCGCAGGTAGAACGCGACCGCGGGCTGGGTGTTCGCCGCGGTGCGGATCGCCCGCCAGGCGTCCGCGCCCCTGTTCGCCTTGCCGGTGAAGAACTCCACGACGTGCGTGCGCCCCGCGAACCACACCGAGGCGGGCGGCATTTCGAGGATCACGTCGTCGAGCAGCAGCTTGCTGAGCCCGGCCATGTCGCTGCTGTCGAAGGCCGAGACGTAGCGGTCGATCACGGCTCGCTCCGCGGGGCCGAGGGATTCGGACATCTGATCGATCATCGGTGCGACCTTGTCGAGCTGAGCGCGTGCGCGTTGCAGCGCGCTGTTGACTGCGGCGGGAGAGGTTTCGAGCAGGTCGGCGACCTCGGCGGCGGACCAGGCGAGCACGTCGCGCAGGATCAGCACGGCGCGCTGGCGGGCGGGCAGATACTGCAGCGCGGCGACGAAGGCCAGCCGGATGCCGCTGCGGGCGGCCACCACCGCCGCCGGGTCGTCGGCCGAATCGCCCAGCAGCCCATCGGGTATCGGCTCCAGCCAGGGCAGTTCGGGTTGCCGGACCGGCTGGGTCCGCGCCGACTCGGCCGGCCCGCCGAGGTCGACCGGCAGCGCCCGCCTGCCGCGCTGCTCGAGCGCGGTCAGGCAGGCGTTGGTCGCGATGCGGTAGAGCCAGGTGCGCAGCGAGGCGCGCGCCGGGTCGAATCGGTCGGCCGCGCGCCACGCGCGCAGCATCGTCTCCTGCACCAGATCCTCGGCGTCGTGGATGGAGCCGAGCATCCGATAGCAGTGCGCGAGCAGTTCGGGGCGGTGTGCCATCGCCCGTGCCGTGAAATCCGCGCTCACCGTCATGATCGGAGAACTTACTGAGCCGCCGGCGATCCGGGTCTCCCGCGTGGTCGTCATGCCTTGGCTCCCGAGAGATCGACCGCCGCGCCGGACGAAGCACTAGGCTCGCCGACTCCGGCCGGCGTCCCGGCGGGCACGAGCGCGCCGAGCCCGGCGCCGAGCAGCGCGATCAGGGCCGCCGTGCCCATCGCCGCGGTGAATCCCGCACTGAACGCCTCGGCGGACTCGAGCCCGCCCACCGCCGCGAACACCGCGGCGGGCAGCGCCACCCCGAACGCCATGCCGAGCTGGCGCAGCGTGTTGAAGGTGCCCGACGCGGCGCCCACCGCCGTCATCGGCACCGCGCGCAGCACGGCGCTCTGCGCGGCGGGGATCGTCATCGAGATGCCGACGCCGGACACCACGAACGGCGCGATCAGGGCCGGGTAGGACAGTTCGGGGCCGGCGATCAGCGTGATCCAGCCGTAGCCCGCGGCCTGCATGGCCAGTCCGAGCACGATGAGCGGGCGCTCGCCGAACCGGTTGACCTGCCGCCCGGCGATCGGCGCGACCACGAACAGCGTCACCGTCCACGGCGCGAGCCGCAGACCCGCGCCCAGCGGATCGGCGCGCAGCACGATCTGCAGGAACTGGGCGAAGAAGAACGCGCCGCCCGCGATCGACGCCGACAGCAGGAATCCCACGCCGTTTCCGGCGGCGAAGGCGCGCGAGGCGAAGAAGCGCATCGGGATCAGCGGGGCGTCGGTGTGCAGCTCCCAGCGCACGAAGCCCGCGATCGCCGCCGCGGCCACCGCGCAGGCCACCACCACTTCGGCGCTCGCCCAACCGCTTTCATTGCCTCGGAGCAATGCCCACACCAGGCCGAACGCGCCGATGCTCACCAGCAGGATGCCGCGGTAGTCCAAAGCCCTTGCTGGACCGTGACTCTCGCCGATTCGGGTGCACAGCAACGGAATCAGCACGACGGCGAACGGGATGTTGAGCCAGAAGATCCACTGCCACGCCAGGCCCTGCACCACCGCGCCGCCGACGAGCGGGCCGCCCGCGGTCGCCAATCCGGTGATGGCGGCGAACAAGCCGAGCGCCCTGCTGCGCTGCTGCGGCTCGAACGCGGCCGAGAGCAGCGCGGTCGCCGTCGGCATGACGGCCGCGGCCCCGACGCCCTGCACCGCGCGCGCGGCGATCAACCACTCCAGGCTCGGCGCCAGCGCGCACGCCGCCGAGGCCAGCCCGAACAGTCCGAGCCCCACCGCGAGCACGCGCCTGCGCCCGAGTCGATCACCGAGCGCCGCGCCGGCCATCAACAGCACGGCGAAGCTCAGCATGTAGGCGTTGATCGTCCACTCGAGCTCGGCGATCGACGCGCGCAGATCCAGTTGAATGGCGTGCAGCGCGGTGGTGACGACCAGCGCGTCCAGCACGGTCATCAACGCGGCCACCGACGTCACCGCCAGCACCCAGCGTTGTCCAACAGTCATTTTCATGGCGAGATGCCCTCCTCCGACGGGTTCGCCAGTACCTACCGGCGCCGCGGCGCCGATTCATCGGAGGTGGCCGAGATTTCTCGCGGAGGCGCTACGGCGTCGAGGCCAGCGGCACGACGGCGGGTGTGCGCGCCGGGCGGATGCTGCGCATCCAGACCACGAATCCCCAGGCCACGAAGCCCGCGTAGACGAAGTACAGCGTCGCCGACGGGTAGTAGCCCGCCTTCACCAGCAGCGGGATGCCGACGATGTCCACCGCGATCCAGATGAGCCAGAACTCGGCCAGGCCGCGGGCCATGCCGTAGGTGGCCAGCACCGAGCCGGTGAAGATCCACGCCTCCGCCCACGGGCCGTAGGAGCCGATGAGGTCGAAGAGCTGGGCGAAGGCGGCGGTGCCGAGCAGCATGGCCGCGACGAGGAAGAGGCGTTCGCGCGTGCTCGCCCAGCGCGGGTCGACGCCGCGGTGTTCGAGGCCGGTCTCGCTGGCGTGGCGATGCCAGCTCCACCAGCCGTAGACGCTGACCGCGATGAACATGAGCTGGCGTCCGGCCTGGCCCGCCATGTTCAGGTGTTGCGGGGTGTTGAACACGCCGCCGACGAAAACGGTGAACAGCAGGGTGTTCCCGGCGATGCCGATCGGCCAGGCCCAGACCCGTCTGCGCATGCCGCCGAGCGCGGAGGCGAGGCCGAAGCCGTTGCCGATCACCTCGCGCCAGAGGATCTCCGAGCCGGCGATGTGCAGCTTGGCGTCGAGCAGCGAGAGGATCGGGTTCACCTGTGGTGCAACCAGCGCGCGTGCCCATGTCATTCCTGGGTTTGATTGGCGGCGTTCGCTAGCCCTCCGTGGTCACGCAAGCTACCGCCTACGGGCCTGACGCTCACACCGCGGGGCGCGATATCCGCTCTAGACGATCGAAATGCCGTTGTGCGCCCCGCTCCGCGTAACGATCGCGAAATCTGAGGTAGCGATTCGCAATATCTGTGCAACGGACCCCTTCTAGGGTGACGTCATGAGTGAGGAAAGCAGTGCCGGGGGACCGGGATTCATATCAGCGGGTTGACCAAAACGTTCCGGGTCGGCCGCAAGTCGGTGGAGGCGCTGGACTCCGTCGATCTGCACACCGAGCAGGGCACCTTTCTGTCGCTGCTCGGGCCGTCCGGCTGCGGCAAGTCGACCGTCCTGCGCATTCTCGCGGGGCTGGAGACGCCGAGCGCGGGCAAGACGCTCATCGACGGCCAGACCCCGGCGGAGCTGGTCCGCAGGCACGAACTCGGCATCGCCTTCCAGGACTCGGCGCTGCTGCCGTGGCGCTCGGTGGAGTCGAATATCAAACTGCCCCTTCAGGTGGCGGGCCTCACACCGGACCCGGCGCTGATCGCAGACCTGATCCAACTGGTCGGGCTGGACGGCTTCGAGAAGGCCAAGCCCGCGCAGCTGTCCGGCGGCATGCGCCAGCGCGTCTCGATCGCGCGGGCGCTGGTGGTGAAGCCGACCGTGCTGCTGCTCGACGAGCCGTTCGGCGCGCTGGACGACATGACCCGGCAGCGACTGAATCTGGAGCTGCTGCGGATCTGGACGGAGAAGCCCGCGACCACGCTCATGGTGACCCACGGCATCGCCGAGGCGGTGTTCCTCTCCGACGTGGTCGCGGTGATGAGCCCGCGGCCGGGCCGGGTGCTCGAGCTGGTCGACATCGACCTGCCGCGCCCGCGCACCCCGGAGATGATGCGCACCCCCGAGTTCCACCGGCTGCACGACTACCTCTCGGAGCTGCTGTTCGGCAAGTCCGGCACGGGCGGCGCGCTCGGCACCGCGGCGGGGAAGTCGAGCACGGGCGCGGTGCGGGCATGAAGCGGATCGGCGGACTGCTCGGCGTCGCCGGGTTGCTCGGGGTGTGGTGGCTGCTCGCGGCGCTCGGTGTCGCGGGCGGCACGGTGCCGAGCCCGTGGACGGTGCTGCACACCATGTACACCGACGGCTGGGGACTGTACGGGCCGAACTTCCGGATCACCGCGCTCGGCGCGCTGAAGGGCTTCCTGTGGGGCAACGGGATGGCCATCGCGCTGGCGATCCTCATCATGCTGATCCCGCAGATCGAGTCGCTGGCAACGCAGTTGGCCATCCTGAGTTACTGCACCCCGCTGCTCGCCCTCGGCCCCATCATCCTGGTGGTGTTCGGCGGGCGGACCCCGACGGTGTTCCTGGCCGCGATGTACTGCTTCTTCACCACCATGGTCGGCACGGTGAGCGGGTTGCGCTCGGCCGATCGGACCAGCCTGGATCTGGTGCGGGCCTACGGCGGCGGGCGCTGGCAGCAGCTGTACCGGGTGCAGTTGATCTCCGCGCTGCCGAATACGTTCGCGGCGTTGAAGATCGCGGCGCCCTCCGCGGTGCTCGGCGCGATCATCGGCGAGTACCTGGGCGGGGTCGACAGCGGCATCGGCGTCGCGCTGACCGCCGCGCAGACGGCCTACAACGTGCCGCGCACCTGGGGCATGGCGCTGGCCGCCGCCGCGCTCGCCGGGCTCGGTTACGCGGTCGTCGCGCTGGCCGCGCGTCTGGTCGCGCCGTGGACCCGGGAGGCGCGGTGATCCGTACGAAAGAAGTTGTCCGGCAATGTTTTACGCACCGC
Organism: Nocardia tenerifensis NBRC 101015; assembly: GCF_000308715.1. Lineage (GTDB taxonomy): Bacteria > Actinomycetota > Actinomycetes > Mycobacteriales > Mycobacteriaceae > Nocardia > Nocardia tenerifensis. Next base: position 8,141 of record NZ_BAGH01000544.1, read on the forward strand.
GCGGAGGAGGGGCGATGAAGGTCGTGTGGCGGATCGGGAAGTTCTTGTTCCCGTTGTTCACCTCGCTGCTGTTGATGCTGTTGATCTGGTACGTCTTCCTGAAGGCGTTCCCCCAGGTCGGGCCGCGGGTGGGGAAGTCGCCGGAGGACATCTGGCGCTACCTGGTGACCTCGCCGGGGGCGAGCGCGGCGCGCGCGGTGATCATCGACGATCTCCAGATCACGGTGCGGGACGCGGCGATCGGGTTCGGCTTCGGCATGGCGGCCGCGCTCGTGGTCGCCGCGCTGTTCGTGTCGTTCGCGGCGGTGGAGCAGACCTTCCTGCCGGTGGCGATGCTGCTGCGCTCGGTGCCGCTGGTGGTGCTCGCGCCGATCATCGTGCTGGTGTTCGGCCGGGGACTCGGCGGCGTCGCGGTGCTGGCCGCCATCGTGGTGTTCTTCCCGGCCCTGGTGATGATCATGGCCGGGCTGCGCAACGCGCCGCGGCAGGCACTCGACCTGGTGGCCGCGTACGGCGGATCCAAGTGGACCGGGCTTCGGATGGTCGCGGTGCCCGCCGCGCTGCCCTCGGTGTTCGCCGCGGCCCGGATCTCGGTGCCGGGCGCGCTGATCGGCGCGCTGCTCGGGGAGTGGCTGGGCAGCGGAACGGGATTGGGCGCCAGCCTGATTCGCGCCATTCCGACGTTCCAGTACAACCAGCTGTGGTCGTCGATCGTCCTCGTCACGATCGTCTCGGTGCTGCTCTACGCCATCGTCGGCGTGGTCGAGAACCTGGTGCTCGCCCGGTTCGGCGCCGACGCGGGCAGGTCGTGACGCCTCGGTAATTACGGCGAAATTCGAGCAAATCAATGTCTGGAACGTCAAAGCAAAGAATTTGAAACGCAATCGACCTAGATTCGGCGCATGACATCAGAGTTTGATTTCGCCGGGCGAGAAGTCGATTTCGCGGGGCGGCGCACGTCGTTGAGCCGACGGTCGCTGCTGCGCTACTCGGCGCTGGCGGGCGTCGCGCTGGGCGGCGCTGGCCTGCTCGCCGCGTGCGGGAGCGCCGCCGACGATTCGTCGAATGGCTCCACCGCCGACGGCTCCAAGTTCGGCACCGTCGCGGTGCAGCTGTCCTGGCTGAAGAACATCGAATTCGCCGGCGAGTACTTCGCCGACAGCAAGGGGTATTTCAAGGAGGCCGGTTTCGGCTCGGTCAATCTCATCGCGGGCGGCGCGGCCAGCACGTCGGTGGAGGCCGGGCTCGACACCGGCAAGGATCTGGCTCGGCCTGTCCGCCCCGCAGACCACGGCGAAGGCGGTGCTGGAGGGCCTGCCCGGCAAGATCATCGGCACCACGTACCAGAAGAATCCGTTCGCGATCGTCAGCTC
>NZ_BAGH01000543.1 GCF_000308715.1 Nocardia tenerifensis NBRC 101015
TCGCGCGATCCGGGCTGCGGTCACTCAACCCGGGCTGTAGTCATGCGGCGCGGGCTGTGGTCACGCGACCCGGGCTGCGGTTATGCGACCCGAACTGCGGTCGCGCGACCCCGGCCGTAGTCATGCGGCGCGGGCCGTGGTCGTACGACCCAGGCTGTGGTCGCGCGATTCAGGCTGTGGTCACGCGACCCGGGCTGTGGTCCTGCGGCGCGCGCCGTAGTCGTGCGACCCCGGGCTGTGGTCATGCGGTCCGGGCCGTTGTTTCTCATGACCACCAGGTGCGGACTAAGTTGCGGTCCTCGGTGCGGATCAAGAGTTCCAGTTGGCGTTGGACGCGGTGGACCAGGATGGGAGTGTGCGGGGGCGCTTTGGGTCCTTGGTCGCCGGGGACGACGGGGGTCCAGGAGGCCCAGCCGCCGGCTTTGGTCCATATCGCGGTGCGGACGATGCCGTCCGCCGCTACCGCTACGACGTCGAGGCGGTCCGGATAGGGTGTGGCGCAGGCTGTTCCGGCGCCGTCGGGGACGGGGGCGCCGCCGGGCAGGTCCAGCGGTGTCCACCGGGGTGGGTTGTTTCCGTCGAACGTTCCGTCCCAGATGCGGCCGTCGGATGCCGTGGCGAGCACGCGGGTTCCGCCGGTGGTGGCGGCCAGGGTGAAGGTGCGCAACGATTGTCCGTCGGTGACCTTTGTCCACGGGGTGATCTGCGGGAAGGTCGTCGAGCGGATGATCGTCTTGGCCCACAGTGCCCCGTCGGTGTCGAGCACGAGGAGCCGGTCGTCGTCCAGCACGATGTCGCCGTCGCGGCGCAGCGTGAAACCCTCGACCGTGATCTTCAGCCAGCCGCCGGCCTCCCCGAGGTGGGAGAGGTCGAAGGAAGGTCCTGTGCGCCAATCGAGTTGGATGTACAGGTGCCCGTCGGCGCCCGGCGCCACCACCTCGACGCCGTCGAGCGAGGACGACGGTCCCGCGTAGAGCGTCCCCGGCGAAGCCAACGGCACCGCCGCGCCGAAGTACGACGGCTCCTCCCGGATCCACGGTCCCCAGGTCCCCGCCTTGTCGACCACGGAGCTGAAGAACAGCTTGCCCTCGTCGAGCACCGCCGCGACGAGATGGCCGGGGAACCGGCTGACCCCGCGCACCGAGCAGGTCGGCGTAAACCTCGTCCCGCCTTGCTGATTCGGGATCTCGGCGAAGTGCGGCGGCGCGGTGAGGCACGAGTCGAGGCGCCGGTGCCGCAGGGGCTGGTCGGGCGCCGCGAGGAACAGGTCGCAGTGGTCGTAGTAGTACTTGTCGAACGGCGGGCGGACCGCCTGCGTCAGACTCCCCTGGAACACGCTGTCCGGCACCGGCTCCCACGGCCGCCACCGGCCGGTACGGATGGAGAACGGCAGCCGTCCGGTGTCGCGCACATCCTCGTCGAAGTCCGACGAGTCGAACGTCACCGTGCAGTCGCGCAGCGAGTGGTCGCCCATCAGGGCCTGCAGGGTGAAGCCCATGTTCCAGTCGGCCTCGTCGTCACCGTCACCGAACGCCCGGTGCCCCACGTCGATCGTCATGTCCGGCGCGGCGTCGACCGGCCCGGTGTCGAAGAAGATCCACTCCGTATCGTGCGAGGTGTCGTCGTCGACCGGCCCGACGGCGATGATCTGCTCCTTGGTGACCTCCGTGCACCCGATCCGGACGGTCGCCGTGCCGAGAGTCTTCTCGTCCATGTCCTCGTCCTTGGTGCGGACATGGATCACCAGGCCGAGCACCTTGTCCGCGTCGGTGGCCGAAACCTCTTCGGTCCGAACGGGTTTGCGGAAGTCGTGCAGATTGTGCAGCAGCCGCTTGCCTCGATACTCGAGCACGTACGAGCGCTGCCCCCACTCCACCCGCCCGCCGCGCACGAACGGGTTCTCAAAGCGCGGATACAGGTCGGTCGGCAACGGCGCGTTGCCGTAATGGAATTCGCCGCCGTCGCCGTATTTCAGGACCAGCGCCTGACTTCCGCCGTCCGGGGTCGGCATGTGATAGGTGCACTCCATGTCGCCGGTGTCGTCCAGATGCACCCGCGCGCTGCTGACCCGCTGCTTGAACCGCTCGAAGTCGCCGAACTCCGCCTTGTTGCCGACCTGGACGATCCAGATGTTCTTGCCGTCGTGATGCCAGTCGCGGTCGGCGAAGTAGTCGCGCGGCAGCGGTTCGCCCCAGATCCGTTCCTGTTCCCGCAGTCTCCGCTTCAGGTCGATGCCCTTGTCGATGTCCTTCTCGTCCGCGAGCTGCTCGCGCAGCGCCTCGATCGGCTCCTTGCCCACCGCCTCGACCGCCTTGTTGTAGACGTCGACCTCGTCCTCCTGCCTGCTCAGCCAGGTCGGATGCTGGTTGGAGAACACGCCGATGTAGGACTCCCGCCGGTCCGCGGCGGCGACGCCCGGCTCCGCGTGCACATACTTGCCGAACACCCAGAAACCCTTGGGACCGTAGTGGAATACGTCGAAGGCCTCGAACAGCGAGTTGTTGGCGTCGTCGTAGGCCGAGCAGCGCAGCTCCTCCACCGCGTCGAAGCCGCTCTTCGGGAAGAACACGTGCGAGCCGCAGTCGGCGAGATCGTCCTGGATGCCGTGGAAGTCGTAGGCGATGATCGAGGCCGCGCCGTACTGGACCACCATGGGCAGCGCGAAATAGCCGGTCCACCAGTGCAATCCGTCGACGCCGTCGCTGCTGGCGGCGAACGGGTTGACGTGGCCCGCCTTCTCGTTGGCGATCACCGCGCCGACGCCGCCGAGGGCCGCCAGGGCCGGTTTGAATCCGCCGACGCCGAGCACCGTGTCGGCGACCGCCCCGGTGAAACCGCCGGCCAGCGCGCCGCCCAACCCCGCGACCACCGGCGAGACATCCAGGTTCACCAGCCCCGACGTGGTGAACACATTGAGCGTGCCGTTCACCGTGGCCTGGTTGACGTTGGACTGGAAGTTCGTCTGGCCCGCCCGGAAGTTCTGCAGGCTGGACAGCATGATGTCGGGGTTGCGATAGGTCATGATGTTGGCGCGGGTGCGGGACGAGCCCTCCAGGAAGATGGAGAGGTCGTCGGCGATGTCCTCGGCGTCGGAGGTGTTGAACAGCGCGCCCAGCACGATGCCGGCGACGGCCCCGTACACACCGCCGACGAGTCCGCCGATCAGCCCGAAGAACCCGCCGCTCTTGACCTTCGGCAGCAGCGTGCCGACCAGGTTGGCGAGCTGCTTGAAGACGCCGCTCTGGTCCAGGCCGAACTTGTCGACGGCGGCGAGGGTGCCCTTGACCACCTGTTTGTTGAGGAATACCGAAGCGCCCCACCAGAAGACGGTGCTGTCGTCGTTGCGGTCGTACGAGCCGGGGTGCGCGGCCTCGATCTCCTCGAAGTTCTCCCGGACGAAGCGCGAGTACTTCTCCAACTTGGGCGCGTAACCCTCGCGGTAGGAGTCGATCTCGTCGAGCCGCTGGGAGAACCAGAGTCCGTACCGGTGCGCCTCGTCGAAGGTGATCGAGACCCGGGACCGATCGATGAACCCGGTCTCCGGCGGGTGCGCCGCGATCTCGAGCAGAACCTCTGGGATTTCGTAGGTCGAGGACGCCAGTGCTGCACCGATTTCGGAGTCGCCGTCGGTGAACAGGCCGCGCGTGCCGAAGAGGATCTCCACCGCGTCGCCCGCCGCGTTGTCCCAGCCGCTGGCCTTGGAACTGAGCTGGCTGCGCCCGCCGGGCGCGCCCATCGCCCCCTTGTGCGTGAACCGCGCGATGTCGAACAGCAGCAGATCGGCCGCGATCTTGGCCTTCTCGCGGACCTCCTCGTCGAGGGCGAAGTCGACGAGGTTCAGCACCGACCACAGGTGCTCGCGGTAGTACCCCGAGGAGTTGAACTCGGTCCAGCCGAACAGGATTCGGTGATTGAGCCACCGCAGGACGCGGGCCTTGCCGCGCTCGCGGCGTTGCTTGCCGGTCAGCACCCCCTCCTTGTTGCCGCCGAGAAGCGAACCGGCGGGCTGGAATTCGTCGGCCTCCCACAGCTGCCCGGCCAGGTACTCCGAGGACGCGAACATGATGTAGTGGTTCTCCGACCAGTACTCCATCTCGTTCTCGGTGTCGTAGCCCAGGTCGCCGCGCACCTTCTGGAAGGCGGCGTTCTGCACCGCGTGCAGCGGCTCGTCGAGCCAGAACTTGTAGTGGTGGATGGCTTTCCGCAGCACCTCCTGCGCGATGGGCGAGAAGGTGACGGCCGCGCTGTTCGGCACGGCCCGGCTCTCCGCCAGGACGATGCGCAGCTTCTCCTGCGCCGCCCGCAGCCGGGCGAGCACCTCGGTGTCGCCCGCGATGCCGTCGTCGGCCGCGCGATGGGCGAAGAACTCGTCGAAGGTCTCCGTGTCGAGGTCCGGTCGTCGCCGCCAGGGCGGCTTGTCGCCGCCGGCCAGCTTCGCCGGGAGGGTACCGAAGAGGTACACCATCCGAATCAGGTGGCACAGCCCCATATCGGAGTTCTCCTTGTTGGCGAACACCTCCTTCACCGGGTTGTCCACCACGCGCAACCAGTACTTGACCATCTCGGAGTGCGGATACTTCTCGACATCGTCGACCTGCCGACCGGCCGTGCCGATCCGGATGCCGAACCGATAGGCGGGCCGCGGCACCCGCTTGTCGTCCAAAACCTCTACCGTGGACAGGAATTGCGCCTGCACCCTGCCCGCGGCGTCGCCGGTGGTCGTCAGCCGCAGCGCCTCGTTGATCGCGCCCCGATAGTCGCGCTTGCCGGAGTCGTTGTCCGCGAACGGGAATCGCTGGTCGACCGCGCCGCCCACCACGATCCGCAGCTCGGCCTCGAAGTCGGCGAGGAACTTCTCCAGATCCTCGAGCCACCGCACCGAGGGCTGCAGCGGCGCGAACTCCGGTGTGCCCGCAGGCGCTTTGGGCGCGCGGTGGGCAGGGTGATACAGCTCCGGGATCAACCACGGCTTGGCCTCGGCGACGAACGCGCGGCTGATGGCCTGACCCGTGTTGTCCGTGGCCGAGCGATCCCCGTCGTAGGGCGCCTCGCCCTTCAGCGGGTCGAACAGCTGTCCCGGCACCCAGTTCTTCGGTATCGGCACCGTGGTCGCGCGCTTGCGGCGGTACAGGTACAGCGGCGACTTCTCCAGCGCCGACCCGAACCGTTCCTGCTCGAAGTCCTTGGCCAGCACCGCGTTTCGATCGCGCAGCAGCTGCGGATCGCGGAACTCCAGCCAGTCGCCCAGCCGCCCGATGTACGCGCCCCCGAAAGCCTGCCTGCGCGTGTGCTCGTCGGCGTCCCACACCGGCTGGTGACTGTCCAGGTACACCCTGGGGCGCTCGCCCCGCGGCCCGCGACCGGGACCGGGCAGGCCGACGGGCACCAGGGACGACGTGCTGAACAGCTCGAGCAACTGGAGCTCGTCCAGGTCCTTCGTCTCGCGCGCGATATTGCGGAAGGTCTGGAGGTTGAACCCGCGCAGCTGGGTCTCGAAGAACCAGTCGCGCCGCTTCGCCGCTTCGGCCCGCAGGTCGATGTGCTCGTCAGCCATGCCCGGCCCGCCTACTCGCCGTCGCCCGCGGTCAGCGCGGCGGGAGTCCAGCTCGGCAGCTGAGCGTCGTCGCGCAGCATGACCAGCGTCGTGGGCAGCCGCACCTCCCACTCGTCGACGACGACCTCCTGCGCCTCGGTCGCGTTGCGCGCCTTGATCTCCGCGATGATCGACACGTAGCGGTCGCTGAACATGTCCGGGATCTCCTCGCCCATCCACACGTCGCCGGTCTCGTGGAAGTGGGCGAGGGCGGCCTCGAAGCCGGGGCGCACCGGAATGACCACCCGTGCGGCGCCCGCCTTCAGGAACGCCTCGAACTGCGCGTCGACGTCCTGGATCAGCACCAGCTCACCCCAGAGCTTCTCCCGGCCCCAGAAGTACGGGTAGAACAGGTACATCAGGTGTTCCCACTCGAAGGCCCGCTCGAAGAACGCCACCACCGCGCCCCACTGCTTGATGTAGCGCGGATCGCCGGGGAACTGCTGCGGATTCTGCGGGGCCGGGTAGCCGACCTGGTCGAAGTGCTCGCTCATGAGCAGGTGGATGAACGCCTTCTTCAGCTCCTCGCGCTCGGTCGTCGAGTCGTGCGAGAACGCCGTGGCCAGGCTCAGCTGGGTGCGTACCGCCGTCTGGTAGCGGCCGAGCTGGTCCAGGAACTCGGTGCGCTGCCGCTGATAGCCCGCGACGATCTTGGCGTGGGTGTCGAGCTGCCACTTGGCCATCGCCGCGTCCGTGCGCCGGCAGACGATCCCGACCGCGTAGTTGAACTGCAGCGTCTTCGCGAAAGTGCGCAGGGTGACCGGGATCTCGCCCGTCTCGCCCCGCAGCGTGAACGACTGGTTCAGCGGGCCGTTCTTGATGAACCGCAGGAAGGTCGACTCGCCGATGAAGAACTCGAACTCGCGCTCTTCGGGGTCGTCGGGGGTGACGAAGTTGCGATTCGTGCGCTGCACGTAGCCGCCGATCGCCGCGTAGCCGTCCGGGATCGGGATCTTCACCGCGTTGAAGTGCTGCCCGTACAGCGGACTGCTGCTGGAGATGCCGTAGTTGCCCTCCAGCGCCTTGCCCGCGTCGCCCTTCTCGACGTTGGCGAAGGTCCGCACGAGCTCCTCGGGCGGCGGGGTCACCGCGCCCGTAACCCCGTACAGGGCAGCCCAATACATGTAGTTCGTGGCGTCGAGCTCCGCGGGCGTGACGGTCGGCTCCTGCGGCCGGGTGAGCTGAAAGTTCTCCTTCTGCGCGCCCGCCTTCAGCGACTCGATCAGGAACGACGCGGGCTCGGGCACGACCACGTCGTAGAGCAGCCGCTTGCCGTAGTTGACCACCCGGGTCTTGTACTTCTTGTCGACCCACTGGTAGATGCCGCGAATCGCCCTGAGCCCGTTGGCATTGTCGAGCTGGTGCACCGTCTCCTCGGTGTACACCTTCTTTTCCCGTTGCGTCCGTTCCTGTTTCACCGACTGGGTGAGCTTGTTGACGGCGCGGTCGGTGACGCTGCGGGCGTAGTTGGTCTTGCTGTTCTCGACCAGCCTGCCGTAGTTGCTCGTCGAGGTCTGGTCCTGGGTGGCCGAACTCTGCTCCCCGGCCTCCTTCGACGCCTCACTGGCGAGCTCGTTGCGCTCGGCGGTCTGGGTGTCGCGCTCGGCGCTCTGGGTGGACTCGGTCGACTCCGTGACGATCAGCTCCGAGGTCTCCTCGCGCTTGGTGGTTTTCTTCAGCAGCTCGCCGGGCAGCACGTTCTCGATGTGCGAGATGTCTGCGGGGACATAGCCGATCAGCTCCTGGCGGACCACCTGCAGGTCGCCGACGCCGACGGGGCGGGTGATCGCGTGGCTGAAATCCGGTACGGGCGGGTCGGTCTCGGGCGTCTCGTCGGTGTTCGGCGGCACGGCGAACAGGTTGTTGCCCAGCCGATACACCTGCGCGGGGCGCGGCAGGCGGCTCGGCTCGACCTCGCGGGCGAGCGCGGACCGGCGCCGCTTCAGCACGCCGAGGATGTCCGGCACGGAAGCCGTTGCGACGTCGGACAATTCGGCCGCGAGGTGGTCGCGCACGACCGGATCCATCGCGGCCAGCGCCGCCGATGTCAACCCGATCACGCTCGGCACGGCGGTGGAGCGCTCGCGCTCCTCGGTCAGCGCGTGGCTCTGCTCCTGCTCGTCGGCCGCCGAGTTCGCCTGCGCGTCAGTGTGAATCGCGAGCTGGTTCGGGCGCGCGGTCATCACGAGGTCGTAGGCCCGCTGGAAGGCGGCCTGCTCCGTCGACAGTTCCGCGAGACGCGCCGCGCCCGCGTCGGGCTCGGACTTCTTCGCCCGCACCTGCGGATCGCCGCCGGGGCGCGGGAAGAACTCCTCCGGGATGCGCACCGGACGGTCCAGCAGGGTGTGGATGCGGTCGATGGTGAGCGGATCGGCGCGCCCGGCCACGAAGTCGGCGACGAACGCGATCACCTGCCGCATCACGGTGATCGACGGCGCGTCCACCCGGTCGAATCGGGTGGTGATTTTCACGGCGACCAATATGTCGCCGGAGCCGACGAGCTCATCCTTGAATTGCTGCGACGCGACGAGGTCGGCGGGCTCCTGCCCGAATACATCTTTGATCGCCTTGCTCACCTTGCCGGACAGCGACGGCGGCGGGGTCGTCGTGCGCGCCTGCGCCGCCGACAGCGCGAGCAATTTCGCGCGCAGGTCGGTGTATTTCGCGAGGCGGGCCAGTCCCCCGTCGGCGAGCGTGGCCGCGCCGCTGCCGGTCACCCCGTCGATGTACTTCTCCGCCTCGGCCCTGACCAGCGCGTAGGGGCCCGACATCAGCTCACGCAGGCGGCGCTGGAACGCCGATTGTGTCGTCAGATCGATCGAATTCCCGCTGTCGGACACCACGAACGCCTGCTGAATGAAGCGAAACAGTTCTACCATCGGATCTCCCTCTATTTCGGCTACCGAAATTCCCCCGAGTACCGTCGCCCGGCCGGGGAACGCAGCACTCACCCCGAGCAACTCGCCAATATTCAGCCGAGGGAGGCGGCAGAGGAAGATATCGGTCAGCTCAGCGGACCTGTCCGCGAAGGCGACCTATGGAATTCAGGCGGGCTGACCCATTTCACTGGGAAACTCGGGGCGGCCGTCGCCGGCGGGCAGGGTGGGATAGGCGGCGCGCAGGCGCTGATGCGCCTCGGGGGTCGCGCCTAGATGGTCGAGGCCGAGCAGGGCGGCGCCGAGAACCGGTGGGGCGATGACGATTCGGGGCTCGGCCAGCGGCGCCGCGGCGGCCAAGCGGTTCTTCACATTGTCGATTAGCAGCGGCTGGCGGGCGGCGAGGACGCCGCCGCCGAGGACCACCGGGGTCGGCTCGTCGAGCAGGTCCAGCTTGCGCAGCACCACGAAGGCCAGCCGGGTGATCTCGTCGGCCTGCCGGTCGATCAGGCGCAGCGCGGTCGCGTCGCCGGCCTCGGCGGTGGTGAACAGGACCCGGACCAGTTCGTGTAGTCGATGCTCGGCGAGGTACCCGAGGTGGATGGCCTCGGCCACCGCGTTCGCCCCGGCCAGCCCGAAGTACTCGCCGATGGCCGCCGACAGCGCGGTCGGCTCGCCGCGGCCGTCCTCGGCGCGCGCGG
>NZ_BAGH01000542.1 GCF_000308715.1 Nocardia tenerifensis NBRC 101015
CGCCCTCCGAGATGCCCAGCGTGACGCAGGGCAGGATCAGGCTGCGGATCGCGTCGCCCGGTTCCGCCCAGCGGTCGGCCGGAAACCCTTGTGCCGGTAGCACTTGTAACTCCACCGCGAACAGCAGGATCAGCAGCATGGCCAGCCACAGGCCCGGGATCGCGATGCCGAGCTGCGAGAGCGCGTTGGCCGCCTCGCCCGTCCGGCTGCGATGCCGGACCGCGGCCCAGGTGCCCAGCGGTATCGCCAGGCCCAGCGCGACCAGCAGCGACCCGATGATCAGCGGCCCGGTGACGGCCAGCTTCTGCGCCAGCTCTGGCCCGACCGAGGTGCCGTTGAGCTGGGAATGGCCGAAGTCACCGTGGAAGACGCCGCCGATCCAGGACAGGTACTGCGCGGGCAGCGACCGATCCAGACCGAGGTCGGTGCGGATGGCCGCGATCTGCTCCGGCGTCGCCTGGATGCCGGCGACGGTGGCCGCGACGTCGCCGGGCAGCAGCCGCAGCAGCGCGAAGACGAGCACGCTCGCCACCGCGAGCGACAGCACGAACAGCCCGGCCCGCCGCATCACATACCAGAGCAAAACACCTCCGTCACTTGGCGACCGCGAGCTTGGTCAGCGGAAACCGGTTGTTGGTCTCGTGCTGCGGCACCCCGTAGATTCCCTTGCGCACCACCGTATTCGCTTCGACCAGGAACAACCAATCGCAGGGCGCGTCCTCGGACACCTGCCGGACCGCCTTCTTCAGCAGGGCGTTGCGCGCGTCCTCGGTGTCCGCGGTCAACGCGTCCCGGTACCACTGCTGTACCTGCTTGTTGTCGTAGTTGAAGTAGTAGTCCGGGCGGGCGTAGTTGCCGAAATCGCGGGCCTCCGCGTGGATTACCACGCTCAGCTCGTAGTCGTGGTTCTTGTACACCTTCGACAGCCAGGTCTGGAACTCCACCACGTGGACGTTGAGCGTGATGCCGACGTCCTTGAGATTGGAGACCAGGACATCGCTGAGCGCGGGCACGTAGTGGTTCGGGTACTCGACCGTCAGTGTCAGGCCGTTGCCGTATCCCGCCGCGGCGAGCAGCTTCTTGGCGTTGCCCGGATCGAACTTGTCGATCGAGGTCAGATCCTCGTACCAGGGGTCCTGGGGCGGGACCGGGCCGCCGATGCGGATGCCCGCGCCGATCGCCTTGATGATGGCGTCCTTGTCGATCGCCTGCCGGATGGCATGGCGCACATCGGGATTCGACAGCGCCGGGTGCTTCTCGTTGAACGCGAGGGTGTATTCATCGGTGCTGTTGCCGCGCAGCACGTCGAACTTGTCGCTCGCGCTCGTGAACGCTTGCAGCAGTGAGGGATCCGTGCCGGTCTGGATGTCGGTCTGCCCGGTCAGCGTCGCGTTGTTGGCCGAGTTGGGCTCGATGATGTAGTGGAACACCACCTTCGCGACCTTGGGCGCCGGGCCCCAGTAGTTGTCCACCCGGGCCAGCGTGAGCGTGGAGCCGCGGTTCCACTGGGCCAGCCGGAACGGGCCGGAGCCGTTCTCCGCGCCGTCGAGCGAGGCGAAGTCGGTGCCGCTCTTGTAGACGATGCCGCCGCGCTGGGTCAGCGCCCAGAGCAGGTTGGTGTCGCGCTGCTTCAACCTGATCGTCACGGTGGCCGGGTCCGGCGCGGAGACCTCGGCCACGGAGCCGAACTCGGTGGCGCGCAACGACTTCGAGCCGGGCGCGATCTGCTGCTGCAGCGACCACGCGGCGTCCGCCGAGGTCAGCGGCGAGCCGTCGTGGAACTTCGCGTTCTGCACCAGGTGGAAGGTGTAGGTCAGGCCGTCGGCGGACTGCTCCCACGAGGTCGCCAACCCCGGGACGATCTTGTCCTTGGCGTTGCCGTCGACCGTGACCAGGCCCTGGTAGACGTTGTCCATGAGCGCCTGATCCAGCGACACACCGGCCGTGGTGAAGATGTTCAGGCTGGCGGGCTCCAGCGCGACCCGAACGTTCACGGTGGCATTGAGATTGAGCTTGTCGTCCGGCGGCGTCGCGGACTGCGTGGAGTTGCCCGTGTCCGACCCGCCGGGTCCGACATCGCCGGTCCCGCACGCCGTCAACGTCAGGCAGACCGCGAAGGCCAGCGCACCAAGGGAAAACAGCCGACCGTGCCTCAAATCATGCTCCCAGCCCTGCGAACGGCGATATGTCGAACCTGCACTTCATCTCTCCTGATCTCGGTTCAGCGAATCTGCTTCTGCGGCATGCCCTCACGGAACGCCGCGTGCCCCGGCGGCGGTGTCGGCGCGTCGAACGGGTTGAGCCAGACCCGCAGCAGCTCACGGGCGACCTGATCGCCGTCGACGAAGGCGGTGCGGGCGTGCACGATGACATTATTGTTGAGGAATTGGATATCGCCGGGGTTTATCCGCATGGTGACCTTATTTTCCGGCCGGTCCGCGATCGACTCGAAGGTGTGCAGCGCGAGCCGTTCCACCGCGGACAGGTCGAGGTCGAATCGTTCGGCGGCGGACTCGATGAAATGGCGCACGTAGTAGCGGCAGGTCAGCCTGCCCTCGTGCCACGCGTAGACCGAATTGCGGTAGTACGGCCGCTCGCCGTCGAGCTGCTCGTCGCGCCGGTCGTAGTAGAAGCCGGCGTAGTAGAGGCCGAGCAGTTCCCGGTGATGCGCGAGCAGCTCGTTGTGGATGGTCACCGAGCTGGCGAGGCTGCTGTACCCGCCCTCGCCCGCCGAGCGCAGGCACAGCAGCCCGACGACGTCGGAGCTGTCGGTGTGGAACGGGAGCGCCTCGTTGGTCTGGTAACCGCGGGTCGTCGCGTTCAACAGGCCGCCGTTGCCGTAATTCTTGACGGGGACGATGATTTCGCCGCGGGCGTTCTGGGTGACCGCGGGCCCCAGGTGCGCGCACAGGCCCCAGTACATGAGTTCGATATCGGAGCGCGGAATGTCCGCGGTGATGGGAAAGCCGCTCAGCACGGCGAATCCGCGACCGGAGACGAGCGTGCGCGAGACGTCCTTCAGTTTTTCGGCGAGGCCGTCGAGCGGAAAGTCCGCGCGGGTGATCTGGCCGAGTTCCTTACCGGTGTCTCGGCTGTGCTTCAACGCCGCGAACAACTCGCCGATGTCGTCGGCGGTCAGCGGTGTCGTCCACTGGGCGGGGTCGGTGAAATCGCTGCTGCGCCAGGCGGCGGGCCCGGTGATTGTTTCGGTGCAGATGGGAGACGATGCGTTAGCCATTCGTTCGACCATTCCTATCGCGAGCGTAGGTACGTTACCAATGGGCGCCGATCGATACCGGCCGGAATCGCCAGGTCGGATCCCCGGCCGTGGGAGCAGGTCACGAGCAGCTCCAGTGCGAGATCTCGTTGCACCATGCTGCCGCCCATGCCGACGATGGCGGGCAGGACCGAGATCAGTTGCCGCACCGCCTGTTCCGGGTTCGATCGGCAGTAGTACAGAAAACCTTCGGCCACGCCGACCGCGGTACGGCGGGTGCCGGTCAGGTGTTCGGCGGAATCCGTTGCGTCCTCGGCGATTTCCTTCGCGAGCCGCTCGGCCTCGGCGTGCCGGTCGGCGCCGATGATCGCGAGCAGCACATGCAGGTCGACGAAGGCGGAGTTGGACGCGCCGCGGATCTCCAGGGCCTTGTCGGCGACGGCGGTGAAGTCGTCGGGCCCGGCGAGCCCGGCCAGCCGCAGCCGCCACAGCAGCGAGACCGCGTCACTGAACTGCATCGCCGAGCACTCGCTCGCCAGCACCCCGGTGACCTCGTCGACGAGACCGGTCAGCGCGTCGCGGTCGGACTCGGCCATCGAGTTCAGCGCGTGATGCCAGCTGAGATGCGTACGCAGCAGGCAACTCTCGGAGTTCCACCGGCCGCGCGTCGAGGAGAGCAGCTCGGCGACGGCCCGGTTGTCCCGCGTCTCGAACAGCGCGTGCGCGCAGGCGTGCACCGCCCACGGGTTGTCGTCCGGCGCGAGGGACAGCGCGCGGCTGCCCGCCGCGTGCGCCTCGGCGAACCTGTTGTTCTCGCCGTAGGCGAACGCGAGCATGGCCAGCAGGTACGGGTAGTTCTCGCTCGCGCCCTCGGTCAGCAGCGGGCTGGCGGACAGGCGCGCGAGCAGGGTCTCGGTCGCGCCGGTCAGGAAGTCGACCTGGTGCCCGGCCGCCAGGGCGAGCTCGTCGGCGGGGAACTGCCGGGAGATCTCCAGCAGCGTGTCCCCCGCCTCGCCGTACGCGCCGTGCAGCAGGTGCCGCACCGCGTCGAGGTGGGCGGACTCGAGCGCGGGCAGCGCGGCACGATCGATGCGGCGCAGCGCGTCGACCACCTCGACCGGCGGGCGCACGCCGCCGAGCAGATACAGATAGGCGCGCAGCAGCACCACGATGGGCCGCTCGGCGTCGTCGTCCAGGCCGTCCAGCGACGTCACCATGGAGCGGTCGAATCTCAGCAGCCCGTTCACCGAACCGGATACGGCCGCCCGCACCCGGTCGCTGTAGGACGACATGGCTATCGCACTCATCAACACCTAACTCTCCGAAGCGGGCAGCCCATTGAGGTAGAGCTCGCGAATACCCGGCCTGGCCCGGCGCGCCCACGCCACGGCGGCCGCCACCTTGTCGATATCGATGTCGAAGTAGGGCTGCGACATATCGGTCAGGCCGAACGACGGCGGCACGAAATCGGCGTCGGCGAACAGCTTTCCGAACTCGGCCACCGCGGCGTCCCGGCTCATCTCCTTGCGCCAGTAGGCGTCCATGATCTGCCCGGACTTCTCGTAGAACGCGTCGATGAAGCCGTCGAGTCCGGCGCCCGGCGCCGCGTCCATGCGCAACAGCGGCGAGGTGTCCTCGCCGCGCGCCTCGGCGGCCGCGATGACCTGACGCAGCCTGCTCTCGGTGCGCATGGTGCCGGTGACCTGGTTGACCTGCCACACCCGGAACCACGCGTTCCACAGCTCGTAGTCGGTGAACGAGCGGAACGCGTTGCCGACCAGGAAGTCGTTCTCCTTGATCAGGCTGGCCTGCATCTGCTCGATGTCGTCGAAGGTCTCCGGGGTGAATCCGCCGCGGAACCGGTCGATGAGCCGCTCGGCCAGCCGGTCCACCACGACCGCGGTGTTCTGCATGCCCCGCGAGAACAGCGGGTCGATGAAGCCGGCGGCGTTGGAGGTGAGGCACCAGCGGTCGCCCACGGTCCGCCGACTGGAGTATTGCAGCCGGCCCGCGCTGATCCAGTCCCTGGCGTTGCGGGCGTCTTCGAACTGCTTGCCGATCTCCGGGTAGGTCTGCAGGAAGTCGGCGAATGCCTGCGCGGGGTCGCGCTCGGGCGACTCGTCACCGTCGTCGATGCGCCAGGTGATGCCGACGCTGCACAGCGGGCTCGACGACTTGTCGCTGTTGTCGAACGGGATGACCCACATCCACCCGCCCTCGAACACGTGATGCAAAGTGCCCGTGTGCCATTGGCGCGGGGCGGTGATGGCGGTGATGTCGTCGAACGGGGTCACCCCGGTCATGTGGGTGAAGATGGACTTCGACTCGGTGATGAGGCCCTCGGTGGTCCGCAGCCCCAGCGCGTCGGCGACCGGCGAGCCGCGCCCGCCCGCGTCGACGACGTACTCGGCCGAGATCCGCGTTCCCTCGTCGCCTTCGAAGAGCACGCCCTCGTCGGTGATCTCGAAGTGACGGGTGCCCACGCCCTCGAGCAGGACGGCGCCGTAGTCGACGGCGCGCAGCGCGAGCCAGTGGTCGACGTCGGCCCGGAACAGGTGCGACTCGGTCTCCACGATCTCCGAGAGCGGGAACTGGTGCGCGCGGTCGGCGATGCCGCCCGGCTCGTGGTAGACGAAGCCGAAGTTGTTCTTCATGCCGCAGGTGTCGACCGCGGCGATGAGATTGTCGAACGAGGAGAGCACGGCCAATTCCGGCACCCCGTATTTGATGCTCATCAATTTGTAGAGCTTGGAGGTGTTCGGAATCGTCGACTCGCCGATGGCGAAGCGCGGATGTTTTTTCGGGTCGACCATGCAGGTGCGCAACCCGGAGGCCTGGAGGCACAGCGAGAGCGAGCTGCCGGAGAGGCCGGAGCCCAATATCAGAACGTCGAATTTCTGCACGACTA
The DNA here is from genome assembly GCF_000308715.1 of Nocardia tenerifensis NBRC 101015. Classification (GTDB taxonomy): domain Bacteria; phylum Actinomycetota; class Actinomycetes; order Mycobacteriales; family Mycobacteriaceae; genus Nocardia; species Nocardia tenerifensis. The sequence continues at coordinate 6,126 of NZ_BAGH01000542.1, forward strand.
CTACTCCTCTTCCACCGATACCCGGCGGAGCGGAGTCTGCTGGTGATACAGCATGAGCCAGCGATCGTGGCGACGGGTATACACCGTCGAAATGGCCGCGTATATCCCGTCCAGACCCACTCGTTTCTGATACATCTCGTAAAAGACGATATGGGCCTCCGGGCCGAGGGTGCGTTCGTGGAATTCGAGAATTTGATACGTCTCTATCGCGGGCGCGCCCGCCACCGCGTTCAGCGCGATTCGCCGGGACAGCGAGGCGTGCGGGGACGGCACGGCCAATACCGCGTCCTCGGCGAGGACGGCGTCGTAGAATTCCGCGCCCCGCCCGGCGCTCAACGCACGCCACTGCTGAAATTCTATTTCGGCCGGACTCAGGTCCGCCGAGAAATCCTCGACCGTGTTACCAGGGTTTGTTTCCGCTTGCGTGACCATGAGCACCCGCCTAATTCCCGCGAGGAGACTGCCGGGCCGCCAGGCCCTCCTCTGGGCCGCCGATAGTTTATCTTGCGCAAGCAACAGTATCACGCTCAGCGCATACCCCGCAACGGTTTTCGAGTTGCCGGAAAGGCCAAATGATGATTCATCAACAAACTAATCCCGATTCGCTCAACGGCTGCGTTGACGCTGTCGTTCCGGTACGGTCTAAGTGGTTCTATCATCACCCCCGTACCCCGCGCCGAAGCGCGTTCGCAAGAATCAGGAGGGAGAATCGTTGGAGCGACTCGACACCGGCAATCATGCGAAGAGCGCATTGGTCGTCCAGCACGATCCCGAAGCCATGACCCGAGTATCGCTGAATGCGCGCGAGAGTGGCCGGGACGTGGCGCTCGTACCGACAATGGGAGCGTTGCACGACGGCCATCTCGCGTTGGTCGAACGCGCAATGAAAAGCAATTCCCACGTCATTGTTTCGATCTTTGTCAACCCACTACAATTCGGGGCCGGCGAGGATCTCGACAAGTATCCGCAGACGCTCGAGGCCGATCTCGATATGCTGCGCCGGGCGGGCGTCGACTCGGTGTTCGCGCCCTCGCCCTCGGGCATGTATCCGGACGGTCCCCGCACGCGGGTGACGCCCGGCCCGCTCGGCGGCGAACTCTGCGGCGCCACCCGGCCCGTGCTGTTCGGCGGGATGCTCACCGTGGTGGCGAAGCTTTTCCAGATCACCCGCCCCACCGTCGCCTACTTCGGCGAAAAGGACTACCAGCAGCTGATTTTGATCGAGCAGATGGTGCGGGACCTGAACTTCGGCCTCCGGATCGTCGGCGTCCCGACCGTGCGCGAACCGGACGGGCTGGCCATGTCCTCCCGCAACCGATACCTCGATCCGCGTGAGCGGGCGACGGCCGTGGCCCTGCCGACCGCCCTGCACGCGGGCGCGCGGGCGGGCGACGCCGGGGCCGAGGCGGTGCTCCGCGCGGCCCGCGCGATCCTGGACGCGCACGACGACATCCGGGTCGAATATCTCGAATTGCGCGACCCCGAACTCGGGCCTGCCCCGGCGTCGGGCCCGGCCCGGTTATTGGTCGCCGCGCACCTCGGCGGCACCAGGCTGATCGACAATGTACCGGTGACCTTGAAATAACGTTCATCCGACGTGAAACGGAAAAACCATGAGCACGTGCATGTTCCTCCTCGACCGGCAGAATCATCGTTTCGTCGCCGTCGAATCCCGCGATCACTCGATATATCGTCCGCACGGTTTCCAGGCGGCCCGCGAGCTCGGCCTGACGCATCGTTTCTCCTACGGGCCGCACTGGCACGACAACCCGGAACTCCGTGACCGGATCTGGACCATCGGCAACGCCACCGAGTCCGCGTCGGCCGAGGTCGTCGGCGGGCTCGATATCGACGGCGGAACGTGGCTGGCCCTGCACCGCCGAACCGGCGTCTACTGCCGAATCCTCACCGAAACCCCGGACGACCCCGAATTCGTCTCGCCGCGCGGACTGCCGATCGATTGCGCCACCGCAGAGTCGGCGCGCGAGGCCGTACGACTGCTCGAGACGCGCCTTCGCCCGGCGCTCGAAGAATCCGGCAAGAGGATGCCCGGCTTCCATATGCTCGTCGCCGATCCGCGGGACGCGTTCGTGGTCGCCTTCGACGGCGCGGATTCCGTGACCGCCACCGCGCTGCCCGACGGACGGCCGCACGTGCTCACCGAATCCGGCCCGGCCGCCGACGACGAATCGGGCAAGCGTCTGCAAAGCCTCGCGGAGAGCGCTGCCGCGCCCGACGAGAAATTGACCTCGTGGGCCCCCTGGCTCACGCTTTTCGCGAGCCGCCCCGACGACGCCCCCGATTATTCGACGGAGAACTGGGTCGCCTCCGCGCATTCGACGATCCGTCCGCCCTACCGCGACACCGAAGACCGAAACCGGCACAAGAATGTCGCACTTTTTCCAGTGACCGATCCGAGCCAAGCGGCGTGGACGAAGAGCGTCTCGATATACTCTGCCGGAAAGACGGGGGCGGAGTTGTTCGCATACAACGAACGGCAATTGTTCGATTACCAGCCACTGCCGTCCGATGTGCGCCGCGTGGGCTTCCCCACGACACCGGACGACTTCTTCGTCGTCATCGCGAACGAGAATTCCTGAGCTGAGGCGGCTGCGATGAATATGGCGAATGCGACGATCGGCGTTCCGGACGTCCGGGTCGGGCACTGGACCGACCCGCTCGGCGAGACCGGCTGCACGGTCGTCATCTTCCCGGCCGGCACGGTCGCGTCCTGCGAGGTGCGCGGCGGCGCGCCGGCCAGCCGCGAATTGGACGCGCTGGCACCGGACAAGACCGTCCCGTTCATCGACGCGGTGGTCCTCACCGGCGGGTCGGCGTTCGGCCTGGCCGCCGCCGACGGCGCGATGCGCTACCTCGAGGAGATCGGGCGCGGCATCCCCACCCCCGGCGGCAATGTGCCGATCGTGCCCGCGCTCGCGCTCTTCGATCTGAGCGCGGGCGATCCGAAGGCGCGGCCGACCGCC
>NZ_BAGH01000541.1 GCF_000308715.1 Nocardia tenerifensis NBRC 101015
GCGCGTGGCCGTCCGCAGCGGCGGCCACTGCCTGGAGGACTTCGTCGACTCGGCGGAAACCGAAGTGTTGCTGGATCTCTCGTTGCTCAACCGGGTCGAGTACGACGCGACGATGCGGGCGTTCGCCATCGAGCCCGGCGCGCTGCTCGGCGATGTGTACCGCGGTCTGCTCAAGGGCTGGGGCGTCACCATACCCGCGGGGCTGGAGTACTCGGTCGGCGCGGGCGGGCACATCCTCGGCGGCGGCTACGGGCCGTTGACCCGCGCGCACGGGTGCGTCGTCGACCACCTGTACGCGGTCGAGGTCGTCACCGTGGACGCGGCGGGCACGGCCCGGGTCGTCGTCGCGACCCGGGAGTCGGACGACCCGCACCACGACCTGTGGTGGGCCCACACCGGTTGCGGCGGTGGCAATTTCGGCGTGGTCACCAAGTATTGGATGCGCGCGCCGGACGCCGAGGGCGACGATCCGGCCGCGCTGCTGCCGCGTCCGCCCGCCGAGGTCCTCGACGCTCTCACGTCCTGGTCGTGGTCGGACCTGACCCCGGAGTCCTTTCGCAGGCTGCTCGCCAACCACGGTCGCTGGCACGAAACCCACAGTGCGCCCGGCATTCCCGAGAACGCGCTGTTCTCCATCCTCACCGTGCTGCGCGCTCAGACCAACACCATCGCCCTGATCACCCAGGTCGACGCGGCCGTCGACGGCGCGGAGCGGATGCTGTCGGACTATCTCGACGCGCTCAACGAGGGCGTCGGCGCGCCGTACCACCACGACGTGCAGCGGCGGCCGTGGCTGCGGTCGATGCTGTGGCCGCGGATGCGCGGCGACGTCTACGGGCAGCGGGCGAAATGCAAAGCGGCCTACCTGCGGCGGCGCTACACCGACGATCAGTTGGACGTCATTCACCGTTATCTGACCGACGACACCTACGACAATCCGACCGCCGGGGTAATCCTCGCCGCGTACGGCGGCCAGGCTTCGGCGGTGGCGTCCGACGCCACCGCCACCGCGCAGCGCGACTCGGTCTTGAAGGCGTTCTACTTGAACAACTGGACCGACCCGATCGGCGAGGAACGGCACATCGCGTGGATCAGGTCGTTCTACCGCGATATCTACGCGGGCAGCGGCGGCGTCCCGGACCTGAACGGTCAGGCCGACGGGTCCTACATCAACTACCCGGACACCGACCTGGCCGACCCGGCGTGGAACAGATCCGAAAAACCTTGGCACGAGCTGTATTACAAGGACAACTACCCCCGCCTGCAACGGGTCAAGGCCGCCTACGACCCGACCGGCTTCTTCCGGCACGCGCTGAGTATCACGGCGTGACACCAGGCCCGGCCGCCCCCAGCGCGACCGGGCCTGGTCTTTCACCCCGGCAACCGGGCTCGATGATTCAGCCCGGCAACCGGCTTGGTCTTTCAGCCGTAGAAGGTCGCCGGATCCAGCTCGCTCAGCGGGATCCAGTCGGGGTCGGGCTCCTCGGCCACCGTCGCACTGTCCATCCGCAACTCCACCGCCAGCCGCGGTCGCTCGTCCACGCGCATCGACAGCGCGTACAGGGTGGCGAGGATGTGCACGCACGGCCGCTTGCGCGTCCGGCAGTCGCAGGTCGCGATCTGATCGGCCAGCGGAACCGCGAAAGTGATTCCGGCGGCGCTGAACTCGGCCTCCAGGGAGTCCGGCAGGTCACCGGGGGCCAGGCCGGGGTTGGCCGCCAGCGACTTCGCGATCAACCGCTCGGCGTCGGTCTTGGTCTCCTCGGACCACGCGGGCAGCTCGATCCGGACCGTGGACTCCGCGCCCGACACGACGACCTTCGCGGTGACCGCGCCGACCTCGGTGTTCAGCGTGGCGCCGTGGTTGCGCGCGATGCTGCGTGCCTTGGGCAGCAACGGATTCGGGAGCGACGCGGTCGTGGTCTCGACGACCCGGGTCCAGGTGCGCCCCCACGGGGTGGCGCCGAATTCGGCGGGCATCACGAGATCGCTCCCAGGTCGAGGTCGAGGACGGCGTGCAGCTCGTCGTCGGACAGTTTGGCCAGCGCCGCCTCGGTGTCGCCGCCGACGACGACGTCGGCGACGCCGCGCTTGGTGTCGTGCATCTGCGCGATGTGGTCCTCGATCGTGCCGCCGGAGACCAGCGTGTACACATTGAGCGTGCGCTGCTGGCCGATGCGGTGCGCACGGTCGGTGGCCTGCTCCTCGACCGCGGGGTTCCACCAGCGGTCGTAGTGCATCACGTGCGCGGCGCGGGTCAGGTTGAGGCCGAACCCGGCCGCCCGCAGGCTCAGCAGCAGCACCGGCGGCGAGTCCTCGTCCTCCTGGAAGGCCCGGACCATCTCGTCCCGCTTCTCGCCGGGGAGGCCGCCGTGCAGGAACGGCACGGGTCCGGTGCCGAGCGTCTTGCCGAAGGCCTTCGACAACAGCTCGCCCATCACGCGGTACTGGGTGAACACCAGAGCGCGATCGCCGTCGTCGACGATCTCGGACAGCATCTCGGTGGCCCGGTCGAACTTGCCGGACCGGCCCGGTCCCGCGGGGCCGTCCTCGAGGTAGTGCGCCGGGTGGTTGCAGATCTGTTTGAGCGCGGTCAGCAGCGCCAGGACTCGGCCGCTGCGGCCGATGCCGGCGCCGAGGCCCTGGTTGAACGCCCGGTCCGTGGCCTCCCGGTACAGCCGGATCTGCTCGTCGGTGAGCGTGCAGATCACGGAGGTGTACTGCTTGGGCGGCAGCTCGGCGGCCACCAGATTCTTGGTGCGGCGCAACATGTGCGGCTGCACCAGCGCGTTGAGCGACGCGGCGGCCGAGGCGGAGCGGCGCTGTTCGATCGGCGCGACGAAGCGCTGCCGGAACCGTCCCCGGGTGCCGAGCAGCCCCGGGTTGGTCACGTGGAAGATCGCCCACAGCTCGTCGAGCCGGTTCTCCACCGGGGTGCCGGTCATCGCGATCCGCGAGGTCGCGGTCAGTCGCGCGGCGGCCCGGCTGGCCTGCGCCTCCGGATTCTTGATCTGCTGGGCCTCGTCCAGCACGACGATGTCCCACGCGGTGTCCAGCAGCGGCTTGTCGCTGCGCAGCACCGGATAGCTGGTGATCACGACCGTGCCGGGGGCGAACTCCTCGGGCAGGCTGCGGTTGCTGCCGTGGTAGCGCAGCACGGGGGTGGCGGGGGAGAAGCGCGCGAGTTCGCGCCGCCAGTTGCCGATCAGCGAGGTCGGGCAGACCACCAGGTGCGGGCGCTCCGAGCGCCGGATGGCCAGCAGGCAGATGGCCTGCAGCGTCTTGCCCAGACCCATCTCGTCGGCGAGGACGCCGCCTGCGCCGAGTTCGGGGCGCGAGTTGAGCCAGGCGACGCCGTGTACCTGGTAAGGACGCAGTTGGGCGTCCACCGCCGTCGTGGCCAGGGTCGCCGCGGTGTTCGCGGCCCGCCGGAACTGGGCCAGCAGCGCGTCCGGCGCGGCCACCGCCGCGCCCTCCTGGTTCGTCACGGCGTGCGCGGCGGCGGGCATCCGCGCGGCCAGCTCGGCGAAGTCCCGGTCCTTGGCCTCGCCGTCGCCGTCCAGCAGCCGGGCGGCCTCCTGCCAGTTCTTGACCGACTTGCCCACCGCGGCCCGCCGGTCCAGCGCGAGCAAGGCGGGCACGGCCTCGTTCAGATCGAGGAGCCGGACGTCCCGCTCGGCGGCGACGACGGTGTCTCCCTCGGGCGCGGCAAACGAGCACGTCGCGACCCGTCCGGTGGGCAGGCCGTGTGCGCGCACGGCCTCGTCCAGATTCTCGGGTCCCCACCAGGCGAAGGCGTTCTCGGCGGGGACGAATGTGGCCTGCAGGCGGACTTGCGTTCGTCCAGACAGTCGGACCAACTCCTTGCTTCTCCTGCGGTCGCAGCCGACCTTGCGTGCGGCTACCGCTGCTCACCGCATTATTGTGTAGCGGTGATATTGTGTTGCAGAAATATTGTGCGGCGTGAAAGTTGTGCGACGCAAGGATACTTCCACGGATCGGGTCGTGTCACATGACTAGGGGACAGCAGGAAAAGGCGCAGGTCAGCGAGTTGCTGCGACTGCTGCCGGACTGGCTTCAGCAGCTGATCCGGATCAACAGCCTGGTCGCGTCCCGGATGGGCGTGATCATGACCGACTTCCACTGCCTGCACGTATTGCAGCAGAGCGGCCCGACCACGCCCGGCGCGCTGGCCGCCCGCGTCGGCCTGACGGCGGGCTCGGCCACGCGCATGGTCGACCGGCTGGAGGCGGCGGGCTGCGTCACCCGCGCGCCCGACCCCAAGGACCGGCGCAAGGTCGTGGTCGTGCCGACTCAGGAGGGGCTGGATCGAGCCAGCTCCTACTACTCGGGCCTGACCGAGCAGACCCACCGCGACCTCGCCGACTTCACCGACGAGGAGTTGGCGGTGTTGCTCCGGTTCGTGGAGCGCAGCCTGGCCAGTGCCGTCGCGGAGGCGGATCGGCTGGCCGCCGGTTCGTGACGGCTCACCGCTGCTCGAAAGTCCATGTGCCGGAACCTGTCCGGTAGGTGGCGGACCTTTCGTCGCGATCGATGAGCTGCGCGTCGTCGGAGGCGGTGAGCTCCGCGTCTTTTCGAAGCAGCGGCACAACGATGGTGGCGGTGCTGTTCGCGGGGATGGAGACCTTCACTGTCGCCGCAGTGCCGTCCCGATGCCAGCGACTGGTGATCTCCCCTCGAACCGTCTGAATGGTCGCCGCCGCGGACGTGAGCGAGCCGACGATGGCCGGGGCGATCCGGACCCTGTCGAAGGCGATCGCGGTGGGCTCCTGGCGAATTCCCGCGAGGCCTTGGGTGAACCACGAGGTCAGTCCGCCGAGGATGTTCAGATCCGCCACGCCCTCGCGGTTGGTCCACTCCCAGCTCTCCGGCAGGGAGGTGGCGCCGTGCTCGAGCCAGTATCCGTAACTGGGATAGCTGGTTTCGACCGCGACGTCGTAGAGGACATCGTGCCTGCCCTCGTCGGTGAGGACCCGGACGATCGCGAGGAGACCGATCATCCCGGCGTTCAAGTGATTTCCGGATTCTCTGATGTTCTCGACGAGAGCCGCGAGGACGGCGTCGCGCAAATCCCTTGGGGGCGCGCCCATATCGAGGGCGATCGCCGTGGCTGTCTGCGTTCCGTTCGCGTACGTCGCGGTGGCCGGGTCGAAGAACTCCCGGTGGTACGCGGCGGCGATCTCCTCGGCCTGACGGCCGAACTCGTGCGCGTCGTCGGTCCGGTCCAGGGCTTGCGCGATGCCGGCCATCGCGACGGCGATTCGCCAAGACCCCCATGTCACAGTCGTTTCGGGCGCGGTGAAGTGGGCGTTGTCCGGGTCGAACGGCTTCTGCCAGTGCTGGCCCGGGTACATCCAGTCGCCGAAGTAGCCTTCGGAGAACTCGCCCGCCGGATAGATCCCGTCCTTCTCGCGCGATCGCAGCAGTTGAAAGTACTGCCGCATGGCCGGATAGTGGCGGCGCAGCGGCGCGGCGTCACCGTAGCGGCGATAGCTTTCATAGGCCTGCACGATGGGCGCGCCGGTCCAGTTGGTGTCGCCGATGTACCAGAAACCGGTGGGGTCGGGGACGATGCCCTGCAGGTCGCCGTCCCCGCGCTGCGCGTCGAAGACCTCGCGCAGCATCGCCTGGTTGTAGGCGGCGAAGTCGTAGCGGTAGACGCCGCTGAGGGCGACGTCGCGGTCGGCCTGCCAGCCGGCCTTCTCCCGATTGGGGTCGGTGGGCATGGTCGGCGAGACCATGGCGCTCTGCAGGCTGCGATCGGCGATGCGGTAGATGGTGTTCAAAAGCTCTGCGGAGCACTCGAACTCGGCGGTCGCGCCGGTCGCCGCGCGCACAACGATCCCGGTCACGCTCGAAAGACTCGGCGCCGTCGGCAATCCGCGTACCTCGAGGAAGCGGAAGCCGTGGTAGCCGAAGCGTGGGTGCCACGTCTCGACCCCGTCGCCCGACAGCGTGTAGTGGTCGGCGACAAGGACATTCGGCACCCAGCCGACCATGCCGCTCTGACTGACCCGGCCGTCGTCGAGATACCAGCCGGGCACGAGCGCGACGCGCGTGCCGGCCGGCCCCTCGACCTCGATGCACGGCCATCCGACGAAGCACGTGCCGAAATCGAAGACGTAGACGCCGGGTTCGGGCTCGGTCAGCTCGACCGCGGTGAGCCGCTGCGCCTCGGCGACGGCGGGTTCGAACTGCGCGCTGAGCACCGCGGGGGTGTCAGACGCGAGAGCGGCATACCGCCAATGGGAATGGTCACCGTCGGGGTGATCCCAATTGGACTGCCAGCGGCGGGCATCGTAGTCCTCCCCGCCGTAGTAGCCGGAGAACTCGATGGGGCCGTCGTCGACGCGCCAGGACGCGTCGCTGGATACCCGCTGAACCGTCCCGTCGGCGTAGCGAATCTCCAACTGCGCTATGACCTTCGGCTCACCGGAGAGCCGGACCGTCTCGCCGCTGCCGCCGAGGCCGCTCTTCCAGGTCACCGACTCCCAGTAGCGGCCCTCCCGTTCGGGCACATTGAAGAAGCCGTTTCCGACCATAACGCCGACGACATTGTTTCCGGCCCGAAGGTGTTCCGAGACATCGTAAGTCCGGTACAGCGTCCGCTTGCGGTAGTCGGTCACGCTGGGCGTCAGGACGTCCGCGCCGACCTTGCGGCCGTTGAGCCGCGGTTCGTAGAGGCCGAGTCCCGACACGTACAGGCGCGCACGCTCGATCCGCCCCTGCGTCGGCACGGTGAAGCGATGGGCGAAGATGGGCAGCGACGCGGACGGAGTGGAGTCCGAAATCCACTGCGCTGTCCAGTCGTTCGGCTCGAGCAGGCCCATCTCCCACCGGGCGACCGGGCTCCACGCCGAAACGCGGTCGTCGCCGGTCCACACCCGGACCTGCCAGAACACCTCCTCGCCCGCGGCCGGCGGCCGACCGGCGTAGACGATGTCGGTCTGCTGAGCCGAGGCCGTTTTACCGGAGTCCCACAGGTCCGGCCGATCCAGCTCGAGGTCCTGCGGCGACGAGGCGGCCCTGACCTGATAGGCCGATTGCCGTACCGAGTGTTCGGCCGAGACCAGTCGCCAACCCAAAGACGGTGTGCGATCGTCGATCCCGATGGGGTCCACCAGATAGTCGACGGTCAGGCCGAGGACCGCGACGTCGGTGGTTGTGTCGGCTATCGCCGCGCCCGACGCGTTGCTCGAGCCACCCTGTGCCCCTGAGGGATTGCTGTCCATACCGGCTCCTGTTCTCCGTGCGCCGACGACGTATTCGGTCCGTTCAGATCTGAGACGGACCGATGATCAGTCCGGGCAATCGCGAGGCTAGCGGACGAAAAGTTTTCGCGCACAGTCCTTCTAGCGGGATTCGAGTGGTCCTCGCAGGGGTGTGGATACGGTTCGGGACATGGTCGAATGTCGAGTCTGTGGCGATGTGGTTATCGAGTTCATCGACTTCGGACAGCAACCGCTGTCGGATGCTTTCCGAGCCCCGGAACAGGACGATGAAGAGTTCTTCTACCGGCTCGCGGTCGGGCGGTGCGAGTCGTGTTCCATGGTGCAATTGCTCGAGGAGGTGCCGCGGGCGAAGATGTTCCACACCGATTACCCGTACTTCTCCTCGGGCTCGTCGGTCATGCGCGAGCATTTCGAGAACACCGCGAACACATTCCTGGAGAAGGAACTGACCGGAGCCGATCCGTTCATCGTGGAACTCGGCAGCAACGACGGCATCATGCTCCGCACGATCGCCAAGGCGGGGGTGCGCCATCTCGGCGTCGAACCCTCGGGCAGGGTCGCCGACCACGCGCGTTCCCAGGGTGTGCATGTGCTCACCGAGTTCTTCGAAGAGGGCACCGCGGCTACCGTGCGCGCCGAATACGGCCCGGCCGACGTCGTGTTCGCCGCCAACACGTTCTGTCATATTCCGTACGTCGACTCGATCTTCGCCGGGCTGGACGCGCTGCTCACCCCGGGCGGTGTGTTCGTCTTCGAGGACCCGTACCTGGGCGAGATCGTCGAACGCACCTCCTTCGACCAGATCTACGACGAGCACTTCTATTTCTTCAGCGCCACCTCCGTGCGCGCCATGGCCGAGCGGTTCGGCTTCGAACTGGTGGATGTCGAGCGGTTGCCGGTGCACGGCGGCGAGGTGCGCTACACGCTGGCCCGCGCGGGCGCCCGCGTGCCGACCCAGGCCGTCGCCGACCTGCTGGCCGAGGAGTCGGCGCGTGCGCTGCACGCCCCCGCCACCCTCGAGGCCTTCGCCGCCGCGGTCGGGGTCATCCGCGCCGATCTGATCGCGTTGCTGCGCAGGCTGAAGGACGAGGGCGCCACCGTCGTCGGGTACGGGGCCACGGCCAAGAGCGCCACCGTCACCAACTACTGCGGCATCACGCCGGAGCTGGTGAGCTATGTCTGCGACACCACCCCGGCCAAGCAGAACAGGGTGACTCCCGGCGCGCACCTGCCGGTGCGGCCCGCCGAAGCCTTCGCGGGGTCCTATCCCGACTACGCGCTGCTGTTCGCCTGGAACCACGCGGCGGAGATCATGGCCAAGGAGACCGGCTTCAGCGCGGCGGGCGGCAAGTGGATCCTCTACACCCCGAGCGTTCGCGTCGTCGGCTGACACCGATCATGCTCGCGTGGGCGGTCCGTCATCGGGCCGCCCACATGTCTTTCAGCGACTCCCGCAAAGTCCATCGGGGCTTCCAGTC
>NZ_BAGH01000540.1 GCF_000308715.1 Nocardia tenerifensis NBRC 101015
CCTCGACGGCACGTTCACCGCCCACGTCGAGTACCTCTCCGGCGGTGACGATTTCGCCGACGTGGTGGTCAGCGAGGTGTGCGCGCGGGCCTCCGGCGGCGAGGTCCCGTTCCAGTCGCGCACCATCACCGGCGTCGACCTGGAGCTGCTGAATCTGCGCATCCAGGCCGGGCTGCCCGGCGTCGAGCCGAAGGTGGACCCCGACGCGTCGGGCGGGTGGCTGTGGCGGGTCGGTCAGCCGATCGCCGGGGCCGAGCGCATCGAGCACCTTCCCGTGGAGGCGTCGTTCGATCGCATCCGGCTCGGCGGGCGGGCCAGGATCTCCGGCCGCACCGCGGCGGTCCTCGCCGCGCTCGAGCTGCTGGCAGCCGCGAACGAGGTGGGCGTGAGTGGCCAGTGAGCGACGCCCCATAGATCGTTCCCGCCGACGCGGGAAGCCCTTGTCCGACTTCGCCTTTCAGGAATGGAAGGAGCCCGTGCTGCCGCCGCCGTGGGAACTCACCGCGGTCACGCCGGACACCTCGGCCGAGATCGACCAGGTCGTGCACTGGATGGCGCAGCCACACGTCGAGTTCGCGATGCACAAGGATTGGGACCGCGCTGGCTGGCAGGCCGAGATCGAGTTCCAGTTCTCCGACAACAAGACCCGGCCCTTCCTGGTCGGGCAGGGCGGGCAGCACGGCGGCTACGTCGAGCTGTACCGGGTCGCGCTCGACGTGGTGGCCGACTACTACGACACCCCGGACCGTGACATGGGCATGCACGGATGTATCGGCGAGCCCGACTATTTCGGGTACGCGCTGCCGTTCTGGGTCGCGCTCATCGCCGGCGTCTTCGAGGCCTACCCGGACTGCACCGGCGTGATCTCCGACCCGTCGGCCTCGAATCAACTGGTGCGCACGCTCGACCGCAACGTCTGCAAGGTCGTGGACGGCCACGAACTGGGCGAGGTCGACCTGCCGCACAAACAGGCCGCGCTGTTCCGTTTCGATCGCGAAAACTTCACTGCCGCAATGCAACGCCAAGGGGGTGTCGAGGTTGTCCTCCGTGAGCTCGGTGGTCACTGATCCTGTTCGCTGGTTCCTGCTACACGGTCCGCTGCGACTGTTGCCCGACTCGATGCTCGGCGACGAGAACGACGTCGGCCGGCTCTTCCTGCGCCCGCCGGAGAAGGGCGTCCCCTACCGGGCCCTGCTCACCGAGATCGGCGCGGCCGCGGGCGTGCACGACAGCGCCGCGGGCCTGGTCGTCACCGGGTACGAGGAGAGCGAGGAGATCCTGCGCAGCAACGACTGGTCCGCGGACCAGCCCGTCGCGATCCCGCCCGCCGCCGGGTTCTACCGGTGGCTCACCCGGCGCTCGGTGCCCATCGCGCTCGACGCCCCGGCCCTGGTCTTCATGGACCCGCCCGAGCACACCCGGCTGCGCAAGCTGGTCTTCCCGATGTTCACCCACCGGGCGGTGACCGGGTCGATCGACATCATCGCCAAGCACACCGAGACGGTGCTTGCCGAGCTGGATGGCCGCGAGAACATCGACCTGGTCGAGGATTTCGCGCGCAAGATCCCGATCCGAGTCATCTCCGACTTCCTGGGCATCCCCGATCTGGGCGACATGCTCCACTCGCTCGGCGGCCACGGGGCCAAGCTGCTCGACGTCGGCATCACCTTCCCGGAGTACCGGCGCGGAATGACGCAGGCGCGCAAGTTCACCGACTTCATCGTGGACTGCACGAAGGACTCGAGCCTGCTCCAGGACGGCTTCCTCAAGGACTGCGTGCGCATGCACGCCGCGGGCGAGCTGACCTTCGCGGAGCTGCTCACGCTGGTCGGGTTCGTCTTCGCGGCGGGGTTCGAGACCACCGTCAGTTTCATCGCGAACTCCATCGTCACCGTGCTCGAACACGGCTTGGGCGCAGAGGTTCTCGCCGACGGCCGCCTGAGCGACCCGTGGTTCGAGGAGCTGCTGCGCTACGACTCCCCCATCCAGCTCACCCACCGCACCGCGCGGGTGGAGACCAAGATCGGCGATCGGGTGGTCTCCCCCGGCACGGGCGCGCTGATCTGGGTCGGCGCGGTCAACTACGACGCGCGCGCCTACCCGAATCCGGGCACGCTCGACGTGGCCAATATCGCCACGCGCACGAGCATGAGCTTCTCCACGGGCGTACATCGTTGCCTCGGTGCGTCTTTGGCGAAGGTGCAGGGTCAGGTCGCCGTCGGCAGCTTCCTCACCGCCTACCCCGAGGCCCGGCTGCTGCCGGGGCGGCAGTGGCGCGACTCCATCGTGCTGCACGGACATATCCGAGTTCCACTGGCGTTGACCAGCGGTCGCTGATGCGCGCCGTCACGGTGGATCGGACGACGCTCTACTGTGTGGGCGCGTCCACCGATCCGGGCGCCGTCGCCTGCGCGCTGCGCGACGAGGGGGTGCGCGTGCGGCCGGTAGACCCCGGCACGGCGCTCGAGCACCGGATGGTAGCCCTCGCCGCGCACGACCTCACCGCCGCCGAGCTGGCCGAGACCGCCTCCGCGACAACGGATTGCTGGGTGCACCTGGTCTCCTCCGGACCCAACTATCCGCACGTTCCCACACTCGCGCGCGACAACCTGGTGACCAGAAGCGCGCGGGCCTACGCGCCCTCGCTGTCGGAGTACGTCATCGGCCAGCACGTACTGCACTGCGCCGCAACGACTCCCGGCGAGACGCCCAAGCCTTTCCATCGCCGCGACGCCCTCGTCGTCGGCTACGGCGCCTTCGGGCACATCATCGCGCAGACGCTGACCGCGCTCGGCGCCAGGGTGACCGTGGTCCGCCCCCGGTCGCGCACCGCGCATCCGTTCGGCGGCGCGCAGGCCGTCCCGGTCGAGCACCTGCCGAACCGGCTGGCGCACTTGATGATCGTCGCGCTGCCCGGCCTGCCCGAGCTGACCGGCTTCCTCGACGACGCGCTCTTCCGCCGGTTGCGCCTCGACGGGCACCTGATCAATCCGGCCCGCTCCGACCCCGTCGACCGCGACGCCCTGCTGCGCTGGCTCGCCGCCGGCACCGGCAGCCTCACCAGCGACGTCGAGTCCGACGACGACGCGGAGGCGCTGCGCCCGTGGATCGACAAGGGCCGGGTGACGCTGACCCCGCACATCGCCTGGCGGCCGTGGGACGGTGATCCGCTGTATCACCGGGATTGGGCGGCGATCTTCGCCACGGCGGCCGTCGATCGGCCGACAATGAGGGGGCAGTCCGTGCGCCTCGATCCGGCGGCGATCGCCGCGGACTACCTGATCCCCTGACCATCCGTCCCCTGGAGGCCCGATGCCGTTCTGGTTGATAGCGATCACCTTCGCCGTCTTCGTCTTCTACACCGACGATTACATGATCGCGGGCGTGCTCCCCGAACTGGCCGCCGATCTCGGCATCTCGGAATCCACGGCGGGGCAGCTGGTCTCGGCCTACTCGCTGGTCCTGGTGATCGGCGCGCCGCTGATCGCGTTCGCCTCGGCCCGCCGCACCAGGCTCGGCGTCTTCCTCGGCGCGTCCGTCGTGTTCACCCTCGCGAATCTGCTGGCGGCCCTGGTGGATTCGTTCTGGCAGCTGATGATTCTGCGGGTGCTGGCCGCGTGCGCGGCGGCGGCCTGCCTGCCCACGATGTTCGCGCTCGCCCCCACGCTGGCCCCGCCGGAGAAACGCAGCTCCTACATCGGCATCGTGTCCTCCGGCATCGTCGGCGCGCTGGCGATCGGCGTCCCGTTCGGCACGCTGTGCGCCAGCGTCTTCAGCTGGCGCGGCAACTTCGTCGCGTTCGCCTGCCTGAGCGTGCTGTCCATGGCGCTGCTGTTCGGCGTGCGCGAGCACCTGCGTTCGCCCGGCAAATCGGTCTCGGCGCGAACGCATCTGGCGGCGCTGTCGAGCAGGCCGGTGCTGACCGTCCTGCTCGGCAACACCATTCTGCTCGGCGGCGCGCTGATGATGTTCACCTACTTCGGCCCGTTCGCCGCCGACTTCTCGAATTCCTCACTGCGCCAACGTGGACTGCTGTTCGCCGTGGCCGGCGTCGCGGGCCTGGCCGGCTCGGTGGCCGGCGGGATCTACGTGGACAAGAAGGGCGCGTCGGCGGCCCTGCGCATCGGATTCGGGCTGTTCCTGAGCACCATGCTCGTCTTCGCCGTCCTCACCGCGTTCGCGCCGATACCGATGGCGGTGCTGGTGGCGCTGACCCTGGTGTGGTCGCTGTCGCTCTACTGGAACGCCCCGGCCATGCAGACGATGCTGCTCGACTCCGCACCGGATTCGGCGACGCAGGTGCTGGCGCTCAACTCCTCGTCCACCTATCTCGGGGTCACGCTCGGCAGCATCGCGGGCGGCGTGACCCTCTCGTTGTTCAGTCCCTTCGCCCTCCCCATCGCCGCGGCGGCGCTGAGCGCGGTCGCCCTCGTCGTCATCGAGGGTTACGCGCGGCGCGCGACCGCGGCGCAACGGCTCGGGCACGATTCGGCGGAAAGGACCACCTCATGACCGGCGCATACCCACCGGCCCCTCGACTACCCCGGCTACTCCAGACAGTGCTGCACACCAAGCGGCACGCGCAGTTCCTCGGCGCCCAGGCGCGCCGCTTCGGCGATGTGTTCACGGTGCGGCTGCTGCCGCCGTACCCGGACCGCATCGTCGTGTTCTCCCGGCCCGAGCACATCAAGGAGATCTTCACCGCCGACCCGGCGGATCTGCATGCGGGCGAGGCCTATCGGGAGCTCGCGATGATCATGGGCGAGCACTCGGTGCTGCTCACCGACGGCCGCGAGCACGCCCGAGCGCGCAAACTGCTCATGCCCGCCTTCGCGGGCACCGCCCTCAACGGCTACCGCGCCCTGGTCGAGGACATCGCCAAAACCCAGGTGGAGCGGTGGCACGCGGGCTCGACCGAGCACATCCTCGCCCGCATGGAGGATTTGACGCTCGACGTGATCACCCAGGTGGTCTTCGGCGTCGCCGACGAACGCCGCCGAGCCGAGCTGACCCCGCGGCTGCGCCGGGTCACCGACATCAGCCCGGTGGTGCTGCTCGGCTGGAAATGGCCGTGGCTGCGGCGATTCGGGCCGTTGCGGCGCTTCGCCGAGACCCTCGCCGACATCGACGAGCTGCTCTACGCCGAGATCGCCGGTCGCCGTGCGCATCCGGAGATCGACCAGCGCGCCGACGTGCTCGCCCGGCTGCTCGCGGTCGGCTCCGGCGACGATCCGGGCACCGAGCCGCTCAGCGACGCGGAGCTGCGCGATCAGCTCGTCACGCTGCTGCTGGCCGGGCACGAGACCACCGCGTCGGCCCTGTCCTGGGCGCTGCACGAGCTGGCGGCGGCCCCCGAGATCCAGGACCGGGCGCGCCGGGCCGCCCGCGACGGGGACGACAAATACCTCGAGGCGGTGGTGAAGGAGGCGCTGCGGCACCGGATGGTGATCGGCCGGGTGCAGCGCCAGCTCACCAGGGACCTGACGATCGGCGGGGTCGCGCTGCGGCGCGGCGCGAGGGTGTCGACCTCGATCGTGCTGGCCCATCAGAACCCGGCGAATCACCCTGAGCCGGAACAGTTCCGGCCCGAACGCTTTCTCGAGGGCACCGTCGCGCCGAACACCTGGCTGCCCTTCGGCGGCGGGGTGCGGCGCTGCATCGGGGCGGGCTTCTCCCTGATGGAGGGCGCCGTCGTGCTGCGCGCGGTGCTGACCCGATACCGGCTCGCGCTGCCCGGCGCTCCCGAGCGCGGCCGGGTCCGCAACATCACCAATGTCCCCGCGCGCGGCGCGCGCCTCGTCGTCACCGCGTTGAACGACTGAAAGCGCTGCCGCACACTGTGTTTCAGAACGGCAGTACCGGCACGGCGTCGAGCAGGGCCCTGGTGTAGCGGTGCTCGGGATGCTCGAGCACCGTCGCGGCGGGGCCGCGCTCGACGATCTCCCCGTCCTTCATCACCAGCAGCTGATCGCACAGCTGCTGAACGACGCCGACGTCGTGGGAGACCAGGATGAGCGAGAGCCCGAACCGCTGCACGAGATCGCGCAGCAGCTCGATGATCTGGGCCCGCGTCGAGGCGTCCAGCGCGGAGAACGGTTCGTCGCCGACGAGCACCTTCGGGTTCGGCGCCAGCGCGCGGGCGATCGCGATGCGCTGGCGCTGCCCGCCGGAGAACTCGTGCGGATACCGCAGCGCCGCATCGGGTTCCAGGCCCACCGCGACGAGCAGCTCGGCAACCCGGTAGTCGTGGTTGCCCGGAATCCGCAGGCACTCCAGCGGTTCGGCGATCGAGTCGCCGACGATCATCCGCGGATCCAGCGAGCTCAGCGGATCCTGCAGCACCACTTGGACTTCCCTGCGAAACCAGGCGAGGTCGCGACCGCGCACCGGCCTGCCCTGATAGCGGACCTCGCCCTGGTCGGGGCGGTCGAGCGCGAGCAGCAGGCGCAGCAGCGTCGACTTCCCGGAGCCGGACTCGCCGACGATGCCGAGGTGGTTGCCCTCCGCCAGCGACAGGTCGACCCCGCGCACCGCGTGCCGCTGCGGCGCGCGCCGACGAAGGCTGGTGCGCGGCAACCGGAACGACCGGCTCACTCCCTCGGCCTCGAGCAGGATCACGACACCACCTCCGCGGAGTCACTGTCGGCACCGAGCGGGGCCGGGTCGGAGCTACGGCGAAACGCGGTGGCGCGCGCCAACTCCAGCAGATTCTGGAGATACGGGTGGGTCGACCCGTGCAGGATCTGGGTCAGGTCGCCGTCCTCGAGCACGCGGCCGCCGCCGAGCACCAGGACGCGCCGCGTCACCTGCGCCAGCACCGCGAGATCGTGCGTGACGAACAACAGCGCCGACCCCTCCTCGTCCACGAGATCCTTGAGCAGGGCGAGGATCTCGGCCTGCACGGTGACGTCGAGCGCGGTGGTCGGCTCGTCGGCGATCAGCAGCGCGGGTCGCGCCGCCAGGGCCATGGCGATGCCGACCCGCTGGCGCTGCCCGCCCGAGAGCTGATGCGGGAAGGCGCGCACGATGTGCGCCGGGTCGGGCAGCCCGACGCGGGCCGCGAGTTCGGTCGCCGCCGCGTGCGCCTGCCGCCGGCCCATACCCTGATGCAGCCGAAGGGGTTCGGCGATCTGCCTGCCGACCCGCATGAGCGGGTTCAGCGCCGAGAGCGGCTCCTGGAACACCATGGCCATGCGGCTGCCGCGGATCTTCGACAGTTCGCGATCGCGGCGGCCGACCAGCTCGACCCCGTCGAGCACGATGCTGCCGCGCACCCGTGCCTCCTCCGGCAGCAGGCCCAGGATCGCCAGTGCGAGAAGCGATTTCCCGGATCCGGAGACCCCGATCAGGCCGAGTCGCGCGCCGGCGTCGATGCTGAAATCGACGTCGTCGAGCAGCACCCGATCGTCGATCTCCACCGTCAAGCCTGTCACCTTCAGGAGCGTCATCGCTTCGGGACCCCTTTGCGCAGGCGCGGATCGGTGACGCTGCGCAGGGCGTCGCCGAGCAGATTGAAGCCGAGGACGGTGAGCGCCACCGCGAGGCCCGGCCACACCACCAGCAGCGGCCGCACCTTGATGTAGTCCTGCTGCGCGCGCAGGATGCCGCCCCAGGACGGCGCGGAGGGCGAACTGCCGTAACCGAGATAGGTCAGCGCCGCCTCGGCGAGCACCGCGAGGGCCATCACCCAGGACAGCTGCACGATCAGCGTCGGCGCGATGCCGGGCAGCAGATGTTGGCGCACGATCCGCGCGGTGGACGCGCCGGCCGCCCGCGCTGCCAGCACGAAATCGCTGTTCAACACCCGCGCGACCTCGCCGCGCGCCACCCGGGCCACCGCGACGCCGGAGCTGATCCCGATGGCGATGGCGACCGTCATCATCGATCCGCCGTAGACCGCCGCGAGCACCATCGCGAGCAGCAGCGCGGGAAACGCGATCATGATGTCGATCAGCTGCACCACCACCGCGGCGACCGGGTGCGGCGTCAACTGGGTGGCCAGCGCGAGGATCAGGCCGAGGGTACCCGCGATCCCGGCGACGACCAGCGCCACCGCGAGGGTCTGCCAGGCGCCGGCCAGCAGCTGGCTGAACACGTCGTGCCCGACCCGGTCGGTCCCGAGCACATGGCCGTTGCTGAACGGCAGCAACCAGGCGCGGGTGAGGTCGGTGGCCTGCGGATCGTAGGGAGTCCACCAGAGCGCCACCGCGCTGGCGACCACCAGCGCGGCGATCATGAGCAGCCCGAAAACCCCACTGGGCCTTCGGATCAGGGCCGCGAGCGCGACCTGCACCGCGCGGCGCCTGCGCAGCCACTTGGGTCTGTTGACGGCGCGAATCACAGCCTGGCCTCCAGCCGCGGGTCGATGAGCCGGTGCACGATGTCGACGGCGAAGCCGATCGCCAGCACCGCGCTGACGATCAGCAACACCTCGCCCTGAACCTTGACCAGGTCCCGGTTCGCCACGTCGGTCAGCAGCATGCTGCCGACGCCGGGCAGGGTGAACACCCGCTCGATCACCACGGCCCCGACGATCAGGACCGCGAATTGCAGCCCGAGGATCGACACCACGGGCAGCGCGGCA
>NZ_BAGH01000539.1 GCF_000308715.1 Nocardia tenerifensis NBRC 101015
GCCGACCGGGGATGAGTTATGTGGGACGATAAATTCGAGGAACTGCTGCGCGGCTTCTTGCCATTCCTGTCCGTCGACGAGCCATTGGACGGCGCGGAGAATCTGCGCGATCTCGGGCTCGACTCGGTCGGCACGGTGGAGTTGCTCGCGCAACTGGAAGACGCGTACGACGTCCGATTCCTGGACGATCTGTTGAACATGGACACCTTCGCCACCCCCGCCGTGCTGTGGGCGACGCTGACCGAGATGACCGCTCCCGCAAGCTGATCGAGCCCCGTGCCGCGAGCCGGGGCAACAGCGCCGCCCGAAGCGGCCGCGTCACGAGGCGATCCGCCTGCGCGGCCGCAGGGCGGTCCGCGGATTCACCGCGGCGACCTCGAAATTGCGCGTCGTGCACCCGACCCTGGTGAACATGCTGTCCTGGCCGCACACCAGCAGCGTGCCGATTCCGTTGTCGCGCAACGTCTCCACCACGCGAGGCCAGCGCACCGGCCGCACGAAACCCGCCAGCAGCATGTCCCTGATCTGCGCCCCGGTGCGCAGCACCGAGCCGTCCTGGTCCGCGACCACCGCAACGGCCGGGTCGGCGAACGCGAGCCGCCCGAACACCTCCTCCTCGACCCGGTCGCGCAGCGGCCCGAACACGCTGGCGTGCATGGGCGGTCGCATGGCGTACAGCGGCAGCCCGCCCATCGAACGCAGCCGCTTGCGCAGCGCCTCCGCGCTGTCCTCGTGCAGCGTCACCAGGTAGAAGTCGTCGTCGACGTAGCAGGACAGCTCGTACCACTCGCCGCGGGCGTCCAGCTCCGCCAGCGCCTCGGCGAGCACGGGTTCCGGTGTGCGAGCGAAGGATTGGGTGACGACGTCGCGCTGCTCGACCGCGAAGTACTCGTCGAGGCAGCGCGCCCACCGCGACGTCATCCACACCGCCTCGGCGAAGGTCAGCGACCCCACGTGCACCGCGGCCGCCTTGCCGCCGAAGCTCGGCCCGACGCACAGCCGCGGCGGCGCGTCGAGCGTGCCGGTCGCGCCCTCGGCCAGCGCCAGGCAGTTCACCAGGAACGCCACCTGCGCGAATTCGGTGTAGTCCCCCGGTGTTTCGCGGTAGCGATCGAACAGCGAGTAGCCGAGCACGGCGTCGGCCTCGGCGAGCAGTTTGCGGGCGTGCGAGTTGACCACCATGAACTTGGCGACGTCGCCGAAGGCGGTCGGGCCCATGCCAGGGAAGACGATTGCCGATTCAGCGTTGCGGCCGATGTCCATGATTGGGTCCTGTTCTGCCGGGAAGACGTCCATTCGGTGTCAGTGTCCCGTCGGGCGCCGACCCTCAGAACCCCTAACTCGCCCCTAGGCACACCCCCGCGACCTCACCCGAGATCGGTCAGGAACGCGCGCAGCACCGCGCGGAATCGCTCCGGCTCCTCGAGGTGCGGCAGGTGGCTCGACTCCTCGAACAGCACCCAGCGCACGTCCGGGATGAGCCGCTCGAACGGCCGCATGGTGGTGGGCGTCGCCTCGTCGTGGCGGCCGGAGACGAGCAGCGTGGGGACCGCGATATCGGCGCAGCAGTCCTCGACCGACCAGTCCCGCAGCGTGCCGATCACGTGGAACTCGCTCGGCCCGTTCATCGTGTAGTACACGGTGGGGTCGTTGTAGATCTCGTAGAACGAGGCGAGGTAGTCGCGCGGCCACGGCACGAGGCGGCAGACATGCTTCTCGTAGAACGGCTTCATGGCCGCGTAGTACTCCTCGGACCGCGTGGTGCCCGCGGCCTCGTGTCGCGCCAGCGTGGCGTCGACGCCGGGCGGCAGCGCGGCCCGCAGCGCCTTCATCTCCGCCCGCCACAGCGGGTAGGAGGCGGGCGCGTCGGCGATGACCAGCCCGCGCAGCCCGGCCGGGCGGCCCGCCGCGTGCTTCGCGACGAGCATGCCGCCCCAGGACTGCCCGAACAACACGTAGTCGTCGGCTATGCCCAAGTGCCGCAACAGATTGTCGAGCTCGTCGAGGAACAGTCGCACCGTCCAGAACGAGGCGTCGCGGTCGGGCAGGTGGGTCGAGCCGCCGTTGCCGATCTGGTCGTAGTGCACCACCGGCCTGCCGTCCTCGGCCAGCGCGGCGAGGTTGGCCAGGTAGTCGTGCGTGCTGCCGGGCCCGCCGTGCACGACGACCAAGGGCGTTGCGCCCCTGCCCAATTCGCCGGTCACGCGATACCAGGTAGTGAACTCGCCGAACGGCGCGGTGCCTTTCACGGTGGGTGCTGGGGCGGTGGTCATCGTCGTTACCTCGTCACGGTGTGGGAGCGGTGCGCGGCAGCGCGTCGAGCCAGTGCTCGATCACCTCCGCCGTCGCACCCGCCTGGGATTCGAGCATGGTGAAGTGATTGGCCGCGACGGTGCGCAGCGTCTGGGTGTCGTCCCAGGGTTGGGCCTGCCAGCCGATGTCCGCGGCGTCCGCCGGTTCGCCGAAGAACGACTCGAGGCACTGCACGAACAGGACGGGCGCGGCGATCCGCCCCGGCGCTATCCCGCGCAGCAGGTCGGCGTAGCGACCCATCGAGGACAGCCGTGCGCTGTCGAAGCCGCCGAACGCCGACTCCATGTCCAGCATTCCGAAGACGAGTTCCTTCGCGATGCCGATATCGCCGCCGCCCTCGCTGCGATAGGTGTCGAGCAGCACCACCCCGGCGGGCACGACGCCGCGCTCCTCCAGATGCTCGGCGACGGCGTAGGCGAGCGTGCCGCCGGCCGAATACCCGAGCACCGCAAAGGGTTTGCCGTCGGCGGCGGCCAGCACGCTGTCCGCGATCACCTCGATCGCGGCCGCGGCCGTGGCGGGCAGCGGCTCGCCCGCGGCGAAGCCGGACAGCGGGACGGCGAGCACCGACCGGAGGTCGCGGAATCCGGCGGCGAGGCGGGCGTTCTGGAAGACGCCGCCCGTCGCCATGGGGGTACTGATACAGATCAGGCGCGGATCCGCGGGCCCTTCGGCCAAAGTCAGGGGTTGCGTACCGGTGTCGAGGTCGGCGGCCGAGGCGAAGCTCGGGCGCAGGGCCGCCGTCGCGGTCAGCAGCTCGAAGCCCTGCGGGAGCCGGTCGGCGTAGACCGCGGCGCGGAAGAGCGCGCTGATCGTGTCGGCCCCGCCGGACCGGTTGGTCGGCGGCTGGGTCGCTGCGGGGTCGGCGTCGAGTTCGGCCCGCAGGAACCTGGCCAGTTCGGCCGGGCTCTTGTTGTCGAACACCACCATCGGCGGCAGTCGCAGGCCGAGCGCCTTGCCGAGCGTGTTGCGCAGCTCCATGGCGGCGAGCGAGTCGAAACCGGTCTCCAGGAAGTCGCGCGCCGGGTCGATATCGGCGGGGTCGGCGTGGCCGAGCAGCGCCGCCGCGCCCCGCTGGATCACCGTGACCAGGTGCGCCACCTGTGCGTCCTCGTCGAGGCCGGCGAGTGCGCGGCGCAGCGAGCCGGCGTCCACGGTGCCCGCGGCGGTGCGCCTGCGCACGGTGGTCACCAGGCCGTCGAACAGGGGCGGCAGGTCGCTGCCCGCCGCCGCGAGGGCGGTGCGGTCGAGCCGGACCGCGGCGAGGACCGGGGCGTCGAGAGCGGTCGCGGTGTCGAATAGCGCGAGGCCCCGTTCCTCCGTGAGCGCCTCGATACCGTTGCGCGCCAGGCGTTTCCGGTCGGCATCGTCGAGGCCGCCCGCCATGCCGGTCGCGCCGCCCCACATCCCCCAGGCGAGCGACTGCGCGGGCAGACCGTGCGCGCGGCGATGGGTCGCGAGCGCGTCGAGGAAGGCGTTGGCGGCCGCGTAGTTGCCCTGGCCCGGGTTGCCGAAGACGCCGGAGATGGAGGAGAACAGCACGAAGGCCGACAGGTCCGCGGTGAGTTCGTGCAGATGCAGTGCCGCGTCCACCTTCGGTCGCAGCACGGTATCCATGCGCTCCGGCGTCAGCGATCCGATGACCGCGTCGTCCAGGACGCCCGCGACGTGCACGACCGCCGAGAGCGCGCGTCCATCCAGCAGCCGTGCCGCCGCGGCGCGATCGGCCAGATCGCAGGCGATCAACTCCACCTCGGCACCGAGATCGGTCAGTTCCGCGCTCAGCTCGGCCATCCCGTCGGCAGCCGGGCCGCGACGGCTCACCAGCATCAGCTGTCGTGCGCCACGGTCGACCAGATGCCGGGCCAGGAGCTTGCCGAGCCGTCCGGACGCACCGGACACGAGCACCTGGCCCGCGCCGAAATCGATGCCGCCACTGTGCCTCTCGCCTTCGCCGAGCTTGCCGATCGCGCCGGGTCTGCCGTTGTGATCCAGCTTCCCACTTTCGTCGAGCCTGCCGTCCTCCCCTGGCTTTTCACCCTCGCCGGGCTCGGCGACCGGAATCCTCCCAAGGCGCGCGGTGAACACCGCGCCGTCTCGCACCATGACCTGGGTCTCGCCGCGCGCCAGTGCGGCGCGGAGTTCGAGGGAATCGTCGGTGTCCGCCAGCATGATTCGGCCGGGGTCCTCGGATTGGGCGGAGCGCACCAGGCCCCATACCGCGGCGCCCGCGAGGTCGGTCACGTCCTCGTTCTCTCGGGCGACGGCTCCGTGGGTGACGACGGCGAGGGCCGACTGGTCGTATCGTGCGTCGGCCAGCCAGTTCTGGAGGACGGCGAGCACGTGGTGGGTTGTCGCGTGGACCGCGGCGGCGTCGTTGCCGGGGTCGACGGTCAGGACGACGAGCTCGGGAACCGGGCCGCCCGCGGCGACCGTGGACCAGTCGGCCATCGAGACCTCGGCGGGGGCGAGCGGGACGGGTGACCACGCCACCTCGAACAGGTCGTCGTGGAAGGCCGAGGTCGCCTGATTCAACTGCGCGGCGGGTACGGGCCGTGACATGAGTGCCCCTACGGACAGCACGGGTCTGCCGGTGCCGTCGGCGATGGCGAAGGCCGCGCTGTCCGCGCCGAGGTCGGTGATGCGGACGCGGAGAACCGACGCTCCCCCGGCGTGCAGGGCCACGTCGGTCCAGGAGAACGGCAGGACGAGTTCCGCGTCGTCGGCCGCTCCGCCGAATCGCAGGGCGTGCAGGCAGGCGTCGAGGAGCGCGGGGTGGATGCCGTACCGCGCGGCCTCGTCGCCGGCGGTGTCGGGCAGCGCGACCTCGGCGTACAGGTCGTCCCCGGCGGTCCACGCCGCGCGCAGGCCGCGGAACACGGGTCCGTAGTGATATCCGTTGTCCGCCAACGTTTCATAGGCGTCAGCGAGGTCGACGGGTGTCGCGTTCGCGGGTGGCCAGTGCATCAGGTCGAAGGACGGTCGCGGTGCGTGTTCGGCGAGGACGCCGCGGGCGTGCAGGGTCCACGGCTGCTCGCCGTGCCGGGAGTGGATGGTCACAGTGCGGGTGGCGGACTCGTCCGGCTCGCCGACCATGACTTGCAATTGGACGCCGCCCTGTTCGGGCAGCACCAGCGGCGCGTGCAGGACCAGCTCCTGGAGTACGGCACAGCCCACCGCGTCGCCCGCGCGCACGGCCAGTTCGACGAAGCCGGTGCCGGGGAACAGAATCGAGCCGCCGACGCGGTGCTCGGCCAGCCAGGGCTGGGTGTCCACCGAGAGCCGGCCGGTCAGCATGGTCGCGCCGTCCGGAAGTACCACCCGCGCCCCGAGCAGCGGGTGGTCTACCGCGTCCAAGCCTATCGAGGCTGGATCGTCCTGCGGCGAATCGCCGGTGAGCCAGTAGGTTTCGTGCTGGAAGGGGTAGGTCGGCAGGTCGACGCGCCGGGCGCCGGAGCCGGCGAAGAACCGGGCCCAGTCCACCGGCGCGCCCGAACCGTGCAGGCGAGCGAGCGCGGTGACCACGGCGCTCGTCTCGTCGCGGTGCGCGCGCAGTGTCGGCAGTACCGAGGGGCCATGATCGATGGTATCGCCGAACCCGCCTCCGGTGGAGGCGATTTCGTCCAAGGTCTGCCGAACCATGGTCGCCAGCACGGCGTCCGGCCCGATCTCCAGGAACCGGGAGACGCCCGCGTCCGCCAAGCAGCGCACCCCGTCGGCGAATCGCACGGTCTCCCGGATATGGCGGACCCAGTAGTCGGCGTCGAAACGCTCCACGAGCCGACCGGTGAGGTTCGACACCACGGGCAGCTCCGGCGCCCGGTAGGCGATCGTCTCGGCGACCGCGGCGAACTCCGCCAGCATCGGCTCCATCAGGGCCGAATGGAAGGCGTGCGATACCCGGAGCCGAGTAGTCTTGCGGCCCTTCGCCTCCCATCCGCTCGCCACGGCGATCACCCGCTCGGCCGCTCCGGACAGCACCACCGAGCCGGGCGCGTTGATCGCCGCTATGCTCACCCCTTCGACGAGGTCCGGGACGATCTCGGCCTCGCTCGCCTGCACGGCGATCATCACGCCGCCGTCCGGCAGGCTCTGCATCAGCCGGCCGCGCGCCGCGACCAACCGTGCGGCGTCCGGCAGCGACATGACCCCGGCTACGTAGGCCGCCGTCAGTTCTCCGATCGAGTGTCCGGCCACGAAATCGTGCCGCACGCCCCATGATTCGAGCAGGCGGAACAGGGCGACCTCTACGGCGAACAGGCCCGGCTGAGTCCACCGGGTCTGGTCGAGTAGATCGGGGTCATCACCCCAGACCACCTCGCGCAGCGGACGATCCAGCCACGGTTCGAGTTCGGCCGCCACGGCGTCGAAAGCCTCGGCGAACACCGGGTACTCGGCGTGCAGCCGCTGACCCATCCGGAGGCGCTGCGCGCCCTGACCGGAGAACACCATCGCGGTCTTACCCGCCGCCGCCGACAACGGTACGACGTCGAGGTCGGCGAGCGCGGTCGCGAAATCCGCTCTGCTGGAGCCGATCACGGCCGCGCGGTGCTGGAACGCCACGCGGTCGGTCGCCAAGGTGAACGCGATGTCCACGGGCTTCGCGTCCGGGTGGTCGGCGAGGAAGGAGCGCAGCCGCTGCGCCTGGTCGGTCAGCGCCCGGCTGGTTTTCGCGGACAGGAGCCAGGGAACCACGGTGGCCGAGCCGGGTGTCTCGGCTGGGTCGGTGTCCGGTCCTTGCTCGATGACAACATGTGCGTTGGTGCCGCTGATACCGAACGAAGAGATGCCCGCGCGCCGGGGCCGGTCGAGTCGCGGCCACGGCCTGGCCTCGGTGAGCAGCTCGACCGCGCCCTCGGACCAATCCACCTGTGGGGTCGGCTCGTTCACGTGCAAGGTCTTGGGCAGCACACCGTGCCGCATGGCCATGATCATTTTGATGATGCCGCCGACGCCCGCGGCGGCTTGCGCGTGCCCGATATTGGACTTGATGGACCCCAGCCACAGCGGGCGATCCTGCGACCGTTCTTGACCGTAGGTGGCCAGCAAGGCCTGTGCCTCGATGGGATCGCCCAGCTTGGTGCCGGTTCCGTGCGCCTCCACCGCATCGACGTCGGCGAACGACAGCCCCGCGTTCGCCAAGGCCTGCCGGATCACCCGCTGCTGCGACGGACCGTTCGGCGCGGTCAAACCATTGGACGCGCCATCCTGATTCACCGCGACACCGCGGACCAGTGCCAGCACCGGATGTCCGAGGCGGCGCGCGTCCGAAAGCCGCTCCACCACAAGCACACCCACGCCCTCGGACCAGCCGGTGCCGTCGGCGTCGGCGGCGAAGGACCGACAGCGCCCGTCCGCCGACAACCCACGCTGCCTGCTGAACTCGATGAAGGGGTCCGGCGTCGCCATGACCGCGACGCCGCCGGCCAGCGCCAAGGAGCACTCACCCGACCGCAGCGCCTGACTCGCCAGATGCAGGGCGACGAGCGACGACGAGCACGCCGTATCCACCGTCACCGAGGGCCCTTCCAGCCCGTACACGTAGGACAGCCGCCCCGAGGCTATCGCGCCGGTCGCACTGTTGGCCGCGTAGTCGTGGTACATCATCCCCGCGAACACGCCGGTGTCGCTGCCGCGCAAGGCATTCGGATCTATCCCGGCCCGTTCGAAAGCCTCCCAGGAGCATTCGAGTAACAGCCGCTGCTGGGGGTCCATTCCGAACGCCTCGTTCGGGCTGATGCCGAAGAACGCCGGATCGAAACCGCCCGCCTGATAAAGGAATCCGCCCTCGCGCACGTAGCTCTTCCCGGCGACGCCGGGCTCGGGGTCGTAGATCCTGCCGACGTCCCAGCCCCGGTCGGCCGGGAACTCGCCGACGGCGTCCACGCCCTCGGCGACCAAGCGCCACAGGCCCTCCGGCGAATCGACACCGCCGGGATAGCGGCAGGCCATGCCGACGATGGCGATCGGCTCGTCGGGATTGCCGGATGTGGCCGCGACGGCCCGGGTGCTTGCCGCCGCGCCCGAGAGGAGCCCGGCCACGTACTCGGCGACGGACTGCGCGTTGGGATAGTCGAAGACCAGCGTGGCGGGCAGGCGCAGGCCGACCGCCTCCGCCAGCGCGTTGCGGAACTCGACGGCGCTGA
>NZ_BAGH01000538.1 GCF_000308715.1 Nocardia tenerifensis NBRC 101015
AGCGCTAGGGATTTGGCGCGCACCGCCGCCGGATCGGCCCGCGCGGTGAGCTGGACGCCCTCGTCCAGGGCGAGCAGGCTCAGCAGCGGCGGGCAGCCGGTGGTCAGGCGGGCCGCGCCCGGATCCGGGGCATAGCCGGGGGTGAAGTCGAACGGCCGCGTATGCCCCAGCCAGCCGGTGACCGGCTGTTCGAAGCGCGGCAGCAGCCGATGGGCGACGTACATGTATCCGGGCGCGCCCGGTCCGCCATTGAGGTACTTGTACCCACAGCCGACCGCCAGATCGGTACCCGCGGCGTCCAATTCGAGAGGCACGACGCCCGCGCTGTGCGAGAGGTCCCACAGCACGAGGGCTCCGGCGTCGTGCGCCCGCTCGTTGATCTCGCGCATCGGAAATAGTTGCGCGGTGCGGTAATCGACGTGGCTGAGCATGACCACCGCGACGTCGGAGTCGATGTGCTCGCCGATCTCCTCGGTGGGCACCCGGCGCACGGTCGCCTGCCGGTGAACGTACCGCGTGACACCGTCGGCGATGTACAGATCGCTCGGGAAGTTGTCGCGGTCGGTGAGGATCACTGACCGCGCATCGGTTTGCAATTCCATTGCGCCGCACAGCAATTTGAACAGATTGACCGAGGTGGACTCCCCGACGGCGACCTGACCGGGTGCCGCGCCGAGCAGCGCGCCGATGCGATCGCCGGTCACCGTCGGCAGTTGCAACCACTGGTGATCCCACCAGCCGGCGTTCATATCGTCGCGCCAGCGCCGCAGGGCCTCGTCGAGCCGGTCGGCGGTCGCGCGGGGCGGCGGCCCCAGCGAATTCCCGTTGAAGAACACGCGATCGTCTCGCAGGTCGAACAGCGCACGCAGGTCGAGCAGTGGATCGATGGCGTCGAGTTGTTCGAAGTACCGGCGCTGCTCCATGTGCTACTCCGTAATTTGTTGCATCAGACCGTACATATCCTCGTTGTGCCACCACTCCGCGAGGCGGTTGTCGGCGTCGAAGCGCATGATATCGATCCCCGACAGCGATACCGCGCGCCCGGTCCCGGCGATTCCGGAGAGCACGCCGGTATGCGTTCCCGAGGAGTTGTATCTGGCAACGAGTTTGTCGCCGTCCACGAGTACCTCCTCGATGACGAAGGTGAAGTCGGGAAAGGCCTGATTCCAGTCGATCGCCATGGCCACGTGCCCGTCCTTCGTATTCGGGAACGCGTCTATGGGGCGATGGTCGAAGAAATTCTCCGACAGCACGCGGCTGCCCGCCGGGTCGCCGTGGTTCCACAGTTCACCGATCCAGATGTCCACGTACACGTGTCGCATGAGTTCACGGCGATTCCCGTTCTCCGACATGATGTCTCCTTCGCGCTACTGCGATGTTGTCTCGGCCGTTATCGGGGCGAACTGGTTCGCCGCGGCGAACGCGGCGCGCCCGCGTTTCAACCACTGCACGGTGACCCGTTTCGGCCGAAAGTTCGCCTCGAGCACCGGAATCGCCATCTCCGGGTCGGTGGTACCGCAGGTGAAGACGTCCACCGCGGCGAAATCGTGCTCGGGCCAGCTGTGAATGCTGATATGCGACTCCGCGAGGACCGCGACGCCCGTCACCCCGCCGGCGCCGCCGAAATGGTGCACGTAGATATACAGCAGCGAGGCCTTCGTGGCCCGGACGCACTCGCGCAGCACCTGCTCGATGAGCGCCGGGTCGTCGAGGCGGCTCGCGCCGATGAGGTCGACGAGCAGATGGGTCCCCGCCGCCCGCAGCTCCGGCGTGGGGGCGGTGGCCATTTCGGTCATCGGGCCTGCCCGGCGGCGGCCGGTAGGTCCGAGCGAGACTCGACCGGAAGCGGATTCAGCGAGAAACCGCAGACATCACGGGTGGCGACGGTCGCGCCGTCGGCCACCGTCACGGGTGTCACGTCGTGCAGGCAGCGCGGATCTTCGAACACCACCGTGTCGATCGGCGCCTCCAATTCGAGTTTGCGATACACCACGCGATCCAGATCGGCGAACAGACTGCGCCCGCCCGCGACGTTCACCCGATTGATCAATGAGATCGAGGTGAAGGCGTGCCCGTCGTGGTGCATGCCCTCCGGCGCCGGATATCCGGGTTTGTCGGGGAGGGCGACGATCCGCAGCAGATGCACCCCGATCTCCCAGTGGCGCGCCGCGCTCACCCTGGCCTCCGGAAGTACCGCCAGCACGTCCCACATCAACTGGTGCAGAAAAGGATTCCGGGTCGTGCGCTCGGCCAGCGGCTCGAATTTCCGCTCGAATCCGCCCGCGTACGGATTGACCTCCGCCTCCTGATAGAACGCCCGGTGCTCCAGCTTCTCGATCCGGCGCTCGGCGGTGTCCGCCGCGAAAAGGCTGAACCGGCGTTTCCGGAAGACATACTCCGTTTGCAGCCAGCGGTCGTCGCCCAGATCATCGAAATCGGCCGCCAGCTCGGCCAATCCGGCGCCGATATCCGGCGCCAGATCCGCCGTCGATCTGCCGGGAAGCATGACCACCGGATCGTCGGCGAAACGGTCGACGGGTAAGGCGCCGAAGAGTTCGGTATGAATAGATGACGTCATCGTAATCCTCTTCTATGGTCGCCGCCCGGTCCCGATACCGAGCGGACAGGTCACGACACGTAGTCGAGATAGAAGTCGAAATCCCACTCGCTGGTCGTGGCCAGAAATCGTTCCCATTCATCGCGTTTGTGCGCGGTGTATACGCGGTACATATCGCCGGGCAGCGCCGCGCGCACGACCTCGTCCGCGTCCAATTCCGCAAGCGCCGCACCGAGATTCATCGGCAGGCTCCGCTGCTGCTCCGGTGCGCTGTCATAGGTGTTGGCGCTCGACGGCGGGCCGGGATTCAGGTCGTTGGCCAGGCCGTCGTCCATCGCGGCGAGCAGGCCCGCGGCCATCAGGTACGGGTTGACCATCGAGTCGGCCGCGCGATACTCGACCCGGTCGGGCGCCGACACCCGGACCGCACACGTCCTGTTCTGGAAACCCCAGCCGGCGGTCAGCGGCGCCCAGAACCCGGTATCCCACATGCGCCGGTAGGAGTGCACCGTCGAGGCGGCGAGCGCGGTGAGCGCGGGCAGATGGGTGACCACCCCGCCCACCATGCGTTCGCCGATACCGTTGAGCCGCTGAGGGTTTGCGCCTGGCACTCGCCCGTCGGTCAGCAGGTTCACCCCGCCCGCGCGGTACTGCCGCACGCCGGGCACGGTGGTATCGGTCGCCATCGCGACGGTCTCGTCCTCGCCGCCGCGCCAGAGCGAGAGGTTGTGATGGCAGCCGGAGGCCGACAGACCGGGGAACGGCTTGGTCATGAAGCAGGCGATCACGCCGAATTCCCGTGCCACCTGGCGACATATCTGGCGGTAGGTGATGAGCCGGTCGGCGTTGCGCAGCGGATCGTCGAAGCGGAAGTTCAGCTCGAGCTGGCCCGGCGCGTCCTCGTGGTCGCCCTGGATCATGTCCAAACCCAGTGCCCGGCCGTAGGTCAGCACCCGCAGGCTGATGTCGCGGAGCTCCTCGAGTTGGTCCACGTGGTAGCAGTACGGCTTGGACACGCCGACCAACGCGTTGTCGGCGTCGCGGCGCAGCCACATCATCTCGGGCTCGGTGCCGACCCGCAGGTGCATGTCGTGCCGGTCGGTGAACGCGGCGTGCAACCGGGCCAGGTTGCCCCGGCAGTCCGAAGACAGTGCGGCGCCGGGGTTTTCGACCTCCTCGCGATTGCGGAACAGGCGGGCGAAGACCCGCGCGACCCGGCCGTCCCAGGGCAGCTGGGCGAAGGTCTCCGGCTCCGGTATGGCGATCAGCTCCGACGCCTCGGGGCCGTAGCCGAGGTAGCGGCCGCGCCGGTCGGTGGCGACATTGGCGACCGCCCCGTACACCATCTGCACGCCGCGGGTCGCCAGGTCCTCCCAGCGCGAGGCGGGCATGCCCTTGCCGACGACCCGACCGGTGACCGACACGAATTGCACATAGATGTACTGAATATCGAGCTGGTCGATCAGCTTCCGAACGTCGTTGGTCGCGTCACTACGCCCGGGCTCGGCCAGAAAAGCATCGATGTCCACAGGTTGCCCCCTTCGGCCACGCCTCAACGCAGTGTTCGACGTCGGGACGGAGTGGTCGGATCGCTCTGCATGCCAACCGGATTTGAGATTGGATCCAGGATCCAATGAATTTTTGCACCTGGCAGTCTGTTCCGCAAGGTTTTGCGACCGCTCGCGGAACACCGCGTGCCAATGCTATTCAGGGGTTGCCGTTCGTTGCCGGATCATGTTATGGCGGAGCCGTTTTCACGTTCATCGAAAGGCGAACGGAATAGCCCGGCGCCGCAACGACTTCGGCTGGGCTGGACCGCGGCGAACGCGAGACATCCGAAGGCGAGCAGCGCGGCCGTCGTGCGGACGGCGTGCGCGATCTGCCAGCGATCCCGGACCCAGGACCAGTCGGCGGGTGGGGACTGGACGCTCCAGTCGGCCTGGTCGATGTTGATCGGAAGGTTGACCGCGATCGTGAGGGCGAAGAGCAGGACCAGCAGCGCGAGCGCGGCGACCGTCAACCATCGGGTGTTCGTTCGGAACGTGCGGTAGGTCAGGAGCGCCGTCGCGATCAGGGCCGGGAAGAGCGTGACGACGGCGAGCCGGTCGAGGGAGTCGAGCTCGACCAGTCTGACCTGGGTGTAGACGATTCCGTCGAACTCGCGCAGAGACAGCTCCAAAATCATTACGCCCGTGAGGAATCCAGCGAAGACACCGGTGAACAGCAGGCTGACCAAGCGTGTGTATTTCGTCATGACCACTCACCCGCATGGTCGCCGGCCCACGCGGCGAAGGTGCGGGCGGGGCGGCCGAGGATCGTCTCGACCTCGGCCGTCACCGTGGGCGGCCGCTCCAGCTCGCGCCGGTACCGCGCCATGAGCGCTCGAACGAACCTCTCGTCGAGGCCGTTGCGGATCATCCCCTGGGCCGCGGCCTCGGCCGGGACCTCCTCGAACCGCAGCGGCCTGCCGATCGCCGCGCCGATGAGGGGCACCATCTCGTCCAGCCTGAGCGCCTGGGGCCCCGTGATGGAGATGGTTCGGCCGAGCAGACCGTCGTCCATCAACGCACGCGCGAGGACCTCCGCGACGTCGCGCTCGTGGATCACCGC
The DNA here is from genome assembly GCF_000308715.1 of Nocardia tenerifensis NBRC 101015. Lineage (GTDB taxonomy): Bacteria > Actinomycetota > Actinomycetes > Mycobacteriales > Mycobacteriaceae > Nocardia > Nocardia tenerifensis. The sequence goes on from NZ_BAGH01000538.1 coordinate 5,168, forward strand.
CTCGGCGAAGCTGCCGTAGGGTCCGCGGACGACGGCGCCGGACGCGATCTGGCCGCGCCACATCGCCAGGGTGTTCATCGCAAAAGAACTGGGCCGCACCGCGATCCACGGCAGCGGACTCGCGGTGACGGCGCGCTCCACCTCGGTGTTGCGGTCGCCGTTGTAGCGCGACGGTTGATGATCGAAGGGATCGTCGACGTTGATCGCCGACATGACGACCACCTTCGGCACGCCCTCCTCGGCGGCGAGCCGCAGGAGCTTGCCGAGGTCGTCCTCGGCGGCGCGAGGATGCACGAAGAGGCCGTGAACGCCGCGCAGCGCTCGCCGGATCGCTTCGGACGCAACAGGTTCCACACCGTCTGGGAAGTCGGCGCGGTCAGCGTCGCGGGTAACGGCACGGATCCCCGCGCCTTCGGAGAGCAGCGCTTGGACGAGCGGGCGGCCGATGACGCCGGTCGCTCCGGTTACGAGGTACATGAGGTGTCCCGTTCGAGAGTCATATAGTACGAGAAGCGTAACACTACGATACGAGGCTGATACTGTATGATTTACGTAACATCTTCGGGCCTGGGTCCGCCGAGGACTACATGCGAGATAAGCGGTGAAACCGATTCGCGAAACCGCTAGAACGGGCGGGAAACCGCCCTGCGGATCAAGACTTACCCGGGTCGATTCGACGCGGCTTGGCCACGCGCCGAATACCCGACGCCGGCGCCTCACCACCGGCCCGCTTCCGGCGCAACGCGTTGAAATCGATGACACTTCCGTCGTGTTCGGCCCGGTCCGCGGCGTCGTCGGACGTGGGCTGCCACCCCGGAGCGAAGGCGACGGGCCATGCCCCGGTCTCGCGTTGCAGCTCGGAGCGCATGACGGGCCTGGTCGGGGCGGGATCGAAGGCGGACGGGCCCTCCGGCTGCCAGGTCTTACGCGGCCGGTCGCCGGCGCTGTCGGTCATCCGCCGCGGCCGATGCGGCAGCCGAATGAGCTTGGACGTGGCGTTTCCCGCCTCGCAGGACCCGGTGTCGGCGGCCTTCCTGCCCTCCGGGTTCCTGCGCAACCGTTCCACCGCATCGAACCTGTTGTCGCCGGGGCCCTGCAAGTCGCTCACGGTCACATTGTGCCTCAGGGCCGCCCGATGGTTTACTACCGTGTCCCATCACACGAAACCGGGCGGCCGTCAACGCGCGTGATCCGCCGTTCCGCGCGAGACAATACGGCCGCCGAGCACTCTTGACCTACAGTGCGCTCGAGGTTTCAGGATGACCGAGGTGAACAACTACCTGCTGCACCCGATCGGGCACGTCGAATCCGAACTCACCGAACTCGGCGACGCGCCACGCCAGCCCGACGAGGGCGCCCCGCAGGCCTGGCTGGTCCTCGACGACCGCTACGCCGCGGCCCTGGACGGCCTCACCGCCGGCACGGACGTGCTCGTGCTGACCTGGCTCGACCGCGCCGACCGCGATACGCTCACCGTCCATCCGCGCGGCGACACCACCCGGCCGATCACCGGCGTCTTCGCCACCCGCGCGCCGCACCGGCCCAACCCGATCGGGCTGCACCACGTCCATATTCTCGCCATCACCGGCACGCGTATCCACGTCCGGAATCTGGAGGCATTCGACGGGACACCCGTGCTGGACCTCAAACCGCCGCTCACCCCGGATCGTTGACGAACGCCGAGAATTTCAACGCGGCGGATACCATTCGATGCGACCACCCTGGAAATCCTGTGCCCGGCCGCCGTTGTAGTCGTATTCGTCGCTGATCGGGTAACCGTAGCGGCCGTTCTCCCAATTCTGGCTCGCCCAGATGTCTCTGATCGCGCCGCTGATCACGCGGGCGCCGGTGTCGGCGGACCAGTAGATGGAGCCGCCCTCGAAATGCTGCCCCGCGCCGTTGTTCTTGGCGTGGAACTCGTCGGTGGCGGGGAAGCCGAGCTTGCCGTCCTCCCAGGACAGGGTCGCCCACTTGTCGCGGATCGCGCCCCAGGTGTTGTGCGCGCCGGTCGCCCGCGACCAGTGGATCGTGCCGCCCTCGAAATGGTTGAAGCGACCGGGTTTACGGGTCGGCAGTTCCCGGGTGGTGGGGTAGCGCAATGCGCCGTTCTCCCAGCCGAGTTCGGCCCATTTGGCGCGGATGGCGCCGCCGATCTGATTGGCGTGTCCGTCGGATACCAGTGGGTGCCAATAGATCGAGCTGTCGCGCTCGAACTCCTGCCAGCGCCCGCCGCGCGCGGCGTCGGACTCCGGATTCAAGGCGACGCCGAAGAACGTGACCCCGCCGGCCTCGTCGTATTCGACCCGTATCGCGCCGTATATCGGATAGGGCTGTGCGCCGGCCTCGGTGGGAGTCAGGGTGAGACCGCCGAGCACCGCCACGACGGTGGCGGCTCGAATCAGCCGGACGGATCGACGCCGACCGTGTTCGGAAAATCGCGGACCCGACATGGCCCCTCCTTGCGCCCCCAAGGTGATAGGCCCATTTTACGTGCGCCCCACGGCTTTCGACAGTGCCGTTGCCGGGTCGAGATGCGATGCTTCGGGGATGCGGACGTGGGACTTGACGGAGATCGCAGACGCGATCCGGGCCTGCTGGGCGGCGGACACCTGCTCGCCGGATGATCTGGAAAGGGCTGGCTGGCAAGCGGATAACCCGGCGTGGGGACACTGCGACGTGACCGCGCTGCTCGTGCACGACCTGTTCGGCGGGGAGTTGATGGTCGGTGAGGTGTGGCTCGCGGGAGAGCAGCAGGGGTTTCACTGGTGGAACCGGTTGGCGAGCGGTATCGAGCTGGATCTGACGCGCGATCAGTTCCGGCTGGGGCAGACGATCTCGGCGGTCCGGGTGGTCGAACGCCCGCCCGGGCCGACGCGGTATCGGTGGCAGGAGTATCTGATGTTGCGCGAGCGCGTGCTGAGCCGCCTCGGCCACCTCCCCGAACCCGCGTGAGCTACGAAAGTCGTTGCGCGGATTGGGCGTTCGTCACCCACGCCCCGCATTGCGTGCGGTGCCGCGGTGGGCCGGCACGGTGGCCGGGTCCTCCGGCCAGGCGTGTTTGGGGTAGCGGCCGCGCAGGTCGGCGCGGACCTGTGGCCAGCCGGTGCGCCAGAAGGAGGCCAGATCGGCGGTGACGGCGACCGGGCGCTGCGCGGGTGAGAGCAGGTGCAGCACGATCGGGACGCGGCCGCCGGCCAGGCGGGGCGCGTCGGTCCAGCCGAAGATCTCCTGCACCTTGACCGCGAGCACCGGCGGATCGGTC
>NZ_BAGH01000537.1 GCF_000308715.1 Nocardia tenerifensis NBRC 101015
GCCACCACGATGTCGTCGTCTGGCATCCGCTCACTGCGCGCCAGCCCCGCGAACGGGTACCACCGACCCGTCCACGCCCCGGCCAAACCGTCCGCACGGGTATTGGAACTGCGTATGAACGAGATCACGACGCTCGCGGTGTCGCAGACCCAGGCTCACGCCGCAGCGACTTTCGACTTGGAGCCGCATACTCGAACGCGCAAGTTCGTGGGCCGCCGACCAGGCGGTGCAGGAGTCGAGGTTCTGGCGTTATGGCGCACGTTCACAGTCGGACGCGCGACCCGTGTGCCACGGCATCAGCCGCGACCGCGCGACCGATCTTTTCCGTAGTCGGCGTCCGCGACCGGGACATTCGAGCGCTACGACGTTCACGCCGGACTCGGCACGCCCGAAACGCTCACGCCGCCGCGGCTTCCGAACAACGGTGGTCAACTCGGCCGCGAACTCTCAGCACCCGCTGTCACACCTCAACGCACACAACTGAATCCCTACCCTCCGCGCCCCAGATCCCGGCCCGACCAGCATGTACATATGGGATGTTTCGTACTCCACGTAGACAAATCTACCCAATTTGTCGAAATCGCTGACGGTGAACCGTCTTACGGTCTAGCGTGCAAACCACCGGTGAATCAACGGATTTCGGTCCGAATGACCACGGAGGCGTCCGTGATTCATGACTCGCCGGTGGCGGAGCCCCTCCCGCCCTCTCGGATACCGATGCCGCCCGGACAGACCCCTGCCCGGGCGGCTTCGGCTCGAGCCTGAGCCCGTCCGGAGCCGGTCAAGCGATCATCAGCAACTAACGGCGGCATCGCCCAAGAAGCGTCCGTCACCGAATCCCTCTCGGTCGCCGCCTATTGCGGGTGTAGAGCGGACATCGCGGGGGCCCGAGGACTGGAGGCACGGAGACAACGGGGAGGCGGCTTCATGCGGAACCCGAAGCTTTGGATTGCTGTGTTCGGATTCGTGGCTGCACCGTTCTCGGCGGTCGCGCCCGCCGCTGCGGCCGGTCTTCCCCTCACCCCGGCAACCGACTCGGCCACGACGGTCGATCAACCGCAGCCGTGTATCAACTACCTGGGCAATATCCCGTGCAATCTGTCCACTCTCTCTGCGTCACTGGGTCTTCCGAGGTAGCAGTCTGTCACTCTGTTTCGGGGAGCGTTCGGGGTAGTCCGAAGCGCGGCATGACGTCGGTGCTGAAGCAGGTGATGGCGGTGATGTGGTCGTCGGCCGCGGTGATGATCAGGAGGGCGTAGGCGCGGTGGCCGCCTGCGTGCGGGTCTGCCTGGTACAGACCGAAGGCGGGCTGGCCGTTGGCGCGGGTGGGTATCACGCGATAGGTGAGGCCGGGGCGGAAGGTGACGGCGGCGAGCGCGCGGCGGGCTGATTCGATGCCGCGGTACTCCAGCATGACCGGCGGCATGGACAGTCTCACGTCGGTAACGAGCAGTGCGATCAGAGCATCCAGGTCGGCGCGTTCCAGGGCGTCGGTGAGCCGGGTGACGAGCCGATGTTCGGCGGCGGTGCCGGGCCGGCGCGCGGGCCCGCTGGAGTCGGCGAGGTGGTTGTCGACGGTAGCACGGGCGCGTTTTAGGGCACTTTGCACCGATTCCGTTGTGGCATCGAGCATCTCGGCGACCTCCGCGGCGTGGTAGCCGAGGACGTCGCGGAGGACGAGCGCGGCGCGTTGACGCGCGGGCAGCAGTTGCAAAGCGGTGATGAAGGCCATGGAGATGGCCTCGGTGGTCTCGTAGCGGGCCTCCGGTCCTGGGCAGCGGTCGAGCAGGACGTCGGGATAGGGCTCCAACCACGCCGGGTCGCCGGTGCCGGCGGGTGCGGGCAGCGCGACGTCGGGCAGCGGCGGGGCGATGCGGGGGCGGCGGCTGTTGGCCCGCAACATGTCCAGACACCGATTGGTCGCGATCTTGTAGAGCCAGGTCCGGAGCGAGGACCGCTCGCTGAACCCGCCGAGGTTACGCCACGCGGACACGAGGGTCTCTTGGAGCGCGTCCTCCGCATCCTGTAGCGATCCCAGAATGCGATAGCAGTGCACCTGCAACTCGCGGGAGTGTCCATGGACCAGATCGCGGAACGCGTTGTGGTCGCCGGCCCGAGCCCGCGCGATCAGGTCCATCGTCTCCATCACCATGCATCCTCGCCCTTCTTCTCCGCGTGGCCTCGTTCGACGCACTTACCGATACCGACGCCGCCGGGTAGGCGAATTGGGCGGTACCTGCCCGCCCAATTCATGGCTGAGCCGGACGTCTACCCGATGACAAGCATCAACGGAGACAGGAGAACCCGTGGCCAAGATCGTGATCACCACCAATGCCACCCTCGACGGCGTGGTCGAAGACCCCGACGGCAAAGAAGGTTCCGACCGCGGCGGCTGGTTCTACCGCTTCGGCGAATCCGACGTCCCCGCCTGGGACGCCCTCTCGACCCAGCAGGCCCTAGCAGCCGAAGCTCTCCTGCTCGGCAGGCGAACCGATACCTGGTTCGGCACCCGGGAACGCCCCGGCGAATGGGCCGACCGCACCCGCACCATGCCCAAATACGTAATCTCCACCACCGACGACAAGCCCGTCTGGGAGAACTCGACCGTCCTCGAAGGCAATGCGGTGCAACAGATCTCAGACCTCAAATCGAGCCTGACCGGCGAAATCCTCGTCTACGGCAGCTACACCCTCCTCCACACCCTCATCGAACACCACCTCGCCGACGAACTCCGCCTATGCGTCTTCCCGGTCGTCCTGGGCTCCGGCCGCCGCCTCTTCGACACCCTCACCGAACCCCACCCCCTCCACCTGACCGACCTCCGCCGAGTAGGCAACGGAATCATCTTCTACACCTACGAATTCGTGAAGAGCTGAGCCGTGAACGCTGTTCCTGCGCATCCCCCGCGCAGGAACAGCGCGCTCGGACTGCAGCTCGCTTCGAACTCGCCCTAACGGCGGGCGGCGTCACCACCTCACGGTGGGTCTTCGCCGGGCAGGCTGGCAGGCCGCAACGAGGGCTCAGCGTTTGAGCGTGAAGGTGAAGTCGCCGGAGAGCTTGCCGCCCAAGCGGACTGCCGACACCAGATTCCCCTCCGTGTGGAGTCTGTCGACCTCGGCCCGCGAAATACCGAGGCCTTCCGCGATCAGTCGCGTCGGCCGGACCGGGATCCGGGCCGCGAAGCGGACCGAGACGTCGATCACCTCGGCGTCCGTGTGGTCGGACCCGCCGGTGTCGAGGCGCCAGGCGTTGTCCCAGTCGAGGGCGATGCGATTACGGCGCTGCACGGCCGGATCCTGGAGCAGCTCTGCGGTCAGGCCGAGGTCGTTGCTGTGCAGCAGGTCCAGCAGTTCAGGTCGTATGGAGCGAACATTCATCCGCTCCAGGACCGTGAGTTTCGTGGTTTCCCCGCACTCGGTGCAGAGCGCCAGGAGCCACGCGTCGATGAGCTTGTGGTTCGCGTTGACGCGGAATTTTCCGTTCGTCCTGAAACGCTCGGACGCGCACACGTGGCAGCGGCGGCGAACGAGGGGCAGGCAGGTGGGCACGACCACCCAGATGTCGAGCATAGAAGTACACCCGTTTCAGTGAGAGGTTTGCAGCAAGAAGGAGCGCGACGCACATGCGCGACGCGCGACGATTCAGCGCTGGGGAGGTCTCACCGGATGTACAGCGGAATGTCCTTAAGTAGACGACGGTTCGGCAGCAGCGTAGTTACGCGCAGTAGCGCAGCTCTACTAATTTTCGAGTGCCTTCCCGCAAAGTATCTGCACGGCCGGGACCTCCACTGCACGTGCTGACGGATGCCTGCCGTGCAATCCGCGATACCCTCGGCCCCACGACATGGCGAAGGGCTGGAGCCCCGCACTCTCACTGGGGCCCCGCACTCTCTCTCGTGCCCTAGAGCCGGTGCGGGTCCCGAGAGACAGTGCGGATCCCGAGAGACAGTGCGGGTCCCGAGAGAGAGTGCGGGAGCGCGCTCGGATCACCGGGCCGGCGGCCGCGCCGCTGAGTTTGGTTCGCGCGCTGCGCCTCGCGCTGTGGCGGCGTCCGGAAGGGCTGGGGCCCCGCACTCTGTCTTGGGACCCGCACCCTCTCTCGCGCCCTAGAGCCGGTGCGGATCCCGAGAGAGAGTGCGGGAGCGCGCTGGGATCACCGGCCGCGCCGGTGGGTGTGGATCGCGCGCTGGGCCTCGCGCCGTGGCGGCGTCCGGAAGGGCTGGGGCCCCGCACTCTGTCTTGGGACCCGCACCCTCTCTCGCGCCCTAGAGCCGGTGCGGATCTCGAGAGACAGTGCGGGGCCCGAGAGAGAGTGCGGGCGTGCTGTGGGAGCGCGCTGGGATCACCGGGCCGATGGCCGCGCTGCTGGGTTTGGTTCGCGGGCTTGGTCTCGCGCCATGGCGATGCCCGGCTGGATCGAAGAGCTACGCCCTGAAGCGCCGCACCTGTATCTCGCGAGCCGCGCACCTGTATCTCGCGGTCGCGGCGACTTGCCTGTATCTCGCGGTCGCGGCGACTTGCCGCGTGCTCGGGGCAACGCCTGATTTGCGAATTATCTGGCGCTGCGGCTGGTAAGAACTGAGACAACTATCCTGTTGCGCTGGGCGGGTATTTCATGGCTTTTTATAGGGAGCCATAAGGTTGAAAGCCTTTCTGACCTTGGGTGATTCAACTGCAGTAGCGCAACTGAAGCGACTTATAGACGACGCCGTACATATTTCGGCACACCTCGCTCCCCCAGAGTCCCATTCGCACCCTCTAGACCACTCCTCGCCCCCGGTATGGTCGGCGCAATGGAGTGGAGTTTTCTTTCTGCGGAAGAACTTTCAGCGGCCCTGCGCGCAGGCAAGGTCAGTTCGGTAGAACTGACGGAGGAGGCGATCGAACGAATCGAGCGCGAGGACGGGGCAATCAACGCCATCTGTGTGCGCGATTTCGACCGTGCGCGCGAGGCGGCGCGGCGCGCGGATGCGGCACGGGCCCGCGGGGAGGACGGGGCGCTGCTGGGAATTCCGTTGACCGTCAAAGAGTGCTACAGCGTGGCGGGGCTGCCCAAGACCTGGGGCATGCCGCAGTTCAAAGACTTCGTGCCCGAGGAGGACGCACTGCAGGTGGCGCGGGTGCGGGCGGCGGGGGCGGTGGTGCTGGGCGTGACCAATGTGCCGCGGATGCTGCAGGATCTGCAGAGCTTCAACGGGATCTACGGCACCACCAATAATCCGTGGGATCACTCGCGCACGCCGGGCGGGTCCTCGGGCGGCTCGGCGGCGGCCTTGGCGGCGGGGTTCGGCGCGCTGTCGCTGGCCTCGGACATCGGCGGGTCGCTGCGTACTCCGGCGCATTTCTGCGGTGTGTACGCGCACAAGCCGTCGCTCAACCTGGTCGCGATGCGCGGCATGGTCCCGCCGCCGATGCCTGCCCTGCCGGTCAATCACGATCTGGCGGTCGTCGGCCCGATGGCGCGCACCGCGCGCGACCTGACGCTGCTGCTCGATGTGATGGCCGGGCCCGACCCGCTCACCCTAGGTGTGGCGCACGAGTTGGCGCTGCCGCCCGCCCGCCACGAGCACCTGAAGGACTTCAAAATACTGGTCCTCGAAGACCATCCGCGCATGCCGACCGGGTCCGCCGTGCGCGCGGGCCTCGACCGGGTGATGGACGCCCTGGTGGACGGCGGCGCCCGCGTCGAACGGCACAGCCCGCTGCTGCCCGACCTGGACGAAGCCGCGGTGCTGTACATGCAACTGCTGATGTCGAACGCGTCCCTCGGCGTGCCCGACGACCAGTACGACCAGGCCCGAGCCCTCGACCTGAGCCCGGACGACGACAGTCTCGACGCGGGCCGCCTGCGCGGCATCGTGTTCAGCCACCGAGACTGGTTGCGGGCCAACAATCGTCGCGAACTGCATCGTGCAGGCTGGCGGCGGTTGTTCGCCGAGTTCGACGCCGTCGTTTGCCCGATCACGCCTACACCGGCGTTCCCGCACGACCATCAGGCCGGTATCGCGGAGCGGCGGATCGACATCGACGGCGTCGACTACCCGTTCTTCGATCAGCTGGTGTGGGCCGGCCTGGCGACCATGCCGGGCCTGCCCGCCACCGCGATACCGGCGGGCCGGTCTCCCGAGGGTCTCCCGGTGGGCGTGCAGCTGATCGGTCCGATGTTCGAGGACCGCACTCCGCTGCGGCTGGCCGAACTTCTCGAGGAGAAGATCGGCGGGTTCCAGGCGCCGAAGTAGGGGGCGCTCGGCGTGTCCGGCGAACCCGCGCCGGACACGCCGAGCCCCCAGCATGCGGACCCCCAAACCCTCCCGCGCCCGTCGTGCGTACGCCAGAATGAGAGAGCGAAAGTGAGCTCACACGACGATGGGGTTCCCCGAAGTGGCACAGTTCCGCACCCTGACCCAGCGGCGGGCCGAACTGGAGAAGGAATGGGAGCGCTGGGCTACGGCTCCGAAGATCGCGACACCACCGGCCCGAACGACCTTGCTACGCACCGACGTCGCCCGATCCTGGCAGCGCTCGCTGCACACCGTCGACCCGTCGGTCACCGTAGCGCCGGGCCTCGACGACATCGGCGACACGTGGTCGCGCTCGCCGCTGCGCACCCCCATCACCGAACTCTCCGCTGACCTGCGCGGCATCACCGAGGACGCGGGCTACCTCGCCGTGGTCACCGACGCCGCGGGCACAATCATGTGGTCGTGCGGCGACCGCGCCCTGCGCAGACAGGCCGAGAACGTGAACTTCGCCCCGGGCGGCTGCTGGGACGAGACGCACATGGGCACCAACGGTTTGTCCCTGGCGTTGCACGACGACCGCCCCTGCTCGGTGTTCTCCGCCGAGCATCTCGTGGCGGCCCTGCACGGCTGGGTGTGCTACTCCGCGCCGATCCACGCCCCCGACGGCCGGCAGGTCGGCGTGATCGACCTGTCGAGCTCCTGGGATCGCTCCCACCCCGCGGTGATGACCTCGGTGCGGGCGCTGGTGACCGCGGTGGAGACCATGCTGCGCGCCGCCGAACCCGCGCCGACGCCCGGCGTGCGCCTCGAATGCCTGGGCACGGCAAAGCTTTTGCGCGACGGACGCCCCGTCCCGCTGCCGCCGCGCCAGCTCGAGATCCTGGCGTTGCTGGCGCTGGAGCCGGAGGGTTTCACCCCGGAGCAACTGCACGCCGCGGTCTACGGCGATCGCGCCGTGTCCACCAGCACGCTCAAAGCCGATGTCTCGCACCTGCGCCGCGCCACGGGCGGCGAGATCAGCAACCGCCGCTACCTGCTGACCGGTCCGGTCGCCTGCGATGCGGTGGAGTTGCTGGCCGCGGTCGCCGCCGGGGACACCACCTCGGCGGTGTGGCTGTATCGCGGTCCGCTGCTGCCGGGTTCGGACACGCCGGGCGTGGTGCAGTGGCGCGCGTATCTGGATGTCGGCGTGCGCAACGCGGTTCTGGCCAGCGATCGAGCCGAGCACGCCGTTGCCTTCGGTGAACGCGCGCCCGGCGATGTCGAGGTCCACGAGCACGCCCTGAACCTGCTGCCGATCGACGATGTGCGCCGCGCGGTGGTCGCCGCTCGTTTGCACACCGCGCTGCGCACCTGAGCGGGCGTACCAACCTCGCACCAACCTTCACCGGTCATAGTGGCCCTCTCAGAGAAATTCTGTGAGGAGCGAAGCCATGATCTACGCCAGACCGGGGTCCGACGCCGGCATAGTCAGCTACGCCACCCGGTACGACAACTTCATCGACGGCGACTGGGCCGCACCCATCGAGGGCCGCTACTTCGACAACGCCTCGCCGGTCGACGGCGAAACCTTCTGCACGGTAGCCCGTTCCAGCGCCGCCGACATCGACCTTGCCCTCGAGGCCGCGCACGCCGCCACCGATCGCTGGGCCGCCACCTCGCCCGCCCAGCGCGCCGCCGTGCTCGAGCACATAGCCGACCGCATCGAACGCAGCCTCGAGCCCTTGGCGGTCGCCGAAACCTGGGACAACGGCAAGCCGATCCGCGAAACCCGCTCCGCCGACCTGCCTTTGGCGGTGGACCACTTCCGCTACTTCGCCGGCGCCATCCGTGCCCAGGAGGGCAGCGTCGCCGAGATCGACGGCGACACAGTCGCTTACCACTTCCACGAGCCGCTCGGCGTGGTCGGCCAGATCATCCCGTGG
>NZ_BAGH01000536.1 GCF_000308715.1 Nocardia tenerifensis NBRC 101015
GCCTAATGCTCCTAGGCATATTAGCGTAGATACTTGTGAAATCAGCTAACGAGTGCGACAGAGAGGAGGACTCCACCATGACCACGTGGACTCCCTCCCCCACGCGCCCGACCGAGTTCGGCCGGGTCTTCCCGCCGGACGAGAGCTGGCTGGCGCGGCAGCCGAAGGAGGAGATCCTGCGGCCCGAACTGCCGATCATCGACCCGCACCATCACCTCTGGTCCTACCCCGGATTCCGTTATCTGCCAGCGGAATTCGCGGCGGACACGGGCAGCGGGCACCACGTCGTCGGCACGGTGCACGTCGAGTGCATGTCGGCCTACCGCACCGACGGGCCGCCCGAACTGCGCCCGGTGGGCGAGACCGAGTTCGTCGCGGAGCTCGCCGCCACCAACGCCGCGGCCGGCGGCTCAACCGGACTGGCCGCGGGAATCATCGGACGCGCCGACTTCGCGCTCGGCCCCGATGTGGTCGACAACGTCATCGAGCACCACCTCGCGGCGGCTCAGGGTCGGTTCCGGGGCCTCCGGTTCGCGGCGGCCTGGGATGCGAGCGAGCAGATCGCGCTCGGCCATCCCGGCAGCCGCCCGCACATGCTCGCCGAGCCCGCCGTTCGGGAGTGCGCGCGGGTGGTCGCCGACCGAGACCTGACCCTCGACCTCTGGATCCTGGCTCCCCAGCTCACCGACGCCGCCGACTTCGCCGACGCACTCCCCGGCCTGCGGCTGGTGCTCGACCACTGCGGCGCGCCGCTCGGCTTCGGCCCGTACGCGACCGACCGCGCCGAGCACTTCGCCGCCTGGGCGCACGGCATCCGAGAGGTGGCCCGGCGGCCCAACGTCGTCTGCAAGCTGGGCGGCCTCGTCGCCACCGCCGCCGCGTTCGACTATCGCACCGCGCCGACCCCGCCGACCTCGGAAGAACTTGCGGCGCTGTGGCGTCCGTGGTTCGACACCTGCGTCGAGGCGTTCGGCCCGCAACGCTGCATGTTCGAGAGCAACTTCCCCGTCGACAAGATGGGCACCGGCTACGCGACGCTGTGGAACGCCTTCAAACGGCTCGCCGCCGGCGCCGCGGAAGCCGAACTGGCCGCGCTGTTCTCGGATACGGCGCGCCGCACCTACCGGCTGACACTCTGACTCCATCGAGGAACCCACCATGACCACCTGGATCACCACTCCCCTCGAATTCCCGCTCATCCGCGGCGCCGTCGACCTGGAGCGCACCGCGCACGGCGTGCTGCCGCACCGGCTCCCCGAGCAGGCACGCAGGCAGTTCCCCGACGACTACCTGGCGATGGTCGAGGCGCAACCGGCCGGCGTGCGGCTGGCCTTCCGCACGAGCGCGACCGCCATCGAGGTGGACGTGCTGCCGACGCGGACCGTCTACCGGGGCGCGCCGCCCCAGCCCGACGGCGTGTACGTACTGCTGGTCGACGGTCGGCCCGCGGGCCGGGCCACGGTGCCCGGCGGCACCAGGCACGTGGTCGACATGGCCACCCAGTCCAAGGTCATCGAGCACGGATCGCCCGGCACCGTCCGATTGACGGGTTTGACCGCCGACCCGAAGGACATCGAGATCTGGTTGCCGCACACCGAGATCACCGAGTTGATCGCCCTGCGCACCGACGCGCCGGTCGAGCCCGCGCCCTATCGCGGCCGCAAAACGTGGCTGCACCACGGCAGTTCGATCAGCCACGGCGCCAACGCCGACGCCCCGACGGCGACCTGGCCCGCGCTGGCCGCCGCGCGCGGCGGGGTCGAGCTGATCAATCTGAGCCTGCGCGGCAACTGCCTGCTCGATCCGTTCGTCGCGCGCGCCATCCGCGACACCCCCGCGGATCTGATCAGCCTCAAGCTCGGCATCAATGTGGTCAACTCGGATCTGATGCGGCTGCGCGCCTTCGGCCCCGCGGTACACGGCTTCCTCGACACCATCCGCGAGGGACACCCCACCACGCCGCTGCTGGTCGTCTCCCCCATCCTCTGCCCGATCCACGAGGACACGCCCGGCCCCGGCGCCATCGAATTCGCCGATGGCAAGGTGAGTTTCCGCGCCACCGGCGACCCGGCCGAGCGCGCCGCCGGACGACTGACCCTCAATGTCGTGCGCGACGAGCTCGCCCGCATCGTCAAGCAGCGCGCGGCCGACGACGCCGAGCTGCACTACCTCGACGGACGCAGCCTCTACGGCGAGGCCGATTACGCCGAACTCCCCCTGCCCGACAAACTGCACCCCGACACCGCCACCCACCGCCGCATCGGAGAACGCTTCGCGGACTTGGCCTTCGGCGACATCTTCGCGAATGCGCTGTCGCGTCAGTGAATCCGCCGCAAACGGGTCAGGCCCCGCCGAAGCGGGGCCTGACCTGTGCGCGCGACCGGACTACTTGGCCGGCGGGTTGAACGGCTGGTTGATCGTGGTGAAGTACTGGATCGCCGCGCCGATCGCGACCGGGGCGGTGATGAAGATCTGCCCCGCGACCGTGCCGAGGGCGCCCATGGCCGCCGCGCCGCCGAGGCAGCCGGCGATGATGCCGCCGACGAACGGACCGAACAGGCCGACGATGGTGCCGCCGACGATCACGCCGCCCAGCGCGCCGCCGAGGACGCAGCCGACGGCCGCGCCGCCGAGACCGCCGACCAGGGTGGCGATACTGGCGCCGAGGCTGATCGTGCTGGTCATCCGGGACCAGGCGGCCTGCTCACGGTCGTACTCGGACTTCCACGGCGCCTTGTCCTCGAACGGCAGCGCGACCGGCTTGTAGACGGCCTTGTTCATGTCGAGCTGCGGCGTGATGGTCGCGGTGCGGCCGGAGATGTCGGCCGCGAGGGGAAACTCGAAGTCGTCGAGGCGGAACTTCAGCGGGGTGCCGGCGACGGTGGTTCCGTTGGCGGCCTTGATCTTCAGCGCGTCGTCCTCGATCACCAGCGAGCCGGAGTCGATCGAGATGATCGACTGCGAGTCGGTGGACTCGGCGGTGAAATTGATCGGGGCCTCGGCCTCGGCCGCCGGTGCCGCGTTCACGGTGCCCGCGGAGACACCGAGCGCGGCGATCAATAGCGTCGCCGTCGCGGCAAAGTTCCTCATCAACATTCTCAGATCCTTCGTGGGGTGTGGTCGGGATGAAGGCAGCTTAGGTTAGCCAGCCCTAATCTTGTCAATAGCTATGAATTTCCTGGCCCGCTACCGCCCCGCCCGATCGACGGCGCGCGCCCCCGACGCGGAACGCGCGACCGACCGCACGATCTCGCCCGTGCGCACCGCGATATTCGACAGCAGCGACGACGAGAGTCCGTGTGTGTGCTCGGTGCCGCCCTGCAGATAGATGTCACCGGGCAGCGGCGCCGTCGGCACGAGCCGGTAGTCGCGGGTCACCTGGGGTCCTGCGGCCTCGAACGCCACCGACCCGGCCAGCTCGCCGAGCAGGGCGCGGACATCGCCCGGCCGAAAACCGGTGGCGCACACCACCGCATCGCAGACCAGCGTCTCGGTGAGCCCGGTCGGGCCGTGCGTCACGTCGACGCGGACCGCGCCGTCGGCGTCGTCGATGCCGGTGACCGCCGACGCGCCGTGCATGAACAGCCGCCGGTCCCCCGCCACCCGTTCGGCGTACTCGTGCGCGTACAGCTGCTGGATCAGCGCGGGCTCGACCGCCGAGTAGTTGGTGCCGCGGTGGTAGCCGAGCAACCGCTGCCGCAGCTCCGGCGACGAGGCGTAGAAGTCGTCCACCGCGGCCGGGTCGAAGATCCGGTTCGCGTAGGGGCTGTCGTCCGCGGGACTCAAGCCGTACTTGCCGAAAACGGCGTGTACACAAGAGCTTCCGTACGTCTGATGCAGGTGGCCGACCACCTCGCCCGCGCTCTGGCCCGCGCCGATCACCACGAACCTGTTGTGCCGCAACGGCGGCAGTGCGGCGAGCCGGGGCAGCAGCCCGTGGCTGTGGAAGACCCGCTCGGAGGCGGGCACGCCGTCGGGCATGCGGGCCGAAAGCCCCACCGCGACCACGATATTGCGGGCCCGCAGCACGCCGTCGGCGCGGCCGTTCAGCCGGATCTCGAAGCAGTCGTCCGTCGCGGTGACCGAGACCGCCGTGGTGCCGAAGTCCACCCGCGCGTCGACCGTCCTTGCGGCCCAACGCAAGTAGTCCTGGAACTCCAGGCGCGTCGGCCGGAACGTCGATAGGTTGATGAAGTCGGTGAGCCGGTCGTGCTCCTTGAGGTAGTTCAGGAAGCTGTAGCGGCTGCGCACATTGCGCTGCGTGACAAGGTCTTTGAGAAACGAGATCTGCATCGTCGCGCCGGGCAGCAGCATCCCGGGATGCCACTCGAAGCGATCCTTCGCCTCGACGAACCGCGCGCTCAACCGCTGCCCCGGCGCGAGATCCTGATTGTGCTCCTCGATCGCGATGGCCAGCGCCAGGTTCGACGGTCCGAAACCGATCCCGGCGATATCGACGATCTCGTCCGCGGGCCGAGCCGTCATGCCTGGTCCGCGGGCACGAGGACGTCGAGCCAGGCGCTCAGCACCGGCTCGGCGGCCAGGGTCGCGAAGTCGGCCTGCTCGGCGCCGGCGGAGCGCCACTTCTCGACCAGCGACATCAGTCGCACCGAATCCAGGCCCGCGTCGGTCAGATCCGCGTCCTCGGGCACCTCCTCCGGCGCGACACCCAATGCGGCCGCGACATCGGCGATCACGTCCCGGCGGCCGATGGTAACCGGCTGGCTCATATTTCCCTCCGTGTTGCTCAGCAGACCGTCAGGCCGCATTCGTTTTCCGCAGCGCGAAGTCGAGCGCGTCGGTCGTCGTCACCGCGCCGCAGCGGCGGGCGATGTAGTTCATGGCCATCAGGTGCTCGTCGCGGCCGAAGTCGGCGGTCGCGTCCAGCACGACGAACGGCTTGATGTCGTTCATGAACGCGTCGGCCGCGCTGAGCATGCAGCCCATGTGGGCGTACACGCCGGTGACGACGAGCTGGTCGCGGTTGTAGTGATTCAGCAACTCGCGCAGGTCGGTTCGCTGGAACGCCGAGTAGCGCCACTTGGTGACCTGGATGTCGGCCGGGCCGGGGGTCAGGTCGTCGATGATCTCCGCGCTGGGCCCGTTGCTCAGGCCGCTGCCCCAGAAATCGGCGAGAATGCCACGGCGCGAAGGGTGTTGGTCGCCGGGCTGCATGGTGTAGATGACCGGAACGCCCGCCGCGTTGCACTGCTCGCGCAGCCGCCGGATGTTGGCGGTGACGGTCGCGATCGGGTCGAGGTCGGGCTGGTAGGCATCGATGAAGTACCGCTGCATGTCGTGGATGAGCAGCGCGGAGCGCGACGGGTCCAGCGACCACGGCACCTGATTCGCCACGACCTCCTCACGCGCCGGTATGGAATACGGTGCTATCGGCGGGATGGCCAACAGTCTTCTCCTGTTCGGTGATTCGGCAAGGTCAGGCGTCGAACGTCGCGCCGCCGTCGACGCGCAGATCGTGCATGGTGATGTGGCGGGCGCCGGGGGAAGTCAGGAAGTAGATGCTCTCGGCGATGTCCTCGGGCTGCGCCACCCGGCGCAGCGGGATGCCGAGGCGAAAGTTGGCCGGGTCGCCGGCCAGGACGTGATCGCGTGCGGCGGACGACAATTCGGCCGCGTCCTCGGTCCACATCCCGCGCAGCATGGGGGTGTCGGTGGAGCCAGGCGAGACGAGGTTCACCCGGACGCCGGCCGCGGCCACCTCGAGCCCGAGCGCCATGGCGAACGCGGTCGCCGCGGCCTTCGAGGCGCCGTAGGCGGCCATGCCCACGCGCGGCGTGCTCGCGGCGTTCGAGGTGACCACCACGATCGAGCCGCCGCCGTGCGCGGCGAGCAGGGCGGCGGCCCGCCGCGTGACGTTCATCGTGCCGGTCGCGTTCACCGCGAGGCACCGATCCCATTGCGCGCCGGTCAATTCCGCGATCGAGCCGGTCTCCAGGATGCCCGCGGCGTGCACGACGGACTCGATCGGGCCGATCCGGTCGACGGCGGCGGCGAACGCGGCGTCCACGGCGTCGGCGTCGGTCACGTCGACCTGCTCCGCGTGCGTACGGGTCGAGTCGAGCTCGGCGGCGGTGGCGTGGACCGCGGGGTCGTGATCCCACAGCACGAGCGGCACGGCCGACCTGGCCGCGAAGAGCTCGGCGGCCGCGCGGCCGATGCCGCCCGCGGCGCCGGTGATGATCACACCCCCGCCCGTTTTACTCTCCCTAGACATATGCTTAGCCTAACCTTAATTATTCGCAGAAGTAAACCGCAGACGTTTCGGTAGAAGGAGTTCCACAGTGCCGTCCCCCTCCGACCTAACCCCTTGGCCAGCAGCGGAAGCCGAGGCCTACCGCGCGCTGGGGTACTGGACCGGCGAGACCTTCGGTGAACTGCTCACCGCGCGCGCCGCGGCGACGCCGGACGCGATCGCCGTGGTAGACGACCGAAACCGCTGGACCTACGGCGAATTGGAGACCCGCGCCACATCGCTGGCCGCTGGGTTCCTCGAGCACGGCATCCGCCCCGGCGATCGGGTGCTGGTCCAGCTGCCCAATATCGCCGAGTTCGTGGAGATCATCTTCGGGCTGTTCCACGCGGGCGCGCTGCCGGTCTTCTGCCTGCCCGCGCACCGTCAGTCCGAGCTGGTGCCGATCGCGCAGGCCAGCGGCGCGGTGGCGATGGTCACCTGCCACCACCATCAGGCGTTCGATCACGCCGCCCTGGCCGCGACGCTGCGGGACAAGGCCCCCGACCTGCGGCACCTGATCATCGTTGCGGACCGGCCGGGCGCCGAGGTGCCCGAGGGCATGCACGCCCTCGACGAACTGCGTTCCGGGCCAAGGGAACTGCCCACCGTGCGCGCCTCCGACATCGCGTTCCTGCAGCTGTCCGGCGGCAGCACCGGGACGCCGAAACTCATCCCCCGCACGCACGACGACTACCTCTACAGCGTGCGCCGCAGCGCCGAGCTCTGCGGACTCGACAGCGACAGCGTCTATCTCGCGGCGTTGCCGGTGGCGCACAACTTCCCGATGAGCTCGCCGGGAATTCTCGGCGCGCTGTACGCCGGCGGCACGGTGGCGCTGGCCGCCGACCCCACCCCGTCCACCGCGTTCAGCGCGATCGAGCGGTTCTCGGTCACCATCACCGGGCTGGTTCCGCCGCTGGCGCGGCTCTGGGTCGAGCGCGCGGAAGCCGGTGCCACCCAGGATATTTCGAGCCTCCAGGTGCTGCTCGTCGGCGGCGCCCGCTGCCCGGACGAGCTGGCCCGGCGCATCGGCCCCGCCCTGGGCGTGACGCTGCAGCAGGTGTTCGGCATGGCAGAGGGCCTGGTCTGCTACACGCGGCTCGACGACCCGGCGGAGGTGGTGCTCGCCACCCAGGGCCGGCCGATGTCCGAGCATGATCAGGTCGCGGTGGTCGACGAGGACGGCGAGCCCGTCCCGCCGGGCACCGACGGGCTGCTGATTACCAAGGGCCCGTATACGATTCGGGGTTATTACCGTAATCCGGAGGCCAACGCGTCGTCGTTCACCGAGGACGGCTGGTACCGCACCGGCGACGTGGTCAACCTGCGCGCGGACGGCAATCTGGTGGTCAAGGGCAGGCTCGGCGACCGCGTCAACCGCGGCGGCGAAAAGATCTCGGCCGAGGAGATCGAGGCACATCTGCTGGACCATCCGTTGATTCGCGACGCCATCGTCGTCTCGGTGCCCGACGAGCGGCTCGGCGAGCGCAGTTGCGTGTTCGTGCTGGCCGCCGACCCGGCGAGCCCGCCAGCGCTGGCCCAGATCCGGCAGTTCGTGCGGGAGCGCGGCGTGGCGACCTGGAAGATCCCCGACCTGCTCCAGGTCGTCGACAGTTTTCCGGAGACCGGCGTCGGCAAGATCAGCAGGCGTTCTTTGCGCGCCGAGTTGAGCGCGCGGGCCGCGGCCGACTCCTGAGAGCCGGCCGCGGGCGGTCAGCCGCGGCGATCGCCGGCCGGTTGGTCGGCGATCGCGGTGGCCGACCACACCGGGCGCAGCGCGGCGCACAGCAGC
>NZ_BAGH01000535.1 GCF_000308715.1 Nocardia tenerifensis NBRC 101015
GGCCGACGGCGAGTTCCTGCGCGCGACCATCGATCACGCCGACCCGCGCTGGCCGATGGGCCCGCGCCCGGACATCCGGCGCGGCGTCGTCCCGATCGGCCCGACGCTGGTGTTCGCCGCGAGCAACTTCCCGTTCGCGTTCAGCGTCGCGGGCGGCGACACCGCCGCCGCGCTGGCCGCGGGCTGCCCGGTCGTGCTGAAGGCGCATCCGGGACATCCTCGACTATCCGAGAAGACCGCGGCCATCGTGCGCGACAGCTTGCACGCGGCCGGCGCGCCGACCGGCACCTTCGACGTCGTCCACGGCGTCGACGCGGGCACCGCCGCGCTGCGCCACCCCGCCGTCGCCGCCGCGGCCTTCACCGGCTCGGTGGCCGGCGGGCGGGCGCTGTTCGACATCGCCGCGGCCCGTCCCCGGCCGATTCCGTTCTACGGCGAACTGGGCAGCGTCAATCCGGTCGTGGTGCTGCCCGGGGCGATTCGGGCGCGTGCCCGCCAGATCGTGGCGGGTTTCGTCGGCTCGTTCACCCTCGGCGCCGGGCAGTTCTGCACCAAACCCGGCCTGCTCCTGCTGCCTCGCGGCCACGGTCTCAGCGACGCGCTCCGCACAGCCGTCCGCGAGGCGTCCAGCCAGCGACTGCTCAACGACCGGATCGCGGGCGGCTTCCGCGCCCGAGTCACCGAATTGCGCGAATCGCCCTCCATCACAGCGCTTTTCACGCCCGACATCGAGGGCGATCTGCTCGCGCCGACCCTGCTGCGGGTAGCGGCCGCCGACTTCCTCGCCGCGGGCGAGCTACTCCGAACCGAGTGCTTCGGCCCCGCCGCCCTGATAGTCGAGTACGCGGACCCCGCTGAGCTGCACACGGTCCTGGCCGAGCTCGAACCCGGCCTCACCGCAACGGTTTTCGCCGAGGATTGCGAGATCGAGGACGTGCGCCCGCTGCTGCCCGCCCTCACCGCGCTGGCCGGGCGGCTCATCTGGAACGAGTGGCCCACCGGCGTCACGGTCACCTGGGCCCAGCAGCACGGCGGACCCTACCCGGCCACCACCGCGCCGACCACCACGTCGGTGGGCGCCGCCGCGATCGAGCGGTTCCTGCGTCCCGTCGCCTGGCAGGGCTTCCCCGACGGCCTGCTCCCACCCGCCCTGCGCGAGGACAACCCGTGGCGGCTGCCGCGCCGCGTCGACGGGAAGCGTGACTGACCCATGTGCCCCGTCATCACCGATGTCCGCCTCACCCCGATCCTCATCGCCGACGCCCCGCTGCTCAATGTCGGCGGCGTACACCAGCCGTACACCCCGCGGCTCATCGTCGAAGTCGAAACCGACGGCGGCGCAGTAGGTCTCGGCGAGACCTACGGCGACCACCGATACCTCTCCCGCGCGACGCGACTGGCGTGGCAGCTGATCGGCACGCCGGTCGCCGCGGTCAACGCGATCCGGCTGCTCGGCGCGGGCGAGAGCAGGCTACTCGACGACAACCCGGTCGCCGGCGGCCTGCGCGGCACGCTCACCTCGGACAAGGTCCGGCTCAGCGTGATCTCCGCCTTCGAGACCGCCGCGCTCGACGCCTACGGCCGCGAACTCGGCCTGCCCGTGCACGCCCTGCTCGGCGGCAAGGTGCGCGACCGGGTCGACTACTCCGGCTACCTGTTCTACAAGTGGGCCGAGCATCCCGTCCCGGACGCCCCGGCCGACGAGTGGGGCGAGGTGCTCGACCCGGACGGCGTCGTCCGGCTCGCCGAAAAGTTCAGCGCCCATGGCGGTTTCCGCTCGTTCAAGCTGAAAGGCGGTGTGCGCCCGCCGGAGGAGGAGATCGCGGCCATGCTCGCGCTGGCCGAGGCGTTCCCCGGACACCCGCTGCGCCTGGACCCCAACGGCGGGTGGTCGCCGGCCACCGCGACGACCGTCGCCGAACGGCTCACCGGTGTCGTCGAATACCTCGAAGACCCCACCGCCCGGCTCGCGGATATGGCCGAACTCCACCGCCGCACCGGAATGACCTTGGCCACCAACATGATCGTCACCGCCGTCGACGAGATCCGGCCCGCCTTCGACGCGAACGCGGTCCAGGTGATGCTGTCCGATCACCACTTCTGGGGCGGCCTGCACGCCACCCGCGACCTCGCCGCGGTCTGCCACGCCTACGGCAAGGGCGTCTCCATGCACTCCAACACCCACCTCGGCATCAGCCTCGCCGCCATGACCCAGGTCGCCGCCACCGTCGCACACCTCGACTACGCCTGCGACACGCACTACCCGTGGCAGGCCGAGGACGTCGTCACCGAGCCGCTCACCTTCATCGACGGCGCCATCGAGGTCACCGACGCCCCCGGCCTCGGCGTCGAGCTGGACCGCGACGCGCTGGCGCGGCTGCACGAGCGCTGGCAGGCCATGCCCGCGCTGCGCGACCGCGACGACGTCGCCGCCATGCGCGCCGCCGACCCCGGATACCGGCCGCCGGACACGCCGAAGTACTGAACTCCTTGTGATCCGCATCCGTTGTCATTGCGAAACGGTCATGCGGCTCTCTACTGTCGGATCTTCGGCCCGACGGCTCAGTCGTGCTGGTCACGCGGCGAGTGTGGCCGAGAGGAGCGGTAGCAGATGGATCTTGGTGACGTCGTCTCCGCGAGCGTGCCCGAGCAGCGGGAGGCCCTGGCCCGAGGCGAGGTGTCCGCGCGCGAACTCGTCGACGCCACGCTGGCGGGCATCGACGCGGCGGCCGGGCTCAACGCCTTCACCCAGGTGCTACACGAGCGGGCCCGCGCCGAGGCGAGCGATCGCGACCGGGAGCGCGGCGCTGGCGATGTCGGCCCGCTGCACGGCATCCCGATCGCGATCAAGGACGAGATCGACGTCGCCGGCCTGGTGACCAGCTTCGGCACCAGGGCCAACTCGACACCGGCCGGGGCCGACGCCGAGGTCGTGCGCCGGTTGCGCGCCGCGGGCGCCGTCATCGTCGGCAAGACCGCGATGCCGGAGTTCGGCCAGTGGCCGTTCACCGAGTCGAGCACCTACGGCATCACCCGCAATCCCTGGAACCGCGACCACACCACGGGCGGATCGAGCGGTGGCTCGGCCGCCGCGGTCGCCGCGGGGCTGGTGCCCGTCGCCCTCGGCAGCGATGGCGGCGGGTCGATCCGGATCCCCTCGGCCTGCTGCGGGCTGTTCGGCCTCAAACCGCAGCGCGGGCGGGTGCCCCTCGCGCCGCACGAACACCTCTGGTGGGCGCTCGGCGTCACCGGCCCGCTGACCCGCGGGGTGCTCGACTCCGCCCTCGTCTACGACGTCATCCGCGGCAACGCGCCCGGCGACCGGTTCACCGCCCCGGACCCCGCCGTGAGCTTCGAACACGCGGCGCGACAGTCGATCACGGGCCTGCGGATCGGCTACAGCACGAAATCTCCCAACCCGCTGGCGAAGCCGGACCCCGAGAACGTGCGCGCTGTGCGTGACACCGCGAAACTGCTTGCCGGACTTGGCCACTCCGTCTTCGAGGCGGACCCGGACTACCCCGAGTCCCTGCACGCGTTCTTCCCGCAGTTCTTCGGCGGCGTGCGCGGCGAGGCCGATCAGGTCGAGCATCCCGAGCTCCTCGAGCGCCGCACCAGGCAGACCGTCGCGATGGGCGCCTGGGCGCGCCGCCCGGTCGTGGAGTGGGCCATCCGGCAGGGAGAAGCCGTGGCGCGCAAGGTCGATCGCGTCTTCGACCACTGCGACCTGCTGCTCACACCGACCCTCGCGGTCCGGCCGCCGCGCATCGGCGTGCTGGACGGCGCGAGCACCGTGCGCGCCCAGCTGCGCTCCATCCCGATGGTGGCCTATACGGCGCTGTGGAACGTGACGGGTCACCCGGCGGCCTCGCTGCCCGCGGGCGTCGGCACGGACGGACTGCCGCTGGCGGTGCAGCTGGTCGGGCCGAGCAACGGCGAGACCACCATCCTCACCGTCGCCGCGCAGTTGGAGCGGGCGCGGCCGCACGCGAGACCCCTGGCCGGAAACCCGCTTCGCCCGCTAGGGTGACCGGTGTGACCGAATTGGGCGACATCGCACCGTCTTTCGTGGACCTGGCGCACAGCATCGTCTGGTGCACCGTGTCGACGACCGATGCGGCGGGGCGGCCGCGCAGCCGCATACTGCACCCCATCTGGCAGTGGGACGGACAGGAGCTGACCGGATGGATTCTCACCGGCAAGACCCCGCCGAAGGTGGCCCAGCTCGCCCACAGCCCCTACGTCGCCGCCAATTACTGGGCGCCGACGCACGACACCTGCCTCGCGGAGTGCACGGCCGAGTGGGTCGACGACCTGGCGACCAAGACCGAGCAGTGGGAGCGCTTCCGCGATACGCCGCCGCCGCTCGGCTACGACCCGGGCGGGATCGGCATCCCCGAGTGGACGGGGCCGGAGTCGCCGAGCGTCAGCCTGCTGCGTCTGCGTCCGTGGCGGCTGCGCGTGCTGCCGGGAAAGGATTTTCTGGAGGGCCGACCAGCCACCTCGTGGCGCGCCACATAGCAGACGCCTACACGTTGGTGAATATCATTCGAGAATAAGGCGGAAAAACGAACAAGATTCTGTACGGTCGAGGTATGCGTAAGAGTGATTCACCCGGCGGCTCGGCCTCGCCCGTCCCGCCGATCCACCCCCCGGCCGGTGTCCCGATCGATGATATCGACCGGATCCTGCTCGACCAGCTCGCGCGGGACGGCCGGATGACGAACAACGCGCTCGCCGCCGCGGCGGGCATCGCGCCGTCCACCTGCCTCGGCCGGGTGCGCGCGCTGGTGGAGCGGGGCGTCATTCGCGGATTCCACGCCGATATCGACCCGGCCGCGCTCGGCCGAAGCCTGCAGGCCATGATCGCGGTCCGGCTGCGCGCCAGCGCGCGCCAGCACCTCGCGCAGTTCGGCGAGCAGATGTCGGAGTTCGAGGAGGTGCTCAACGTGTACTTCATCGCGGGCGCCGACGACTACCTCATCCACGTCGCCACCTCGCACACCGACGAGCTGCGCCGGTTCGTGCTCAACAACCTGAGCGAGCACCCGGCGGTCGCCTCCACCGAGACGATCCTCATCTTCGAGCACATGCGACCCAGGACGAACACCACGACGTGACGAGGGCGACCGGCCCCAGTGTTCGGTCGCCCTCGCGAAACGTGTTACGCGGCCAGGCTTTCGGCGACGTAACCGTGCGCGGCCGCGACGGAGGCGGACAGCAGCACACCACCGTGCGTACTGAGACCACCCGCCAGGCCGCTGTCCAGCGCCACCGCCTCGCGCCAGCCGTGCTCGGCCAGCGAGACCACATAGGGCAGCGTCGCATTGGTGAGCGCGACGGTGGAGGTGTAGGGCACCGCGCCGGGCATGTTGGCGACGCAGTAGAACACCGACTCGTGCACCCGGTAGGTCGGGTCGGCGTGGGTGGTCGGGCGCGAGTCCGCGAAGCAGCCGCCCTGGTCGATGGCGATGTCGACCAGCACCGAGCCCGGCTTCATCTGCGCGACCAGGTCGTTGGAGACCAGCGTCGGCGCCTTGGCACCCGGCACGAGCACCGCGCCGATCACCAGATCGGCCTCGCGCACCGCCTTCTCGACCTCGAGGCGGTTGGACATGATCGTGCGCACCTGTCCCTTGTACTGCGCGTCGATCTCGCGCAGCCGGGCGATGTTCAGGTCGAGCACGGTCACCTCGGCGCGCATGCCGTGCGCGATGGCGATGGCGTTGCCGCCCGCGACGCCCGCGCCGATCACGACCACATTCGCCGGCGGGGTGCCGGGCACGCCGCCCATCAGCACGCCGCGCCCGCCGCCGTTGCGCATCAGGTGGTAGGCGCCGGCCTGCGGGGCCAGCCTGCCCGCGACCTCGCTCATCGGCGCGAGCAGCGGCAGCGAGCCGTCGCGGCCGGTCACCGTCTCGTAGGCGATCGAGGTGATGCCGGAGCTCAGCAGCGCGTCCGTGCACTCCTTGGACGCGGCCAGATGCAGGTAGGTGAACAGCACCTGCCCCTCGCGCATGCGCGAATACTCCTCGGCCACGGGCTCTTTCACCTTCAGCACCAGTTCGGCGGTGCCCCAGACCTCGTCGGCGGTGTTCAGTATCCGCGCGCCCGCGACGGTGTACGCCTCGTCCTCGAACGCCGATCCACGACCGGCACCGGACTCGATGTACACCTCGTGTCCGCGCGACACGAGTTCGTGCACACCGGCGGGGGTAATCGCGACCCGATACTCGTGGTTCTTGACCTCGCGGGGGACCCCGATCTTCACCTGCGCTCCTGATTGTCGATGGATGTCGATAGTCGATCCGCATAATATGGACCGTTCTGAGTCAAATTATGAATATAATGCAAGATCAGGTCTAGATTTATGAAGATAATTCTTCAAATGGCCCATCGAGTGGTGCAATCCTCAGTTGAAGCCGATCACGGACGGCCCGGTTCGCAAGATGTTCGGACCTCGCCCGAAAATCGGTGGCGATCACTCCTCGCCCGTTGCTACGGTTGCCGCCGCGCTGCCACAGCGCCTTCGAAACATCGTTCAACCAGGCGCACAGCCGAGGAGGAAAAGGTTTTTATGACCCGGATCGCGCCGAGCGCGCCGCACCGCGTCGAGTCGATCTCCACCGACGCCCGCACGGCCATCAGCCGCTGACCAACGGCCATCGGCCGCTGACCGATCCCGAGGCGCGCTCGGACACTCCTGCTGCTCTCATTCCTCGGCAAAGGAGTAATCCGGGTGTCAGACAACACCTCTCACGGTCCGAGCGCATCCCTGCGCACCGACACTTTCACCTGCGTACGCTGCGGCCTCGTCGTCGCGGCGCTCGCACCGGACAACAGCTGGCGCAACCACTGCCCGAGCTGCCTGAACTCACGCCACACCCACGACCACGTCGACGGCGGCGTCTCCGAGTGCGGGGCCAGAATGGCGCCGCTGTCGATCGCCGTGCTGCGCACCGGCGAATGGGCCGTGGTGCATCGCTGCACCCGCTGTCACGAGCTGGCGCTGCACCCCGTGTGCGGCGACGACAACCAGCTCATCCTGATGCGCATGGCGGTCCGGCCGCTGGCCGAGCCGCCGTTCCCGCTCGAAGTCTTCGGCGATCTGTAGGGGGTGCGACATGCCGCGACGCAAACCCGCGGGCCGCCGCCCGCAACGCGCCAAGGACGTATTGCACGGTCGCGCAGGCGAATCCGGCGACGCGTTCCGCTGCGTCGGCTGCCGGATGGACGTGCCGACCGCCGCGCCGGGCACCGCCCACCGCAACCACTGCCCGCACTGCCTGACCAGTCGGCACGTGGACCGCCGGGTCCCCGGCGACCGGGCCGAGCCGTGCCGGGGACGGATGGCGGCGGTGAGCATGTCCGCGCGCGACAACGGCGAGTGGCAGCTGGTCCACCAGTGCCTCGCCTGCGGCGCCGTCAAGGCGAACCGCATCGCGGGCGACGACAACGCGCTCGCATTGATGCGAATCGCCTTGCGCCCGTTGGCCGATCCCCGCATCGGCCGGCGCGCGCTGCTGGCGCTGTGAAACCCGGTCCGGTGCCCGCCGCGCGCGGCGGGCACCGGACCGGCGCGCACATCGGTCGTGTCGCGAAGTCTCCTCCGGCGGGACTTCGCAACGCGCCTAAGACGATTCGCGCACC
>NZ_BAGH01000534.1 GCF_000308715.1 Nocardia tenerifensis NBRC 101015
AGAAGTCGGCGCGGCGCGCGCCCGGCCGGGACACCAGGTAGCCGGGGTCGTATCCGCGACCGGCGAACGCCGGATCCTCGACGGCCGGGTAGTACGTGCCGATCACCCCGAGGACGCCGGGGACGTTGAGCGTGTGCGAGTAGCCGGTGAGCAGCACGCCGTCGACGTCGTGGTACTTGGTGGCCTCCATGACGGAGGTGCCCGAGCTCAGCGAGTGCCCACCGATGATGACCTTGCCGAACGGCCGCTCGCCCGCCAGGCCCTGCCGCGCCTGCTGCACGATGAGGTGGAGCGCCTCCGCGGTGGCCGTCGCCGTGAGCGTCGCGCTCGGCGGCCGGGTGCTCGCGCCGTTGCCCAGCCGGTCGACCGTCAGCGTCGCGTAGCCCGCGCCGTTCATCGCGCGCCGGAAATTGTAGGTCTCGGGTTCGTACTGGAAATCCCAGTATGAGGCGTTGTAATTGGAACCCGCCATCAACACCATGACGGCGTCCGTCGGCCGATCCGTCGGCAGGCACAGCTTTCCGGCCAGGGTTCCCTGCGGCACCGGGAACGTTATCTCCCGGCAGCGATCCTGCGGCGAAACTTGGTCGGCCTGCGCGATACCCGGTGACAGAGCAATGCCCGGCGCCAGGCAGAGCATTGTTGACATGACAATTGCCCGTATTGAGGCCCGCACGCGACGCGCTCCCCTCGGAGTTACACGGGGATAACCACTTCGGCATCCCTATCGAGTCATCAACGGGGAGGCTAACCCGCACAATGGATGATGCGCAATACCTATCGCGAAGATGTAGCTAATCCGTACGACCGGCTCACCGCGCGGCAGATGCGTTGCCCCGCTTGGGAAACCGGCGCCACCTGCCGAACCGTCGCCGGGACTTCGCTTTTCGGGCAAGCCGGGCGAAAACACCTCGGGGACGGGGCCACGCGGGCACCCGTCCTCGGGGGCGATCGGCGCCGAGCGGCGCGGTCGTCAGAACATCGCGGCCAGCCAATCCCGCACCGCAGCTTGATAAGCGGCGGTGTTGCGGGCGAGGTTCACCGAGTGCCCGCTGCCGGGCAACACGAAGGTGCGCAGCCGCGCGGCCGGGCAGAAGTACGGAGCCTCCTCCGCCGCCAGCGTCGCGGTGCTCGCGCAGGCGTTCAGGCACAGTTTGTCCGCACTGCCGTCGACGATCAGGACGGGCACGTCGATGAGGTTCGTCTCGGGCGGCTGGGTGGAGGTCAGTCCGTCGGGGTACTCCGTCAGCGAGAAGACCTCCTTGGTCGCCTCATCGGTCGCGAGCACCCCGGGGTCGTAGTCGCCCGCGCCGTAGAAATCGGCGGCCCGCGTCCCCGGCTTGGTGGTCAGATAGCCGGCGTCGAGGCCTTGGCCGGCGAACTGCGGGTCCTCCGCGGCAGAGTGGTAGGTGGCCACTACGGCGAGCGTCCCGGCCGTGTCGAGACTGTGCGAAAACCCGGTCAGCAGAACGCCATCCACGTCGTGGTGGGTGCTCGCCTCGATGACCGCGACGCCGGAGCTGAGCGAGTGGCCGCCGGTGATGATCTTGGCAAAGGGCTGCGCGCCGGGCAGGCCTTGGCGCACCGCGCCGACGATCTGATGCAGGGCCAGCACCGAACCGGTGGCGGTCAGCGTCGCGCTCGGCGGCCGGGTACTCGCACCGGTGCCGAGCCGATCGACCACGAGCGTCGCGTAGCCCGCGGCGTTCATCGCACGTCGAAAGTTATAGGTCTCCGGCGCATACGGGAAATCCCAATAGGTGTGGTTGTAATTGGAGCCCGCCATCAACACCATGATGGTGCTCGTGGGGGTCGACGGCATGCACAGCGTCGCGGCCAGAGTTCCGCCCTGCGGCGCCGGGAAAGAAACCGCCGTACAGGTATTCGGTGGGGGGTTGTTGTCGGCGAGGGCGACGCCCGGCACCAGACAGAGAATTGTTGACACGACAAAGTATTTTAAGAAGGCCCGCACGAGACGCGCTCCCCTCGGAGTTACACGAGGATAACCACTTTGGCACCCTACTTCAGTGATAAATCCGGAGGCTAGCGCGCAGTCCGGATGATGCGCAACACCTATCAGAAAACTTCTATATACTCGTGACTGTCGCAACGCCCGACGCAGATGCTTTGCGACACTTGATAAACCGCAGCAACCAGTTGGACAAACGCTCAGGTATTGATCGGCAGAATGCTTTTCACATAGTGGACCGCGGACGCGCGCGGATTCACCGCTCCCGCGACGACTTCGAACGCGCGCGCCAGGCGCGGCCCGGCCCGGCCGCACGCCCGGCCATGGCGCGCGAGTCGGCGGCGTGCCTCAGAAACGGGGCGGCGGTTGCCACGGATGCGGGGCTGATACGGCACGCCGCCTGCACAATCCGGCGCAGCGCTCCTTCGTGAGCGAACCGCACCCTCGGCACGAGCGGGTGGCGGATCGAACCTATGTCCGCCGAATAAGGTTGGGCCGCAGAGTGATTGGCGACAGCCGTCCGAAGTGACGGATCGAGCGCACACCCATTCGACCGCGCAGGTAACAGTACGACAACGAGTCGTACCAGAGCGCTCGGAGTTTCGCGCACAACAAACCGCCGGTCTAGTATCCGACCCATGGGTACGCGAGCGGTGCACTTCGTTGGGAGTTTTCCGGCCGAGAGCACAGCTGCCGCGATGACAGCGATGCTGGACAGCACGGGCCCGCACCTGCGCACCCTGCCGACCGGCGAGACGCGACGCTACGAGTTCTACATCCGCCCGATCATCGATGAGCTGGTGGCGCAGGGCGCGCTGGAATCCAAGCGGGCCGGGCAGTGGCGAACGAGCCGCGAACGGACCATTTACCGGGCCGCGGGCGGCAAGAAACTCACCGGCGACATGATGGATCTCGGATATCTCCGCGAGGCCGAGGAGGCCGTCCCGGTATTCGAGGCGCTGCGCGCCGAGCGGGATTTGACCGGCGTCACGCTGCAGCTCGGGATGCCGACCGATTTCACGATGGCCTTCGTGACGATGGGCGCCGTGGGCGGTGTGCTGCGCAACAAAAAGGCCTTCACCGACGCCACGGTGCGCGACATCGTCGCCATCCGGGAATTGGCCGGGGACGACGTCGTCATCCAACTGGAGGCGACCGCGGAATTGGTACTCATGGCGCAGACGCAGCCGCTGCACAGACTGGTCGATCGGTTATTGGGCGTGGCGCGCGGAATCACCGAGCTGGCCGCGGCGAGCCCGCCGGGTACCCGCTTCGGGGTGCACCTGTGCCTCGGCAGCATGAACAATAAGGCGCGTGCAACATTGCGAAATGTGCGGCCGTTCGTGGACCTCGCCAATTCGATAGTCCGGCAGTGGCCCGCGGACCGCACGCTGACGTACGTGCACGCGCCGTTCGCGGCGGGCGACATACCGCCGTCCGCGAACCCGAAATTCTATGCGCCCCTTCGTGATCTGACGCTCGGCGAGGGCACCGGCTTCTACGCGGGCCTGGTCCACGACATCCCCAGCGAGGCGGAGCAGCTGCACACGTTGCAGCTCATCGAGCAGGCGTTGGGCCGTCCGGTCGACGGCGTCGCGACCGCGTGCGGCCTCGGCCGCCGCCCGCGCCCGATCGCCGACGCACTGATGGTGCGCGCCAATACACTTGCCACGAAAGGGTGATTCGGCGAGTAGGCTTCGGCGAGCCTGGCACACTGTGACCCTGCCGCACTGCCCGTGCCCCGGTCGCGACGCCGCGATGTGGCTCTGTCGCACTACGGCATAGCACACCATTCAGCCTGGAAGATCGCTACGATTGTGGTCGAGGATCGGGAGGACACCTTGTCGGACATAGACCGAGCACCAGGACTCAATCCGAACGTGCCGAGTTCGGCCCGGATCTATGACTACATGCTCGGTGGCAAGGACAACTACGACATCGACCGCGAGGTCGCCCACCGCATGCTCGCCATCGCCCCCGACACCCGGACCCTCGCGTGGTTCATCCGCCAATTCCTGGTGCGCGCGGTCGAGCTCGCCGCCGACGCGGGCGTGCGCCAGTTCATCGATCTCGGCGCCGGCATCCCCACCTCCCCCAACGTGCACGAGGTGGCCCGCAAGATCGAGCCGTCGGCCCGCGTCGTCTACATCGACAACGACCCGATCGTGCACGCGCACTGCGACGCGCTGCTTGCGAGCTCGCCCGGCGTCGACGCCTTGAAAGCCGACATCCGCCAGCCCGAGGACATCATCGACCGATTGAAGGCCGGCGGTCTCATCGACTTCAGCGAACCGGTCGCCGTCCTCATCATCGGCGTACTGCACTACGTCATGGACGACGAAGACCCCGCGGGCATCATCGCCAAGTTCCGCGAGGTCATGGCCCCCGGCAGCTACCTGGCCATCACCCACGGCTCCGACGAGACGCACCCGGACTTCATCGGCCAGTCCCACAGCGACACCAACAACTCGCCCTCCCAGGTCAAATACCGCTCCCGCGAGGAAACCACGGCCTTCTTCAAAGACTTCGACCTCATCGAGCCCGGCGTGGTCCCCGCACAGGAGTGGCTCGACGACGACCTGCCCGCCACCCGGCTGGTGATCTACGGCGGCATCGGCCGCACCCCGAGCTGACCCGTCAGCCCCGGCGCCCGCGCCCCCGCGACGGCCGCGCGGGCGGAAGCCGGAAACCGATGCGCGCGCCCGGCCCGTGCTCGGCGAACACGGTGCCGTGGTGTGCGGTGACGATGTCCGCGACGATGGCGAGGCCGAGGCCGGAACCCGGTGTGCCCTGGGCGTTCGCGGCGCGATAGAACCTGTCGAAGACGGCCGGGGCGTCCTCGGCGGCTATGCCGGGCCCCTGGTCGCGCACCGACACCTCCGTGCCGTGCACGCGCACCTCGACGGGGGTGTCCGGCGGGCTGAACTTGATCGCGTTGTTCAGCAGGTTGTCGACGCAGCGCGCCAGCGCCCTGGGCCTGGCGAGTACGTCGACCGGATCGTCCGCGGTGACGGTGATCGGGCGGGCGCCGCGGTGCCGGAAGCGGCGCGCGCAGTCCTCGGCGAGCGCGGCGAGATCCACGATCGTGGGTTCCTCGGTGGTGTGCTGGTCGGTGGCGAGTTCCACGAGTTCGGCCACGAGGTCGTCGAGCGCGGTCGACTCCTGCACGAGGGTGTCGAGCACCTGGGTCTCGTCCTCGGGCGCCAGCCGGCCGCGGGCGCGCTGGAGCAGCTCAGCGCTGCCGCGGATGGAGGTCAGCGGGGTGCACAGCTCGTGGCTGGCGTCCTGAACGAGCCGGTGCTGCTGGGCGCGCGAGCGTCGCAGCGCGGCGAGCATGGTGGCGAAACTGCCGGTGAGCCTGCCGATTTCGTCGCGGCCGACGGGCGGCAGCCCGACCGAGAGGTCCTGGGTCGAGCTGATGTGCTCGGTCGCGGCGAGCAGGCGGCGCACCGGTCGCAGGATGCGCCCGATGGCCAGCCAGCTCAGCAGCGCCGAGAGCGCCACCGCGATCGCGGTGATACCGCCGGTGCGCCAGAGGAATTCGCGATCGATCCGCTCGGATTCGCGATACCGCTGCGCCACCATGACCGCGCCGCCGCCCGGTCGCGGCTTCGTGAGGATGCCGTACGGCTCGCCGTCCAGGTCGATGTTGTATTCGGCTGTGCCGCTTCCGTTTCGGGCGACGGCGCGATCCGCCTCGGCGACCGGTAGCGGCATCCGGCCCGGTATCAACGGGCGGGCGGCGCCGTCGGCCGACAGCAGCTGCTCGATGGTGTCGGCCCGCTCGGGCAGCACCGCGGGCAGCACGGCGGTGACGGCGTCGACCCGGTCGTTGAGGCTGCGGTCGATCTGATCGCCGACCAGCGCGCTGACCCCGCGATAGGAGGTCGCGAGCGTGACGACGATCGCCGCCAGCACGGCGACGATGACGACGAGGGTGAGCCTGGCGCGCAGCATCACGCGGGACGCACGGCGTAGCCGACATTGCGGACGGTGTGGATCAGCCGGGGCTCGCCGTTCTGCTCGGTCTTGCGGCGCAGGTAGCCGACGTACACGTCGAGCGAGCGGGAGTCGGTGTCGAAGTCGAAACCCCAGATGTGTTCGTAGATCCGGCTGCGGGACAGGACGATTCGCGCGTTGCGGAGCAGCAGTTCGAGCACGTCGAACTCGGTCTTGGTGAGCTCGATCGCTCGATCCCCGCGGTACACCTCCCGCGTCGCCGTGTTCAGGGTCAGGTCCGCGACCGACAGCACGGCGCCGTCCTCATCGAGGGTGCTGCGCCGGAGCAGCGCGCGCAGCCGGGCGAGCAGTTCGTCGGTCGCGAAGGGCTTGGGCAGGTAGTCGTCGGCCCCGGCGTCCAGCCCGGCGACGCGGTCGCCGATCTGGTGCCGCGCGGTGAGCACCAGGATCGGCAGCCGATCGCCGCGGCGGCGCAGCAGCCTGCACAGCGACAACCCGTCCAGTCGCGGCATGACCACGTCGACCACGGCCAGGTCCGGCCGGAGCTCCGCGAGCAACTCGACGGCCCGCTGCCCGTCCTCGGCCAGGTGCACGGTGTAGCCCTCGAAGCGGAGCAGCTGGTCCAGGGTGCTGCGCACGTGCGGGTCGTCCTCGACGACGAGCACCGACGGGGCGGGGACTGACGAGCTCGGTGTGGTCACCCGGTCATTGTTGCTGGAGGGTAGCGCTTTCCCCGGCTCGAGGGCGTCCCGCGTGATCACCGTCACCGCGGCCGCCGCGATTCTTACCTGATTCTTTCGTCGCCCTCGCGGACCGTTGACCCCGCGCCCTGAGGATTTCTCTCAACACCCCGCCGCGGGCGGGAGTCATTCAGAGGGAAGGGTTTTCGAGGATGCACAAGGTAAAGCGGGTAATCGCGGGTATGGCGGCCGCGCTGGCCGCCGCGACGCTGGTCACGGCGTGCGGCGACCGGGAGCCACCCGGGCCGGACTGGTGCCCGACGGTGCCCGGGCATCGGGTCGAGTGCGGCGTGCAGTCCCGGCCACTGGTCGCCGATCGCCCCGAAATGGGCACCGTCGCAGTGAGTTACGCGCTGATCCGGCGCGGCGTCCTCGACGCGCCCGCCGCGGGCACGATCGCGCCGAACCCGGGTGGCCCCGGCGTTCCACTGATCTTGCACGCCGCCCAGGCCACCCAGTTGTCCGCGCAGTTGCTCGACGATCACGACCTGCTGCTCATCGACCCGCGCGGCACCGGCCTGTCCAGCCCGATCGACTGCGGCGCGGACGAGGCAGGCTACGAGCTCGGCACCCGCGAGTACCAGCGGCAGACCGTGGCGAGCTGCGCCGAACGGCTCGGCGAGCGCGCCGTCGGATACACCTCGGCGGCCACCGCGGACGACTTCGACGCGGTGCGCGAGCGGCTCGGCATCCCGAAGCTGGTGCTCTACGGCATCTCCTACGGCACCTACCTGATGCCGATCTACGCCGAGCGCCACCCCGAGCACGTGCAGTCCATCGTGCTGTCCGGCGCCTACCCGGCGGACTTCGACCCACTGTCGCGCCCCAATGCCGAGGCGGTATCGCTTGCGCTACACCGCATCTGCGATCGAAGCCGGGCCTGCGACGGCGACACCGCCGTGGCGGACCTGCGC
>NZ_BAGH01000533.1 GCF_000308715.1 Nocardia tenerifensis NBRC 101015
CACCGTGGCGTACATCCGATTCGGCTCGATACCGAAACCATCCCGCAGCAACTCGAATCCCCACCGCAGGCTCTGCGGCCCGCCGTAGTCGCCGAGCGACCACGACCCGAGCATCTCGAACACGGTGAGATGGGTCTCGTCACCGACCTCCTCGAGATCGGTCGTGCGCAGACATCGCTGCAAGCTGATCAGTCGCTCGCCCAGCGGGTGAGGTCGTCCCAGCAGATAGGGGGTCAACGGATGCATCCCCGAGGTGGTGAACAGCACCGGATCCCCGGGCGACGGAATCAGCGTCCCGCCCGGCGTGAGTTCGTGCCCGCGCTCGCGGAAGAAGTCGAGGAAAGTCTGAACGGTCTGGTCCGTGGAAATCATGGTTGCTCCATCGATTGGTGATCGACCGAAAGCGACCGCACAGAGCAAGCCCGGCAACAAGACCGACGCCCACCGGCGACCGTTTCCGGTCGCCGGCATCAAGAAAAGGTCAGTCGGCAGCGACCGGCGAGCTGAGAGCTCGTGCGGCCGCGGCAGCGATTCGAGTGACCTTCATGGGGTTGGACGGTAGCAACCCGATACGCGGAGCGCGACCGAATATCGGTGTCCCGCCGGTCATCGCGCCGGGTGCCGTCGCCATCGACGATTCGGAAGGGAGCACCGCGGAGTCGGCCTCGAGATGGAACTGGCGCGAGCAGATTTCTCCGGATGTGAAGGCCTGGTTGAGGAAGCTGGGGGTTTCCGTAAAGCAACCGGAGCGGGAATCGCGAATCGAACGCCGTGCCAATGCAATAACCGGACGCCGCTGAGCGAGCCGTGGCACCGGAGGCAGGTCGGGCGCACGCCCGAATGGACGTGCGCCCGCCGCGATCCAAACCTTGCACCTCTTCGTGTCACGTCGGGCTGATCGCCGCGACTGTGCGGATTGCTAGCCAGGCCAATATCTTTGGTAGACGGCTGGTTTTCTTCGGCGACGGCGTCGGTGGAACATCAGCCGGCTTGTCGCAGACCCACCGTGGGGAAGTCGACCGGGACTGCGAGGGCGACATTGATGTAGTTGGTGAACAGGTTGAGCGCGACCTGACCGATGACTTCGACGATGTGCTCATCGCCCCAGCCCTGATCGCGCACCGCCCGCACGTCCTCCGCCGTGACTCGGCCGCGCTCTTCCACCACCTTCAGCGCGAAGCTTAGGAGGGCCGCGGTGCGCGGGTCCTCGGACCGGCCGGTCTGCGCGGCTTCCAGCGCTGTGCGGGTCACCCCGGCCTTGCGTCCCAGAGCGGTGTGTGCGGCCAGGCAGTACTCGCAGGAGTTGCGGTTGGCGACAGCCACGGCGATCTGCTCGGCGAGCGCCGGCCCGAGAGAACCGCCGCCGAAGGCGCCGAACGAAGCCCACATGCTCGTCAAAGCGGCAGGCGAGTTCGCGACGGCTCGGAACATCGCCGGTACCGTGCCGAACGCGGCGTGGATCTGGTCGAACTGGTCCTTGACGGTTCCGGTCACGGACTCGCGCTCGACAAGGGGGACAAGTGACATGAGCATTCCTTCAGTCGGTCTTCCAGTGACGACTCCCGCGGGTCTTGGCGGGCGACGCCCCCTCAGACTGTCAGGACCACTTGGACTGATTGAGGCATATCATCCCGAATACGTACCAAATCGTCTGGCATGCTTGGGTCTGTGACTGCCCTCGACCGCCTCTCGCCCCTGCTCGAACGGTTCCGGGTGCGCACGCGCCTGTTCCATACCGGACCGTTGTGCGGCGTGACGACGTTCGACGCACAACCAGGACGAGGCTTCCTGCACGTGCTCCGATCCGGTGAGATGGAAGTGACCCACCGAGGCGTCAGCGGTCGGCTGGACAAGCGGTGGATCGACAAGCCCAGCCTGCTGTTCTATCCACGCCCGCTGGAACACGCTTTCCACAACGCGCCCACCGCAGACTCCGACTTCGCCTGCGCGACACTCGATTTCGACGGCGGCCCGACCCACCCACTGCTGCGCACGCTCCCGCCGGTGATCGTGCTCCCGCTCGACGCCGTCGGCACCCTCGAATCAGCACTCGATCTGCTGTTCGCCGAGATCGACAATGTTCGGTGCGGCCGACGAGTGCTCGCCGATCGGCTCTTCGAAGTCGTTCTCATCCAGTTACTCCGCTGGATCCTCGACCACACCGACGAACTCGCCCTGCCTACCGGCCTACTGACAGGACTCGCCGACGAACGCCTCGCCGCTACGCTCGTCGCCATCCACGAGTCGCCGGGGCGGCCCTGGACACTCGCCACACTGGCGCACGAAGCACACATGTCCCGCAGTTCCTTCGCCGCTCGGTTCAAGCAGATGGTGGGTCAGCCGCCCGCCGAGTACGTGACCGAGTGGAGGATCACCGTCGCCCAGGACCGGCTTCGCACCGGCGCCTCGATCGCTCGCACCGCCACGGAACTCGGGTACACCACTCCTGCGGCGTTCTCGCGGGCATTCACGCAAAAGGTGGGATGCTCACCGCGCGCATGGCTGGCCACCGCTCGCTGAGGGCCAACTTGCCAAGTGCAGATGCGTCCCGAATGCGCGTTTCACGCGTTCGGGTCCCAGTCTGCGAGCTGCTCCATCGGCTGGGTGTCGCCGGTGGTCTCCAGGCCGTCG
Source organism: Nocardia tenerifensis NBRC 101015 (assembly GCF_000308715.1). Classification (GTDB taxonomy): domain Bacteria; phylum Actinomycetota; class Actinomycetes; order Mycobacteriales; family Mycobacteriaceae; genus Nocardia; species Nocardia tenerifensis. The sequence continues at coordinate 2,632 of NZ_BAGH01000533.1, forward strand.
AGCGGGACGCGCTGGTAGAAGTAGAGGACCAGTTCGCTCGCTGTGCCTCGCATCGCCATGTCGGCCGGCGCCGCGTCGGCGGCGAGGTCGTCGCAGCGGACACCATTGGCGTTGAGGGTCAGGCGCCAGGAGCGGCCCTCACCCGCCAGCCTGCGCGCCGAGGCCGAGGGCCGCGCTCAACCCGCCGCCGACCACGATCGCCGTGTTCATGCCAGCCTGCTGACGGCCGCGTGCGACGAGTCATTCGTGCGGCCGGCGACCACGGCCCACCGCTCCAAAGCGGATGCGCGACAAGGACTTTGCCGGGGAGCAACGAGTGTGGCGACGACCGCGATCGACGGCCGAACCAAGGGGGCTGAGGTCGGGCCGAAGTAAGCCATGCTGTTCATACCTTGAGTCTTGCATGGTTAATATTAACTATGCAAGACTCAGGTATGGCTCGAATTTTGATTGGCTGTCATCGCCGCCCGTGTGCGGGTCAGGATGGTGACGACCGGGCGTTGGAGCAGCTCGGTGAGTCGCTCGCGATCCTGCGCGGCCAGAGCGTCGACTATCAGGCGAAACTGGGCTGTCGACTCCTGTGGTGTGGCCAGGATGTCGTAGTTGTGTGCGCGATAGGAGGACGTGCGTGCCCAGAGTCGTTCGATCTCGGCGATGATCAGCGTGCGGTGGCACAGGCGGTAGATGGACAGATAGAGATCCGCCATCGCGCCCCGCGCGAGATCGGGCCGCCCTGCCATCGCCTCGGTTTCGATCCGGTCGACGTGCGCGGACAGCTCGGCCAGCACCTCCGGAGTCGGCCACTCGAGCGTGCGGAGCGCCTCGGACTCCAGCAGGTCGCGCATCGTGTAAAGCTGCTCGACCTCGTCGTTGCTGAACTTCGCGACGAAATAGCCCTGGTTCAGCTCGTGCGTGAGCAGTCCCTCGTTGCTCAGTATCTCGAGCGCTTCCCGGACCGGCGGGCGGCTCACGCCGCACCGGTCCGCCCAAATCTCCAGCACCCGACCGATCGGCCCGAAGCCCGGGGCACCTGCTGGTCGCCGGTCACTGAACGTCCCGAATCTCTTGGAGACACAATGGCATTACACCGACTGTCGTCGGTCACCATCGGCGTACCCGATCCGGCCGTAACCCGCGACTACTACACAGAATTCGGCCTCACCCCCCGACCGGACGGCTGGCTGGCCACCCGCGACGGCGGCGACCAACTCCGGCTCATCCGCGCACCATCCCGACGGCTGGCCGAAATCGTCGTCGGTGTCGACGATTTCGACGATCTCGACGCGGTGGCCGCCCGCCTGCACAAGCTCGGCCTGCCGGTGGAGCGCACCGCCGACTCGGTCGCCGGCACGGAACCGGTCGCCAATTTCCGTGCCGTGGTACGGATCTCGGACCGCGTCACGCAACCCGCCACGCCGGCCACCCCGTACAACGGGCCCGGCCGCGTCGAACGCAGCGGCACCCGCGCGCCCGGTGTGCTGCGCGAGGATCCGATACGCCCGCGCAAGCTCGGCCACGCGGTCCTCGGCTCGGTGGACTACGCGGCCACCCGCCGCTTCTTCGTCGACGGTCTGGGTTTCCAGCTCTCCGACGAGATCGAGGGTGAAGGCGCGTTCCTGCGCTGTTCCACCGACCACCACAACGTGCTGGTGCTCAACGCGCCGGTCAACTTCCTGCACCACACCTCGTGGCAGCTCGACGATATCGATGACGTCGGACGCGGCGCCACCGCCATGCTCGAGGGCAACCCGCAGCGACACGTCTGGGGTCTCGGACGCCATTACGCGGGCTCGAATTTCTTCTGGTACCTCAAGGATCCCGCGGGCAACTTCTCCGAGTACTACTCCGACATGGACTCGATCATCGACGATCAGCTCTGGACCCCCGAGGTCTTCACCGGTGCCCAGGGCCTGTTCAGCTGGGGTCCGCCACCACCTCCGTCGTTCCTGCACCCCGAGGACCTCGCCGCGCTGATGACCGGCGCGCACCACGCCGGATAGCCGCTTGCGCGGAGACGACTTCCATTCCGCCGCAAGGGAAATCGAACGGGTCTCGCGGCTCATCGAAGACATCGGGACCTGGGTGTCCCGCGCTCAACCACAAGGAGAGATCATGTCCGACCTGTACGTGCCCCAAATCCCGGACCACCTGAACATCCGGTTCGTCGAGAACCGCATCGTCGTCGAACGCCCCGCGCAAGACGTCTACGACTGGGCGACGACCTGGTCGAATCTGCCGAAGTGGCTGCCGTTCGCGTCGGGAACCGAGGTGCGGCGCGGCACGGAAGGCGTCCCTGCCGAACTCGGAGATGTGCTGCTGGAGTACATCTTTCCGGAATTGAACGAGAAGCCGAAGGAATACACCGTGGTGGCACGGGTTCCCGGCAAGCTGTGGACGGTGGTCGGCCGGGACATGCTCGACGACGATGTCCCGGCCCCGGCGATGCACGCCATCGCCACCTTCACCACCTTCGACCTCGGCGACGGAACCACCCTGTTCTGCCGGCTGTTCGAGCGGTTGCTCCTCGACACCGACTCACGCGGCCCGCACCCGGTCGTAGACCCGGCACGGATCCAGCCCGGACTGGAACTGTTGAAGGCACACATCGAGGGCACTGCCGGATAGCCCGGCGTGCCGAAGACGAAAACCCTTGGCAGAGTGCCGTTCTCGGACCGCGCCCTGCTGCTCGAACGAATCACGAGGTAACTCCGATGAACAGCGACACCACACTTGCCAAGCCCTACCTGACCGGTCACTACCGGCCGGTGCCGGACGAGGTGACCGCGCACACCCTGCCGGTGCGCGGGACCATCCCCGCCGAACTGAACGGCCGCTACTTCCGCAACGGCCACAACCCGAAACCCGGTGGCACACCGACACATTGGTTCAAAGGCGCGGGCATGCTGCACGGCCTGCGGCTGCGTGATGGCCGGGCCGAGTGGTATCGCAACCGGTGGGTGAAGACACCCGCACTCGACGGCGCACCCTATATCCGCGAGGACGGCAGCATCGATTTGACCGCCAGTGTGGCGGGCACCCACATCATCGAGCACGCCGGCCGCATCCTGGCGCTGCAGGAGTCGAACCTGCCGTTCGAGGTGACGCCGGAGCTGGATACGGTCGGCGCCTACGACTTCGGCGGCAAGCTGAAAACCGCGATGACCGCGCACCCGAAGGTGGACCCGGTCACCGGTGAACTGCACTTCTTCGCCTACTCGCCGGTCGCACCGCACCTGATCTACTACATCGCCTCCGCCGACGGCGACATCCGCCACCAGCAGGTTGTGGAGGGTGCGGGCCCGTCGCTGATGCACGACTTCGCGATCACCGAGCACTACGCGGTGTGGCTGGACCTGTCAGTGACCTTCAACCCCGCCGAAACCTCGGGCATCCCTTACCGGTGGGACGATGCCTACCAGGCACGCATGGGTATCCTGCCTCGGACCGGCGCCGGTCCGGTGCGCTGGTTCGACGTGGAACCCGGTGCGATGCTGCATGTTTCGAATGCCTACGAGGACACGGCCGGGCGGGTCGTCGTGGAAGGCCCCCGGCTGGACCGGTCGGCCTGGGAGACATCCTGGAAGTGGTGGATCGGCGCGCCCGGATACCCGACCGACCCGGTCGCCGGGGCGCTTCAGTACCGCTGGATCCTCGAACCCGGGCAGATCGCCGCGCGCGAGGAAATGATGGACTCGCTGGTCACCGAGTTCCCGACCATCAACCACGACTACCTCGGGCGCCGCAACCGCTACAGCTACGCGGTCGCCTACCCCGGCTCCGGCTACGACGGCGTCGGAATCGTCAAGTACGACAACGGCACCGGCGCACGCCTGCTGGCACCGACCGGTGCGGGCCGCATCCCCGGTGAAGCCGTTTTCGTCCCCGCCGCCGACGCCATGGGCGAAGACGACGGCTACCTGCTCACCCTCGTCGGCGACCGCGCAGGCAAGTCCTCGGAGCTGCTCGTCCTCGACGCCCACGACTTCACCGCGCCGCCGGTCGCCGCCGTCGAACTGCCCCGGCACGTGCCCGGCGGTATCCACGGATCCTGGATCGCGGACTGACCGGCGTTTCTCTGTGCGGCACAAGCGAATTCGTTAGAACAATGTGGTCGTCCGGTGACCGCCGAGCCGTCGGACGACCACATGTGCACGGACCTGGAGACAGCTCATGAACCCTCGACGACAGCCGGTCCCCGTCACCCGGGCCCTCACCCCCTCGGCGCGGGCATGGATCGGGCTCACCGTCCTGGCCACCGCACAGTTCCTGGTCGTGCTGACCACCTCGATCGTCAATGTCGCCCTGCCCGACATCGGGCACGGGCTCGACCTGTCACCCATCGGGCTCTCCTGGGTCGTCAACGGCTACGTACTCGCGTTCGGGGCCCTGCTGCTCCTGGGCGGTCGACTCGGCGACGTACTCGGACGGCGGCGGGTATTCTTCACCGGCACAGCGATTTTCGCGGCCACGTCGATCGCGGCGGGGCTCGCCCCCACCGCCGCGGTCCTTCTCGTCGCCAGAATCGGACAGGGGGTGGGCGCGGCACTGCTCGCTCCGACCGCACTCGCATTGGTGCTGACCTTGTTTCCCGCAGGTGCGGGCCGCGCGCGGGCAATCGGGGTATGGGGCGCGGTATCGGGGATCGGCGGCGTCGCCGGTGTGCTGTCGGGCGGCATCTTGACCGGCGTATTCGGCTGGCGCGCGGTGTTTTTCATCGGCGCACCGGTAGCGGTCGCGGTGCTGGCCGCCACGATATCGCTGGTGCCCGCCGACCTTCCGGCGGGCGGCCGGATCGACCTGTGGGGCGCGACCTTCGTGACCGGTGGACTCGCCGCACTCACCTACGCGCTCTCGGTCGGCGGACAATACGGCTGGACCGCGCCCCGCGTCCTCGTCCCGCTGATCG
>NZ_BAGH01000532.1 GCF_000308715.1 Nocardia tenerifensis NBRC 101015
CGGCAGCGGAGGCGGCGGGGGAAACAACAGCGGCGGCGGCAACAGCGGCAGCGGTGGGGGAAGCGGCAGCGGCGGCGGCAGCAAAGGTTCCGGCAGCGGCAGCGGAGGGGGCAGCGGCAGCAAGGGTTCCGGCGGCGAAGGCAGCAGTGGAAGCAAACCGCCGGGCTCCGGCGGCAGCGGCTCCGGTGGAAGTGGCTCCGGTGGAAGTGGTTCGGGCGGAAGCGGTTCCGGCGGCGGCTCGAACCCCTCCGGCAACCCGGGCCAGGGCAGCGGCCCGGCGGGTCCGAGCGGCCCGATCGGCGGCGGCGCGAGCGGCGGCCAGTCCGGCGCGGACATGATGGGCCTGTTCTCCGAAGCGCTGCAGCTCATTTCGTCGGGCATCGCGACGCTCGTGCAGCTCGGCAACCAACTCGCCGCCCAGCTCGGCCCCGCCCTGCAACAGCTGGCGAAGGCCGTGGAGAACGGCTCCATGACGGTGAAGCAGGCGCTGGACGAGGCCGCGCAGCGGATCGAGGAGCAGGTGCACGAGGTCGAGGAGCAGCTGCTCCCGCCGGGCGCGACCGGACCCGTCGGCGTGTCCTTCGCGCTGCTCCCGGGCAACGGCGCACCCGAGGTCCGCCTCGAATTCCCCGGCCGGGCCGCGGGCCGCCGGCCGGAGGTCTTCGAGGACTTCACGGCCACCAGGTCGACCACCGAGGTGGCCGGCGAAACGGCGACGACCGGGGCTCCCGGCGGCACGGTAGAGGGAAGGCAATAGTGGAACGCACCTGGCGCCTCAGCGGCCTCGAATATCTGGTGCTGCGCGAACGACTCGTCGACCGCAAGCAGTCCTGGCCGTTCACCTACATCTCCGATATCCGCGGCTACTACGACTTCCAGTTCGCCAAGGCGCGCGTCTGGGGTGAGTTGCAGGCGGCATGGGATCCGGCGCTCGCCGACGTGCTCGTCAAGTCGCTGCGGGCCGATATCCGCATGGTCGTCCATGCCGAGGATCTCAGCGCCGAGCGACGCCAGGACGGTTTGATCGTGTTGGCAGCCAAAAAGTTCGGCGATCGTGCCGTGCTGATCCAGGGTTTCGGCACGGTGACTCCGGAGAGCCACGACGAACTCGAGATCACCGAGTGCGACGCGGCGTCGCTGACCCGCCTGCTGGTGGACAAGCTGCCGCCGATGGCGGCGGGCAGCCAAGCACGAGTGGAGCTGCTGGACACCGGACGACCCGACGAGTTCGATCACTGGCACCGCCGCAGCTCCCTCTACGACGAGGGCGACCGCGACGTGGACGCCCGCTGCAGGCAGTGGCAGGCGGCGCCGAAGGCGACCGTCGGCCGCATCGTGCTCACCCACGGCCACTCCACCTTCGGCCCGCGCGGCCAGGTGACGAAATGGCTTGTCTGGGAGGACCATCCGGGGGACGGCCGCTACGTGATCGGCATGGAACAGCCGGTGGCCGCCGTCGCGGCCGACGCCGCGGGGCTGCGCACGATGATCGATCGGCACTGCGACGAACTGCTGCTGGTGCGCGACGATGAGTCGCGCGGCGGCCTGGCCCGCGCCAGCGTCTACGACGACGGCCGATGAGCGGAGGCATGGTGCACGATCCGAACGAGCGGTTGAGAACCGAGGTGGCCCAGGTGGTCGCGGACGTCCACCGTCTCATCGCCGGATTCGCCGAGGCCAAGCGCCAGCACCAGGCGGTGACGGCGTCGGCGAGCGCCGAGCGGGGACTGATCGTCGTGGTCGCGGACGTGTCCGGCGCCCTGACGGAGGTCTACTTCGAGGACGACATCGAGCAACTCGGCTACCACCAGATCGCCCGCGGTGTCGTGCAGGCGGCGCAGCGCGCTGCCGCGCAGGTGAAAAGCAAAGCGGACGAGATCATTTCGGCCCAGCGCGGGTCGCTGCTCGGCTTGCCCAAACTCTCCGACCTGGTCGACTGGGTGCCGGACGAGCAGGAACTCCCGTCGCCGCCCGCGGCGCTGCTGACCCCGCCCGCCGAACGCGAGCCCGTCGCCGACACCGCCGAGCAGGCCGGCCTGCTCGAACTACAGGAACAACGCGCCCGCCTGTTCGCCACCGCGTCGGCCGGTGGTCGCCGGGTGAGCGTCGCGGTGAACGCCGACGGTGTGCTGATCGACCTGCAATTCTCCGGCGCCGTAGGCGATCTCGACTACGAGCAGATCGCCGAGGCCATCGTCGCGGCGTCCGGTGCGGCCGTGGCGGCGGTGGCGCGCAAGGTCGCCGACCTCTACGCGCCGACCGTCGAGGACGACCGGCCGAGCTTTCCCGGATCGGATGTCGTGCTGGCCGGCCTCGACCGCCTGCGCGACCAACTGCGGTGATCGGAGAATCACATGGCATCCACCCCAAAGGTTTCCGACGGCACGCTCTGGGCCGACCTGCTCACCTCGGCGAAGAACGGGAAACTCGAGCTAGAGCCGGGCACGGCGGAGCAGTGTGCCCGGCACGTCGAGTCCATGCTCGAAGTCGTTGTCGGCGTGCAGAACTGGATCAGCCAGAACACCATGGTGGCGAGCCCCGTTATCGCCGAGTCGGTCTCGGGCAGGCTGCTGTGGACGGTGTTCAGCCAGAAGTTCGGCACCGAGTTGCGTCAGCGGGTCGACCGGCACCGCGAGATCCTGGTCGACATGGGCAACACCTTCGTCACGGCGGGTAAACGGTATGCCCGCACCGAGGACGAGTCGGCGGCGAGCTTCGAGGACATCTCCTTCACCCCGTCGGGCACCCCGCCCAGCGGCGCCCCGCCCAAGGGCGTCATCCCCGACCATCCCGGCCGGTTGAAGCCGACGACGAAGTACGACGCGTACGGGTTCGGCCCCGAGATGGGCGCGCAGCTCGGCTGGGAGACGCTCTACATCGTCTGCAACTCGATGGACCCGCAGGCGGTGGCCAACGCCGCCGGGGTGTGGAAGTGGCTGTCCACCACCTTGGACACCGGTTTCACCACGCTGCGCACGTCGATCGCGTCCACCTCGGATCGGTGGGAGGGCGTCGGCTCCCAGAACGCGATCGGCGCGACGAATGCCTACGTGGAGGCCTCCAAGCAGCTCACCGGCGATATGAATCTGCTCGGCGAGACGCTCACCTACACCTCGGGCTGGCTCCAGCAGACCAAACAGAACGCCATGCCGCCCACCCCGTCGCCGCCCCCGGCCGACAGCATCTCGCAGAACATGGCGAACGAGCTCAACCTGATTCGGTATCAGGAGAACTTCCAGCTCTACTACTCCGACAACTACACGCACACGACCACCCGCATCGTCACCCTGCCGACGCCGGACCCGGTGACGGTCCCGGCGGTGGACATCGGCGGCGAGACGACCCGGAAACCGGCGGGCGAGCCGCTGCCGGTGAACGACGAGGAGACGAAGCCCGGCGGCGGCGACTCCGGGTCCGAGACACCCACCGAAGGCGGCGAAGGTGGCGGTGGCGAGGGCGGCGGTGGCGAGGGCGATGGGGGTGAGGGCGGCGGCGAGCACGGCGGTGGCGACGGATCGGGTGGGTCGAAACCACCACCGGTCGTCGGCAACCCCGACCCGGTCACGAAACCGCCGGGCGACCCGACCAAGCCGCCGACGTCCACCAAGGGTCTCAACGAGGGCCTGCTGTCGTCGCTGAACAAGCCGCCGGGCCAGTTGTCCACCGATCCCTCGCGCAAGCCCGGGATTCTCGCGGCCACGGTGCCGCCGTCCGGCACGCAGACCGGCGCCCCAATTGTGAAGGGCGGCGGCGGAGTCGGCGGAAAAGGGGTGATAGGTCGTGCCCCGCTGGCCCTCGGCACGTCCGCGAACCCGCTCTTCCCACGCGCCGTCGCGCCCGTGGAGTCGCGGGTGATCGGCCGGGCGGGTCCGGCGAGCGGCTACCAACCCGGCATGCCGCACGGCGGGGTCCCGGGCCGGTCGACCTCGGACGAGGAGCGGGAGAAGCGGCGCAAGGAGTACCTGAACTCCACCGAGCATCTCGAGGAGGCGCTCGGCGAGCCGGGTCGCGGCATCCGGCCGGTGCTCGACCGGTGAGCCGAACCTGGCGGCTCACCGATGTGGAGCTGATCGACTTGTGGGACAGCATGTTTCAGGATCGGCTGCCCACCCCGTTGTTCGCGCTGTACCGGGGCGCGGACGCCGACGAGTGGGCGCGGTTGCGCGCCGAGGCCGGTGCGGGGCTGGCCGACGCCGACGACGGCGAGTTGCGTGGCGCGCTCACCCGGGTCGCGCGCGCCGATGTCGTGGTGTCGGCCAAGGGTTTCGACCCACGGCATCAGGACCGCGCCGACGGTGTCGTCCGCGTGCTCGGCGGCAGGCAGGGCTCGGCGGCCACGCTGATCAGCCAGCTGCCCGGCGAAACCGCCTGGCACAGTGGCGGTTACGTGGTCACCACCGGCGCGGCGGACCGGCTCGCCGGTGCCGTGGCCGGGGCACTGCCCGAGCGGGCCGCGGGGCGGCTACCCGATACGCCGCTGGTGCCCGCGCCGGGCGACGGCGACACCGACCACTATTACGGCCGGTCGAAGGTTCAAGAGAGCTACTCCGATCTCGACCGGCGCAGCGCCGAGTGGCTCGGCAAACCGGCCGAGTATCTGGGCGTCATCGAAACACGTCTGGGGAGTTCCATTTTCGGCCCGCGCGGCATCACCCGCTACCGCATCGAATGGCGTGACCTGGTGGACGACGGACGCTACGCCGTCGCCGAGACGGCGGTGCCGGTCGCGACGGCCGTCGATCGTCCCCGGCTCGCGACCATGATCTCCGCCCACATCGCCACCGTGTTGCAGACCTTGGAGGACGAGCGCCGTGCCTGAACACCCCCGAATCGCCGACACCGGCAGGTACGCCGACCTGCTCGACGCCGCCGTGCACGACCCCGCTGTGCGCGACGGCGCGATGTACGACGCCGCGGTATATGCGGACGCCGAACCCGACCCGCCCGAAACGCCGGACTTCGAGACCTTCACGACCGGCGAGGCCGCTTCGCGCGGCGGCGGCATCGTCGTCGCCGCAACGGATTCCGGCCTGCCCACCATGGTCCGCGTCACGCCCGGCCAGCTGCGCCGCGACCCCGCCGAACTCGCCGCCGACGTCCTGCGGCTGTGCCGCCTGGCCACCGACCGGGCGGGCCTGAGGCGCCGGGAGTACCTGACCGGACTCGGCCTTGGCGAGGACGCGCTGCGCCTGCTCGGCCTGCCGACCACGCAGACCCTCGAGCGCGCCGAACTCGCCGACGAGGCCGAACACGAATACGAGCCGCGCAGCTGGCTCGATCAGGATGGAGGCCGGTGGTGACCGATTTCGCCGAACTGGAAGCGTCCGCCGCCGAACAGCTGCACCGTATGCGCAGGCTCGCCGACGATATCGCCGCGATCCGGATCGAGCACCGCACGGACGACGGCGCGGTCACCGCCGTCGTCGACGGTTCCGGCCGGCTGCTCGACCTGTCTCTGACGAAGGGAATTTCCCGGATGTCGCCCGCGGAGTTCGACGGGGCGGTGGTGGCCGCGGCGGGCGCCGCCGCGCAGCGGGCCATGGCCGTCCGCGGCGGGCTGGTCGACGACTTCAACAATCAGGTGAACAACCGACGCGCAGGTGAACAGTAGGACCCGCGACCGCGCTCATCTTGCGAAAGCCCCTGTGCTCATTAGCGTTCCGGGAGAACCGCCCCGGTATCGAGTTCGCAGATCAGCCCAGGAGGGTACCGCGATGAATGTTGTCAATGTGCAGCCGCAGACATTCCGCCACTATGCCGACATTTCCGAGGGAATGGCCGCGGCGGTCGCCGTCGCCGGGGCGATCGACCAGGCCGCCGTCATCTCCGCGGCCGTCCCGGTCTTCGGGCTGATCGGGCAGGAATTCCTGCTGAGTTTCGCCTACGCGCAGGCCAATCACTGCACCGCGCTGGGCGAGCTGGTGGCCAACTACGCCGCGACCGCGCACACCGCGCGCGTGGCCGCGCAGTCCTACGAGCTGACCGACCGAACCAACGCGGAGTCGTTCGTCCCGCCTGTCGGCGCGCTGGCATGACGGCCCACCATCTCGCGGCGCCCCTGTCGCCGACCGTGCTCGACGCGATCCGGAACACCCCGGTCGCGCCCTTTCTCGACCGCCCTGCCGAACAGCTGCTCGCGCAGATAGGGCTGCCGCCGCTGCCCCAATTGCCCGCGCTCCCACCGCTGCCCGGCCTGCCGCCGCTGCCGGCGCTCGACCCCATGGCCCTGATGAAGCCGGTCACCGACCTGTTCAGCGGCTTCGGCGACGGCAATCTGCGCGCCAACGGCTCGCTCGACCCGCACTCCGTGCTCCAGAAGGTCACCCAATCCATCGGCACCGCAGTGCAATTGGCGACCGCTGGCATTCAGCTGCTCCAGTCGATGCAGAGCGCGGGCAGCCGGGCCGCCACCTCGGCCGCGGTGGAGACGGTGGGCACCGCGACCTCCCTCTCCGGCCAGGCGACGCACATGAACGCCGTCACGGCGGCCGCCGCCGGGACGGTCGCCACCGGATACCTTCAAATGGCCGCGCTGGCAGCGCGATTCGCCGCCACCACCGCCGCGCTCAGCCTCACCCTGGCGACCCCCGCCGGGCAGGCCGCCCTGCTGGGCACGGCGATCGAGGCGGCCGCCGAGGCGATCGCGATCACCGCGCACACCAAGGTGCAGCTGATCGGGCACGCCGGGCAGATGACCCAGGCGGGGACTCCGGTGCCGGTGCGCAAGCCGGTCATGCCGAAGCTCGGCGGCGTCGGTAAGGCGCAGCAGGCGCTGGTCAAGGGCTTGAAACTCGGTGATATGACCAGGATTCCCGGCGTGCCGCCTGCCCACGCGGTGAGCGGGATGTCGGCGAGGTCCGCGTCGGCCGCCGCGACCGGCGACTCGGGCAGCCAGGTCGTCCAGCAGGTGATGCAGATGGTGCAGCCGCTGATCGCGGCGACGCGCCAGGTCGGCCAGGAGGTCGTCGCGCACCCGCCTGCCAAGCCGCCGACGGAAGCCGTTGTCCCGGAGGCGGTTCCGGTCGAGACCAAGCCCCTCGCGATCGCCCCGTTCGGGCCGATGTACACCGCCGCCGCACCGGTGACCAGTGCGGCGGTGCCGCTGGGTGGCTGGCAGACGGAGGCCGTCGTCACGGCGACGCCCGGCGTGTCGACGGGTCCGGCCACGGTGGCCGCCTCGACCAGGTTCGCGGGCGAGGTGCTGCCGCCGCTGGTGCCCGGCATGGGCGCGCTGGCCACCGCGGCGGAGCGGTCGAGGGCGGTCGACGGGACCGCGGACGCGATGGTGGACGCCCGCCACGTCGACGAACTCGTCGGCGGCGTGCCCCCCGAGACGGCGGCGCCCGTCATCGGCGCCGCGCCGGCCGCCACCCCAGACAACCCG
>NZ_BAGH01000531.1 GCF_000308715.1 Nocardia tenerifensis NBRC 101015
GATCCTGTTCGAGCAGGTGCAGGATGCTGCCGCCGGGGATGAGCGGCTCGGGCGCGAGGAACAGGGTGACGGTCGGACAATCGCAACCGTGGCCCAGCAGGCAGATTTTGCGGTGGGATGGATCGGGCATACCGCCTCCTCCATGAACGGGCCGACTATGGGCGGTCCTGGACGGATCGGGACTTCGGGAGCTGCCGATCACCGGATCGCCGTGGCGCTCCGACGGTCGACCGTGCCGCAGGTACCCAGTCTAGGAGCCGGAACCCGCCCGCGTACAGACGCCGAGCGGGGATCAGCGCACCGGAAAGTCGAAGAAGGTCTTCGGGAACGGCTCGTCCTTCAGCGTGAAGTGCCACCACTCCTCGGCCAGATTGGTGAACCCGTACTCCTCCATCAGCTCCGACAGCAGCGCGCGAACGGCCCGCTGGTTGCCGCCCACGGCCGGGTTGGCGGTGTGCGCCGCGGGATCGAAGCAGTCGTAGCCGGTGCCGAAGTCGAGCATGTTGTCGTGGAAGCGCTGGTCGGCGGGCAGGAAGCATTCGCGCAGCGGATCGCCGTCGCGATAGGGCTCGGGGTCGGCGGCGGGCAGCGCGACGATGGCGAGGTCCACGGTGCTGCCGCGACTGTGCCCGGACTTCTCGGCGATGTAGCCGTCGCGGAACAGGTTCGCCTTGTCGACCGTGGGATAGAACTCCTTCTTCATCTTCACGTCGCCGAGATCCCTTGCCCACGAGACGAAGTGGTCGACGGCGCGCTGCGGTCGATAGCAGTCGTAGGTCTTCAGCGTGAGGTTCATCGGCCGCAGTTCCTGCTGCACCTGTGCCAGCGCGGCCGCGGCCTGCCTGGTGAGCAGGCACTTGGGCGCCTCGTAGCCGTTCACCCGGGTGCCGAGGAAGTTGTGGTCGCCGAAGTAGCGGGCGTCGACCAGGATGGTCGGGTCGAGATCGGTGACGGAGACGAACGCCGTCTCGTCGGCCACCGGGGTCGACGCGAGCGGGGCGCTCGCCGCGGGGGCGTCGGGACCGGAGTCCCCGCACCCGGCGAGGGCGACGACCACCGCGAAAGCCAGCGCCGACGAGGCGGCGCGCCGTGACGAACGAACCGAGATCATGGGATCCTCCTCGCGACTCGGACTGGGGCTCAACCACATTCGCCGACGGACACGAGCATCCCACAGCCACCGCGACCCGGTGCCGGTTCCGCCGCTCTGCGCTATGGTTGTCGGCGTGACGAAGAGAATCGAGTCCCATCCCGCCCGGTGAGCGCAGTCCACGAGCGCAGTGCGCTCGCGCACCCGGATTCTTGTTTGAGGTACACCACCGCACAGGCGCGCCGCGTCGCCGAGGCGAGCGGCCTCGCCGACGCCTTGACCGCGCACGATGCGGACGAGCGGGTCTGGGACCAAGCCCTCGCCCTCCTGCTCCGCATGGTCTGCGCCGACGACCATCGCACCGAGATCGATCGTTACCCCGACGCCCGCCGGGTGCTCACCCTCGTCGCCGCGGGATCGGCGCGAGTGACGCCCACTCCGCGCCGGTGCGCCGACCTCGCCGCGCTCGTCGTCGACCTGCGCACGGGCGCCGCCGCGTGCCTGGACTGGGCCGAGTACGAGCGCGAGGCCGTGCTAGACCGGTTCCTGTCGGTCCTGCGCTCCCCGCCGTGGCGGCGAACGCTCGAAGGCGCGGTGGATTCGTGCGCGGTGCGGCGCAACCGATGGATCCGCGACGTCCTCGATCGAAATCAGGAAGCATTGGGCCGCAACAGATTCGAGGTTCACGTCGTTCGACCCGTCGCGCCGGGGCGCTCGGTGTCTTCCGGGGTTACGACCAGGATCCTGCTCGACGGCCGCCCGGTCATCGCCGAGTTCTTCCCGCAGGGTTCAGGCGAGGCGCCCGAGAAACTGCTGCGACGGCCTGGACTGTGGGCCACCGAACAACCTCGCCGGGTGCGACTCGCCGAGGCCAACTGCGCCGAAGGGTGTTGTGGCGCAATGGATGTCACGATCGTACGGGAGCTCGACCGGGTGGTCTGGCGAGACTGGGCGACACCGGGCCCGGTGCCACCCGAATTCCGTTTCCACGCAGTGGAATACGACCTGGAGGTGGCCGGCGCCGAGTATGACCATGCATCGGAGTGGTCCGGGTGGGCGAGCACGAGTCGCGACCCGAACGGTTCGGGCGCCTTGTCAAGGCCGCTACCGCCGATCCGGTCGGGCGGACGGCTCTGTCCGTCGAGACAGTACGGGTGACAGACCCCACAACCGGTGCCGGAAACGTAGCGGTGCTAGGCCGAATACCGGGTCGGGTACCGAACCGGGACCGATTCGGCGGATACTGGTGCGGTGACGCTGGGCGAAGAAGTTGCACCGGATGCGGTGAGCGCGATGGAACAGACCATCGGCTTCGATGCGTGCGCGGAGCCCGGATGGTTTCGTTTCTGGTTTGCCGACCAGCGATGGGAATGGTCCGACGAACTCGCCGCGATGTACGGGTACAAACCGGGCGAGGTGACACCGACGACCGAGCTGCTGTTATCCCACAAACACCCCGATGACCGCGAGCATGTCGCGGGCTGCATCGCCGCGGCGGCCGAGACCGGCCAGCCGTTCTACGGCAGGCAGCGCATCATCGATCGCACGGGCGAGGTGCGGGAGGTGATCGTCGTCGGCGATCTGATCTTCGACGAGGATGGGACGATCGTCGGCACCTCCGGCTACTACGTCGACGTGAGCGACCGGCTCGAGGAGCAGCGCCAGGAGGTGCTCGAGGAGGTCCTGCCGGAGGTGATCGAGGCGCGCGCCGTGATCGAGCAGGCCAAGGGCGCGCTGATCCTCGCGTACGGCGTGAACGCGGAGCAGGCGTTCCGCGTGCTGCGCTGGCGCTCGCAGGAGACCAACACCAAGCTGCGCGACCTCGCCGCGCAGTTCGTCGCCGAACTGCGGATGCTCAGCAAGGACAGCGCCGGGTTCCGCAACCGCTTCGATCACCTGCTGCTCACCGTCCACGAACGCGTGGACGCGTCCTGAGTCACCGGCCGGTCGGCAGCCCGCCGGTGACCAGTGCGAGCAGCAGCGGCAGGGCGACCAGCGTCAGGCACGTGACGGCGTTGGTCCACTTGTAGGCGACCACGATCGCGACGAACTCGCGCAGGATCGCGCTGGGCAGATAGTAGAACGCGGTGCGCGCGCCGGTCACCTCCGCGTCCAGCTTCAGCCTGCGGGCCAGGATCGCGGTGCGCAGGATGTGGAAGTTGCTGGTCACCAACACCATTCGGGTGGTCGCCCCGCGCTCGCCGAGCAGCCGCTTGACGAACAGCAGGTTCTCCCGCGTCGTGGTCGACCGTTCCTCGCGCGCGACGCTCGCCTCGGGAATGCCGCGCGCGAGGAGGTAGTCCGCCATGGCGGCGGCCTCCGACACCGCCTCGTCCGAGCCCTTGCCGCCGCTGGCGATGATCACCGGGCGGCGGCCCTCGGCGAGTTCGGCCCAGTAGATCTGGATCGCGCGATCCAGGCGACTTGCGAGCAGCGGGGACACCCGCGCGCCGACCAGGCCCGAGCCGTGCACGACGATCGCGTCCATTCCGGGCTTGTACGGCAACCACCCGTAGAGCAGCGAGTACACCAGGAAGCCGGTGAACACGAACCCGAAATAGCTCACCGCCATGATGAGCGAGGCCAGCAGCACCGAGCGCAGGCTGCCGGTCGCGATGGCGACGCCGAGCAGCACGTAGGGGACCAGCAGGACAATACCCGGCCCGATCGAGAGCAGGTTCGCGATGCGCATTCCCTCGCGGCGCACCATCTGCATACCGTTGGCGATCAGCAATCCGGCCAGCACGAGCACCACCAGCGGCGAGAGCACCAGGCCGAGTCCGACGAGCACCAGTGTCGGATCCGCCTGGTCTCCCGCGCCGATCGCCCACGCGACGAGGACCGCGACGCCGAGCAGCAGGTAGATTCCGTTGCTCAGTCGTCGGCGGTCCAAGTGGAACCGCAATGCGAAGACACCCAGCAGAACGAGGCCGACGGTGAGCAGGATCACCCGCGCACCGTAGCGGGCCGGTGACTTCCGCGTGCGACGGGGGCGGGTTCCGCGAGCCCAACGCAGCGGGATTGTCCGTTACGTCCCAACGGGTTTCGCGCGGACGCGGAGCGAATCGGCGCTGGTCAGTGTTCTTTGGACGGGCTGGGTTCGGCGATGTGCAGCAGGCGGTCCACCTTGGCGCGCAGTTCCGGGGGAGCGAGGTCCAGCGAGGGCAGTTCGGCGATCAGTTGGGCGGCCAGTGCGCGGAGTTTGACGTTGGTCGCCTGGGAGCGCCGCCGCAGCATGCGGAACGCCTGCTCCGCGTCGACGCCGTAGACCAGCATCAGCGCGCCCTTGGCCTGCTCGATCACCGCGCGAGCCGCCAGCAGATCGGGGGAGGCGCGCCCGAGGGACGGTTGGCCGCGTTCCTCGCATACATCGCTCATAGGCGGGGACTACCCAGCCGACCGATTGTTATGGGGCAGTTGGCAAACCTTCATATTCGCCCGCCAAGACTGGACGGTTCGTCACGTCGGCGGGTCGAGGCGCTCGAGCAGCCAGCCCGGCCCGACGGTGCCCGCGCCCAGCGCCTCGACGCGCTCGCGCAGCCCGCGATCCGCCGTCACGACGGTGATGGCTCGCGCGTCGCGCCGCTCGGCGGCGGCCGCCACCGCGTCGACGATCGCGTCGTCGCCCGACCCGTCCGCCAAGACGACCAGCACTCCGTCGACCGCCGTGTCCGCCGCCTTCGCCTGGCCCTCGAGCACCACGAGCACCTCGGTGTCCGCCGAACTCAGCTTCGTCAGCCGCTCGAGCAGTCGCCGAGCCGCGCCGGCGCGATCACGCCACCACCCGTCGGGCCGCGATCCGACGACGTTCGCGGCGTCGACGACGATGAGCTGTGCTGGGGCATCCGTCACGCGGTCCAGTCTGCGCTACCCGACGGTGTGCGGTACCGCCGGCACGATCGCAACGACAAGGGTGCACGGCCAGGACATCGCCGTCCCGCTGGGCCGCACCATCGAGCCGCCGGCCGACGCGGCGGCCACGGGCGCGACCACCGCGGTCCGCGTCGGCTGGCCGGTCTGGCGGAAACACCGCATCGACGGATTTGCTCTGCGCGCCACCGACATCGAGTGGTCCCACGGCGAGGGCGCGGAGATCCTCGGCCCGATCCGGGCGCTCCTGCTGCTGATCACCGGCCGCCCCGCCGGTCTGGAGAGCGTGACCGGCGCGGGCGTGCCGCGGCTGAGCGCGCGCATGCTCGCCGGTTAGGCGTCCACGGTCGAGACTTGCCTGCCCTCGGTCTCGTCCAGGGCGTCGTGCAGGTTCTTGATGACGCTCTTGGCGAGTGCGTAGTTGCCGACTCCGCCGACCACCGCGCCGATGCCGGCCGGGATCACCTTGCCGAACGCGAGCGCGCCGCGTTTGATGATGAACTGCACCAGGAATCGTTTGACGGGGGAGTCGTCCATGCGCCGGATGATCGGAAGTTTGTTGGCCAGCTTGGTATCCCACTGCTTGGCCGAGCGGTTCGCGGCGCCGAGGGCCTCGGTGCCCGCCTGGCCGAGCACCACCGCCGACACCAGCGGCGGGCGCGGGGACGCGGCCTTGCTCCCCGAAACCTCCGTCGCCCCAACGGCGTACACCGTGGACGCCTCGAGGAAGAACAGCGTGTCGGCGCCGGCCGCGGCCAGCCCGACCAGGGTGCCCACGCCGGGCACCGCCGCGCTCAACCCGACGACCACGCCGCTCGCCGTCACCGCGATCGAGTAGTGCCGCCCGAGGCGCTCGACCAACTGATCGGGCGATTCGCTCGGATGCCTCCCGCGCACGAACCCGGTGTATTTGCCGATCAGCGGCGCCTGCACCCGTGCCGACCTGTCGATCAGTGAGACGACACCCTGATCCAGGAACTTCCGCAGCATTGCACACAGCCCTTTCCGCCGGCTTTGAATCCATCGACCACAGAGTTGACCCGCCCGAGCCTACGGTTGTCACTCTCCGATAGAGATAATCCCCGCCGCTTCAGTTCCAAACATGGCGGCGGTTCCGGGTGCTCGGCGCCGCGATCGGCGCCGGCAAATTTTCTATGTGCCGTTTTTCGCCGGACTGGCTAGGCTCCAGCGAAAGGGGATGCCGCTCAAACTTTTTCGCTTCCGAGGAGCTATTTGTCATGTCCCGATATAGAAATTCGTTGCAGGCGGCCGGTCTCGGCATCGCCGCCACCGTGGCACTCGGCCTGTGCTCGGCCACCGCGGCGCGCGCGGACACCTATGTGCCGCTGCCCGGCGGCGAGATCGTCCGAACGCTGTCCGACGGCACCGTCGTGACGTTGCGGATCGTCGATGAGTCCGCCACGATCAGCCCGTCGATGGGCGCGACGCCCCTGCACCGCAACGCCTGGGTCTCCGGGCGCGTGGTCGTCGAGATCTCGGGCACGGGAGCGCAATCGGGCGGATTCATCTACCCCGGATACTCCGTCGGCTGCCAGGTGAACATCGCCGGTGGCGGCGCGGGCGCCGGCGCGCACGGTGGTCTCGACTGGAGCGACCCCGAGCAGGTCAAGCCCGAAGCGGGGGCCGAGACCAGCGGAAATCTGTCCGTCGGACCGGGGCGGGTCAAGTCGTTCTTCATCCTCGATCAGGAGTCACCCGACCTCTTCGGCGAGGAACGGCACTACCGATCCCACACGTTCGAGGGCAGCGGCGGATCGGTGACCTGGAGCGATACCACGATCGGCCTCAGCGGCTGCGCCGGCTACGCCCAGGCCAGGGCGTTCGCCGCCGTCGAGGTGTTCACCCCGACCGTCAGCGCCTGGATCAGCGTTTACGGTCAGCCCTTCAGCATCGGCTGACCGAGGTGGCCCCGGGAACCCCGGGGCCACGCCCGGCTGCCATTGTGTTCAGCTCGCGCCTCGCCCGGTCAGGCATTCTTCGAAGAAGCCGAGCGAGCGCAGGTGATACGACCGCGCGGCCCAGCCGAGGCTGATGTTGTGGCCCGCGCCGAGCTGACGTTCGACGAGAACGGTGGGCGCGCTGCGGAAGGCCGCTCGCAGCTCGCGGACCGCCTCGGCGTCCTGGCGCCACATGGCCTCGTACTCGGCGAAGGTGAAGCGGACGGGGACCGGGATTCTCGCCGCGACATCCGCGAATCTCGTTGTCCAGCTGTAGGCTTCGGCGTGCTCGGCGGGCGGAACCGGCCCGAGCATCGCCACGCCCGAGCGAAACGTGCCCGGTGGGTACAGCCGCAGCGCGCCCCAGTGCAGCCGCACCGTGTCCAGTGTCAGGCTGTTCGCGAACCGCGCACCCCACCCCGAGATGTCGAGGCCGAGCACCGCGCGAGTCCGCCGGAGTCGG
>NZ_BAGH01000530.1 GCF_000308715.1 Nocardia tenerifensis NBRC 101015
TCCGTCGGTGACGCCCGCCGCGAACAGCGATCGCCACCGCGCCATGGCGGGCAGGCCGGTGACCGCGTCGTGCGCCGCGCCGACCCGCGAGACCCGCGCGACCGCGGCGCTCGCGACGATTTCGTGGGGCGCGGACACGAGGGTGAACGAGCGCTGCCGCAGGGCCCGCGTGATCGCCGCGACGAGTGCCGTTGTGAGAGCGGGCGTTTCGGCGATCGTGGTCAGCAGGGCGGTCCAGAAGCGCGGTGACCAACCGTCGAACAGCAGATCCACCGTGGCGCCCGCGCCGCTGCCGCGCGCCATCACCGCGCCGGTGCGCAGCGCCGGACGCGGCATGCAGGTGGGAACCGGGATCTTCGCGGTGGCCGTGCGCAGGAAGCGGACGAGCGGGTCGATCAGGAACGCGGAGTCGGGCTCGACGGGCAGCAGCACGTGGGTCAGCGTGCGGGTCGGTTCGTCGCTCGGCCACAGCTCCAAGCCGGGCGCCAGGTGCTCGACGACCGGATGGGTGGCCACGGTGCGGGCGCGCAGGGGACGCAGCGGCAGGACCGAGGCGTCCTGATCGCCGATCCGTGCCCGCCACAGGGCGGTGTCCTGGCGAATGCGCGCGGGCGTCGGCCTGCCCGGGTCGTTTCCGGCCTGCCCGGCGTCGGTGACGATGCCGAGCTCCATCCGCGACGGGGGAGTGTGGTCGCATCCGCGCGCGCCGAGCAGCGCCAGGGGGGCGTGCCCCGCGACCCGGGGACCGGCGAGGGCCAGTCCCCACGAAACCGACGGCGGCATCGTCCGATACGGGACGCCCAGCAGGTCGAGGGGTGAATAGCCCTCCAGCGGAGCGGGATTCGCCCGTGCGTGACGGACCGCCGCCTCGAGTACGCGAAGATGCGACAGCGCGTGGGGCGTGTCGTCGCCGTCCGTCGGAATGCCCACGTAGACAACGACTCCTGTACCGCTCGGCGCGGGGTTGACGATCGTCCACCGGCCGTCCCGGCCGCGGTGGTCCGACGCCAGGGCGCGGGTCAGGGCCTCGGCCTCGTGCCACGCGTTCCATCCGCACCCGGATACCTGGATCCGCGCCGCGGCCCAGTACCGCGGGGCCGGGCCGATCGGGCCGTGCAGCAACGCTTTTCGCCCGCCGGGCGGACCATGGTGCACCCCGGCGCGCGAGCGCTCGGCATGCGCGGACGCGAGCGCCGTCAGGGTCGGCTCGGCGTCGGGCGAACTGGCGAACGAGTGCGCCTCCTCCGGCCGGTAGTACACATCGTGGAAGGCGACGCACGGTTCGTACTCGAGGCCGGACAGCCCGCCCGGCGTCCCGTCGTGGCGGAACTGCGCCGGGTCGTCGGGGCGGAATCGGCGCACCGCGAGCCGGCCGAACCACTGCGCCGGCGTCTCGGCCTTCAGCGCGATCTCGCTGCGAATGATGCCGCGCCACTGGGCCCCCGAGCCGCCCGCGCCCGCGGTCGCTCGGCAGACCTCCCGCAGAAAATCGCGTCGGCGCAGCAGCGGGTGGTACAGCCCGTCGAGCAAGACCTCGAGCAGATCGGCGTAGTCGCGCTCGTCGGTGGCCGTGCAGGCGTAGGTGGTGCGGCCGGTCTCCGACAGGCCGTTCATGAACCCGGAGCAGCTGCGGTAGGCGGCGGTCAGCAGGGCGCTGCTCATCGGGTACCTGCGTGACCCGGTGCCGACGAGATGCTCGACGGCGTGCGGTAATCCGCTGTCGTCGGCGGCCGGGGTGCGAAAGCTGATGCCGAACCCGAACTCCGGCTCGTCGGCGTGCCGGTGCAGATGCGTCGCGCCGGTGGGGTGCTGCCAGAACGTGTAGCGCACCCCGTCGTGCTCGACCTCGCCGAGGGGCCGCCACGCGCCGGTCATCGCTGGGCCAGGCTCTCGGACGGCGTGGCCGCCCGCTGCTCGGCGGAGCCGCAGAGACCGCACCGCGGATGCGGCGGGCACTCCTGGTAGCCCGACGACAGATCCCCGCGGAACTCCCAGATCCGGTCCGCCGTAGTGGGTTCCATGCCCAGGAGGTAGCGGACGACCTCGAGACAGACGATGCCGGAGGTGATGGAGCCGACCGGGCTCAACGCCCCGGAGTTCCCGCGCGGAAGCAGGCTCTGACGCCGCAGCAGCTCGCCGTAGCGCGGCTCCCGCTCGATCTGACGGGTCCAGTCGCAGATCGTGCACGCCGTGCCCGGCCTCGTGTGGAAGGGACCCACCCGGCCCCCGCTGGCCTGCACGAACGGCGTGCCGGTCGCCAGTCCCACCGCGGCCACCCACTCCTTGATCCGCCACGGCGGCTGATCGGCCAAGCCGAGAACGAGATCCGACTGCTCCGCCAGCTCCCGCAGGTCCTCGGGACCGCCGACATAGGTCCGCACGGGGCGGATCTCGGTGCGCGGGGCGAACTCTCGCATCCGATGGGCGGCGGCGAGCACCTTGGGCCTGCCGATGTCCTGCTCGGTGTACAGGATGCTGCGGTTGAGGTTCGAGGCCTCCACGGTGTCGCCGTCCACCAGCGTGAAATTGCCTATCCCGCAACACAACAGGTTGTAGGCCACCCAGCTGGCCATGCCGCCGAGGCCGACGAGCAGTACGCTGCTGCCGCGCAGCCGGGCCAGCAGATCGAATCGGCTCACCGTGTCGGACTCCAGCTCGGACAGATAGTTCAGCAGCCGATCGAACCGGGCGAGATCCGGGTCGTCGGACGGCGGCGCGACGGCCTCGAGGAAGCCGCCGTCCAAAAGCGCCGCCATCCAGGGCGATTCGCGCACCCGGTCGGCCGGGGCGCCGCTGCTCAGCTCGTGCAGCGCGGGCACCTGCGGTTCGTCGAAGCCCGCGAGCCGCAGGTTGCGCGTGCCGAGTTGCATGAGCAGCGTGTCACCGCTCCAGATCATGCGCGTGCGCGCCCGCAGCCGGACCAGCTCGGTCATCGCGCGCTCGCCTCCTCGCGCAGCTGCGACCACAGCTGGTCGCCGACCTCGGTGAACTCGATCCGCGGCCCGGACTCGACCTCGGCCATGCCCCGGGCCAGCAGGTCGACGGTCTCGGCGAGCCGCTTGTCGTGCACGCTCTCGCCGGTCACCTCGCGCGCGCGGCGGTGGAAGGCCGCGATGCGCCCGAACGCGAAGCAGGCCTGGATCAGCCCGGACAGCGGGCGCGGGTCGGCGCGCCACGGTGAGTCGTAGGTGACGTCCTCGGCGGGCGAGAGCAGCGGGTCGAGCTCCTCGATCAGCGTCAGCCGCAGGTGCGCCTCCTCGTGCAGGAAATGCTCGGCGGTGTAGGCGATATCGCTGAACGGCCACATGGCCTCGGAGAGGAAGACCGCGCCCATCATGCAGGCCTCGGTGAAACTGGAGTGGAAGGCGCTGCGGTACGGCACGAAAAGCCGTACGTGCGTGGTCATCTCGGCGGCCAGCTCGGGCCACACGCGCTCGATGAGCTCGAAGGACTCGCCGATCTGCCGGATCTTCGTCGCGCCCGGCTCGGTCATCAGAGCCAGATCCGGTGCGGGATAACCGGGTTGCGCGGGCTTGCCGTTCATCGAGGCGATCAACCGCGCGAGCCACGGGTCGCCCGCGTCGATCTCGATGCCGGTGTCCGGGATGGTCGGGTGCGCGACGCGGGTCACCGAGCCGAGCGGGCCCGCCGACTCGTCCTTCGGGTAGTGGCCCGGGATGCGCACGGTATCGCCGCGCAGCACGCCGTCGCCGTCATCGTCGAAGAACACCCGCAGGCCCTGCGCGCGGGTGTGGAAGACGAGGTGCGCCGAGGACCCGGGCAGCCGCAGCTCCGGGCGGCCGGCGGGCACGAGCACCGGGGTCGGGATGGGCAGGCCCTGCTCGAGCGCGGGGATGACGAGGAAGCGGGGGAGATGGTGCGCCCACTCACTCAGGAACCCGTGGTCGCGGCGCAGGCACGCGTCGGAGAGTTGCAGCCAGTAGTAATTGAAGAACGGGTGCGAAACCACCCGGCGCGCCGCCGCTTCCGGCAGGGCGAGGAAGACGTCGCACCACGCGTCGAGCATGAAGGCGATGTCCGCGCCGCCGAGCGCGCCGATCCGGCGGACGACGCGCGGTACGGAGCCGCGCAGCCGTTCGGTGTAGCGCAGGTACGCGAAGTCCTGGACGGTGGTCAGGGCCAGTCGATCGAGCGACCGGGCGTCGAGTGTCGTGGTGAGAGCTGTCTGGTCGCTCATATTTCTTCCAGAAGATAATCGGAGGGGTTCTCGGTGGGTCGCGCGTCGCCGCACTGCTCGAGCAGCGCGGCGTGCGCGGCGGCGATCTCGCCGGTCAGGCGTTCGCCGTGGGCGGTAAGCCGCACCGCCGAACGCACTGTCGCCAGGGCATTTTCGACCTTGTCCAGCAGCGCTCCGGCCTGCGCGGCGGCGCGGTGCTCGGCCGGGGTGTCGCGGGCCACCCGCAGCAGCGCCTCGGCCGCCCTGGTGAAGACGAACGCGCCGTGGATGAGGCCGGTGACCGGACGCGGCCCGGCCCGGAACGGGCTGTCCACGCGGTCGTCCCAGGCGTGGTGGTGCAGCGGCGAGAACACCATCACGGCGTTGAGCCGCACGTGACTCGACTCGTGCACCAGCCGCTCGATCAGGAACAGCGGGTCGGCGAAGTCGTCGCGCAAGAAGATCGCGCCCTGCCAGGCGGTATTGGAGAAGGCCGAGGTCCGTTCGCTGCGCATCGGCACGATCAGCCGCACGGCCGCCTCGATCTCCGCGCGAGCCTCGGGCCAGCACCGCCCCAGCCGGTCGAAGCACCCCGCGAGCTGCTCGCGCATGGCGACGGTGGGGGTGGCGGGCGCGACCGTCTCGGTGGCGAAACCGCTTGGGTCGGAGCCGATCTCGACCAGCATCTGGGGCAGCCGCTCGTCCTCGCCGTCGAAGGCCGTCGCGCGGGTGCCGGCGACGAGCTCGGTGCTGCGGCAGCCGGGACGGCCCGGGGCGATCGTGCCCCTCCGCAGGCGATCCAGCCGCCATTCGAGCACTCCGTCGGCGGCGCCGATCAGCACCGTCTGCCCGGCCGCGTCGGCGCCCAGGCGCAGCCGCAGGCCGGACGCGTTCAACCCGAGGGTCCCGCCCGGGCCGATCTCGAGTGCGATCGGCCCGGTGAGCAGCCGCGCCGCGGGCCTGAGCAGCGTCGGGATCAGCCGGGCGAGGCTGCGCCGGGCCGCGGCGTGATCGTGGCCGCGCAGCGCGGCGACCAAGCCGGTGAACGACGCGTGGAAGAACGGGTCGTTCGCCAGCAGAACGCGTTGCGGCGCAGCCAGTTCCGGCAGCCGGGCGAGGACGTCCGCGACGGCGCCCGGCGACTCGGGCCACAGGCGTCGGCTGATCCCGGCGAGGGTGGCCAGCTGACGCAGGCGCAGCGCGACGAGGAGGTCGGCGACCTCGGCGTGGTTGTCGGCGGACGGGCGGAAGGTCGCGGCCTCCGCGCCGACCGGGTCGGTCTCGATGGTGGTCATGAGGTGCTCCTCGAAAGATGGAGTCGGTCGGGCCGCGCCAGTTCGTCGAGCCGGTCGGCCGCCCAGGCGGCGATGCTCGACAGCCCGGTCGGGCCGGCGGCGCGGCGCAACTCGATCAGCGGGGTGACCGAGCGTGGATCGACGCGCACCGCGTGCATCAGCGACGCGATGCCGCGCTCGGGCTCGTCGAGGTGGAACGAGCAGCGCGCGGCCTGGGTGAACGCGTACGAGGTGTAGGGCGCGCCGCGCAGGGCCGCCTGCTCGTAGGCGGATCGGGCCTGCTCCCAACGAGATTCACGCAGCAGGAAATCGCCGAGGCGGACATGCACCTTCGGATCCAGCGGATCGTGGGTGATCAGTTCCCGGTAGTACTGCTCGGCCGCCTCGGCGTCTCCCACTCCCATCCAGGCCCGCGCCCTCGTCTCGAGCAGTGGATGAAGATTCTCCCTGGCCAGCAGCGGATCGGCGCCGGGGTCGGTCAGCGCGGCGCGCGCCGCCTGCTCGGCCTTGGCCAGCATCTGCTGCATGCGCGGGAAGTCGTGGCGCAGGAACGGCACGAAGCTGATCCCGCGCCAGTACGCGCTCACGGTCACCGGCCCCAAAGCGTCGCGGCCCGCGCGATGCCACAGCAGGGTCGCCATGGTCGCCCACTCGTCGATCGCCGCCAGCGACTTGTCGCTCTTCGCATGGTGCACCACGAGGCCGACCGCGGCGGACAGCCGCAGTTCGAGCGGGTAGCGCGGATGCTGCGCCGTGGCCGCCATGATCCGCTGCGCCTCCTGGAAGGCGGCGACCGAGGTGTCCCGGTTTCCCGACTTGAACAGCGCGTTGCAGCGCAGCATCGCGAGCCTGGCCGCCCACTCCGATTCTGCCGCAGGCAGATTCGGCGGAACCCGGCGAACGACGGACGACCAGCAGCCGAGCTTGTTGAGCACCGCCGCGACCCGCAGCCGCTCGGGGTCGGTCAGCGCGGGCCACTCGTCGATGAGGTCGCACAGCACGGCCCATCGGGTCGAGCGCTCGCCGACCGGCACCGCGGTCGGGTCGTGCGCGTCGCCGACGCCGCACTCCTCGACCAGCGCCTTGCGCAGCAGGCTCGCGGTATTGATCTGGTAAGGGGGGATCGGTTCGCCGGCGACCAGGTGGCGGCCCGCGTCCGCGACGCCCTGGGCGTGGATCGGGCCGTGCTCGTCGGTGAGGTCGAAGTACGCGCGGAGCAGGACCCGCGAGAGCGTCCCCGGGTACGTTCGATGCCCGCGCTCGCTCGCGGCTCTCAAGAATTCGGTACGCACGAGACCTCCTGAGTGTCGGTACCGGGTCGCAGCGCGACGAATTCCCTTGCGGCCCAATCCCGCAGGGGTTCGTCGCCGGTGTTGCGCGCCGAGCGCACCAGCTCGGCCAGCGGGCTGAGCGCGGCCGGATCCTCGCTGGTGGCGCAGGCCAGGGCGAGCGCGTGGAAGGTGTCGCCGTCCTCGGCGGTGCGCGCGGCCTTGTACCAGGCCAGCGCCGCGTACGGGGCGCCGAGGGCGGCGGCCGCCAGATACGCCCGGCGCGCGGCGCGCGGTTCCTTTCTGCGCACGTACAATTCGCCGAGTCGGACGTGGGTCTTGCCGTCCATGGGATCGACCTGGGTGAGCTCGTCCGCGTACCAGATCGCGCGGTCGAGGTCGCCCGCCCAGGCCATCTCGATGGAGCGGGTCTCCAGCAGCGGGTGGATGTTCATCAGCCCGAGACCGCGCTGAACCGTTGTGGCGGCGGGGAGTTCGCGCGCGTACTG
>NZ_BAGH01000529.1 GCF_000308715.1 Nocardia tenerifensis NBRC 101015
CGGGCTGTCCAAGCGGGCGGCGGCCCGGCGCGCCGGGATCAGCGAAGGCCGGTGGCGGCAGCTCGAGGACGGCTACGAGCAGGCCCACGGCCGCCGGACCCCCGCCAACGCGACCCGCGCGACGCTGGTACGCATGGCACAGGCGATATCGCTTCCACCCGCCGAACTACTGCGCGCGGCCGGGTTCGCACCCGACTCCGCCGCCGAGGTCGTCGACGTCACCGGCCTGCGACCCGACGAAGTGGCCCGGGTGCGCGAGTTCGTCCGGTTCCTGCGCTACGAGCGGGCCGCCCTGCAGCGCTGACCGGAGGGGGGCGGGCACCAGGAGTCTCCTCGGCGCGTTCCGACCCGGATTTAGATACATTAGATACAATATGGTCAGCGCAGGGCACACCCGCCGGAAAGCGCTGGGAGAGAAAGGCATTGGGTCATGGACCTGCTCGAACTCGCCCCGGACCGCGACACTTCTTCGCACCCGTCGCAGGAAACCGGTGCCGGTCCGCTCACCGAACATGCCGTCGTCGTGACCCCCGACGGCATGGGCACCGTGCTCGTCGTGCACGACACCGGCAGCGATGCGGTCGCGCTGGTACGCACCGCCTCCGGGGTGCGGCCCTGGGGCGTGGCCGCGCTGTCCCGTATCGACGGCTCGCCGGTGTCCACCGCCGGGCAGGACGCCCGGACCGCTCACCACCGCGCGCACCTGGTCCAGGCGCAGACTCCGGCGGGCGCGGTGTTGAGCGGTGGCTACCGGCTGGCCGACCTGGACCTTGCCGAGGGCCACGGCTGGATCCGCGACGCGACCGGTGTGGCGGTGGCCTTCGTCCGGGTCCGGCTCGCCGACGACGGCCGCCGCCACTGGTGGCTGCAACGGGTGACGGGCGGCGCGCCCTTCGGCACGGCATTCCCCGAAGACGCGCGCCCCGGCCAACCCCACGGAGCGCTGCGGGCGGCCGGATGTGCGGACTGGTACCTCAAGTCCGCACATGCCCAGCACACGACCGCCGTCGCAGGCGAGCTCCGGCGCACCGTCACCTTGCCCCTCGCACGGGTGCGGGAACTGCGCGCGCTGCCCGCTCCCGTCTCGGCCGTCACAGGTGAGCCCGTCGCCGCGGTGGCGTGGCACGACTGCTGGCGCCGCTACGCGCTGAGCGTGGAGCAGATGACCGGTTTGGCCGCGGTTGCCCGCACCGCGGTGTCGAGCCTCGCGCACGACACCGCCGAGCAGCGCCGCCGCCGGCGCGTTCTCACCGCGGCGGCCGCCCAGCTGGACTTCCAGGCCTACGACACCGCCCGCGCCCTGGCCCCGATTCCTGTGCCGGGCTCACCCGACGCCTACGGCCGTCCGCACACGCCCCGCCCGACCGAACCCGCACTCGTCGACCTCGACGACGAACCCGCCGAGCAGACCGCGCCCTTCGACCCCTCCGCCGTGCCGAGCACCGATGCCCGCCACCCGTACCCCCCGCGCCCGGCCGCCGGGCCCGGATCTCGCGGCCGCGTCCTGTGCGCCGAGGCACGACTCCGGGAGCTCCGGCACCAGGGCCAGGCTCGACGTACAGCCCTGTGCACGCTACGCGGCGCACCGCATACCGGGTCTCGGCGCGCGGCGGGCCCGCACCGCCAGGACTGGCGAGCGGGTCACCGACTGGATCGGCAGGCCCGGCTCAGCAGCCCCTACAGTGCATCAAGCCGGGTGGAGACGGCGCGCGGAAGCCCGGGGCGGGCGACGTCGGGTCGGCGGAGCTTCGGCAACCATCAGAGGTCGAAGCGGACGGCGAGCACCATCTTGATGAAGTCGAGCATCTCGGTAGTCACTGTCCCGTCGTAGGTTCCGGCCTCCAGCACCGCGCGCACGCAGGGGATGAACCGATGCACGGCCAGTACCCGGCCCTCGTCCCAGCCGACCGAGAAGATCCGCAGGTCCGTGGGCATCTCCCGCGCGTCGACCACCGGGACCGCGAGCACGACATCGCGATGGCGCAACAGCGCCTGGCCGTCGACGATCACCACGGTCAGGTAGCCGTCCCCGGCGGCGATCGTGTAGATGTCGCCTTGGAGCAGTTCCCTCACAGAGGCAGGCCCAAGCCGATACGCAGCAGGTCGGCATCGCTGTGCTGGGGCGGGTTGTGCTGCTCGTGCGCGGCGATGCGCCGCAGCTCCTTGTCCGCGAGCCGCTGGAGCACCGCGCGGTTGATCTCGGCACTGACGTTGCCGTCCGCCTCCTTGCGCAGGAATTCCGCGGTCGCGTCCGGAAGGCTGATGTTCAGTTTCGCCATGCCACCACGGTAAAGCGTCACGCTTTACCGTGGCAACCGTCTGGGCCTTCGCGCCCGCGTGGGCCGCCGTGCCGGTCGTCGGTCATCGTTTCATGAGGTTCCGGCGTACCGAGGGTGCCGACGAGACCATGAATGGGGGCGGCCCGTCGTCAGAGGGGGAACAGCGAGGGCTGGGCGGTGGCGTCGCCGGTCCAGGACATGAGGTTGGGCAGGTTCGCGTCGGGGGCGTAGGTGAGATAGGTGCCGTCGACGCTGTGGCAGCCGATCGCGGTCGCGTAGTCGTAGCGGCGGCGCGAGTTCACCCGGCCCATGTGGACCCACTTGCCGACGCTGGAGGCGACCGCGGCGAGGTTGGCCGCTTCGGGTCCGAGTTTCCAGGCGGTGTCTCCGGCCAGGAACAGGCAGTCGATCTCGTCCCAGGGATCCCAGGTGCAGTACTCCATGAAGTTCTGGGCCGCGAAGGCGACGGGAAACCCGAGATCGCGGATGCGTCGCAGCATCGGCCGGGAGCGGGCGAGGGTGGCGAAGTGGTCTCCGACGACGTCGGGGGCGACCACGAACAGGCAGCGCTCGGCGTGCGGGCGCAGCCGGCCGAGCCAGTCCAGGTAGGCGGAGTCGCCGGGGTAGGAGCCGCCGAACACGCCGTTGTCGGCGCACCACAGCGGGTAGTCCTCGGCCAGGCGGTTGCCCTGGGCCGGGGTCATGATGGCGCCGAGCTGCCCGGCGCGGATGCGGTCGCGGATCGCGGGCGTGCTGGGCGGGGTGAGGTAGAGGGGCGCGTGCGGAGCGTGCTCGTGCCAGCGCTGGACGGCCCAGCTCTCGTCGAACCGTTCGCCGTGAGTCACCGCGGACATGGGTCCGTCCCTTCCGACTGCTGTGGGGTGCGTGCGGAGACGGGAGTGAGGGGCGGCCGCCGCGAGGATTGCGGGCGGCCGCCCCTCACTCCCGGGGGGACGGCTAGAAGGTGAGGTCGAAGCGCAGTGCGGCGTGGTACTCGACGATCTCGTCGTCGCCGATCATGCCGGTGGACTTCACCCAGTCGCCGACCACGACGAAGTGCCGTTCGGCCAGCTGGCGCGTGGCGTCCTCGATGGTGTCGACCGCCGTGGCGGGCGGGTCGAGCGGGACGTAGGCCCCCACCGGGTCCTCCTCGTAGTCGAAGACCTCGACCGCGTGGCTCGGGTACCAGGTGGCGCGCACGGTGATCACGTTCTGGAATTCGGCCTCGATGGCCCTGACGATCTCGGTCAGGTCCTCCGCCGCCGTGTGCAGGGCGCTCGCTCGTGCGCGCATGTCCGGGCGGCTGCGGGGGGACGAGGGGTCCAGGTACGTACGGGCGGTGTCGGTGTAGGTGGTGATGGTGTCGGCCAGGACGGTGAGCACGCCGTCGACTTCGCTGCCGTGGAATCGGCCGACGGCGGCCGCCGCCGCGAGCGCGCGGACGGTCAGGTCGGATGCGCAGGTGATGAACCCGTCGGTGCCCAGGACCATCCGCTCCTGTGCGACCTCGGACAGGAACTGCACGATCTTGCTGGGCTCGGTCGTGGCCTGCTCGTCCTCGGCGGGGCGCAGCGGGAACGGGTTGCCGGTGTTGTGCATGAGGGGAGTCCCTTCGGTGCGAGTGGGTTTCTGTTCGGAAGGGGCGGGGTGTCCGGTCCCGCCAACCTTCTATGTCATATATTACCCGATTTGAGGAGTGGGTCAAGCCTCGGTTGTCGTCGTCACTCGGGTCGATGCAGGTCAAGGAGCCTGCGGTTGGTCACGGTGAGCGTTGGCGGACACGAACGCTCCCCGTGCTCGGCGATCAGCAGGGATGTGAGCGCGTTCGGCCGGTGGGGGTGTCGCCGTGGTGGAGGTCGCGGTCGACGCTCCAGACCCGTGCGGGCATCCAGAAGAAGCGGACGTCGAGGAGTCCGGGGCCGACCTCGAAACTGGTGTACTGGACGCTGATCTCGCCGGTCGGCCGGGCCTGGGCGGGGTCGAGGATGTGTCCGTGTCCGCACTCGACGAACGCGGTGCACTCCACCGCGCCGGCCGCGGTCAGGGCGAAGTAGGTCTCGTGCTCGGACACCGGCAGGGCGACGAGGTCGCCGTCGAGGTGCGCCAGGCGTAGCAGCGCCCCTCGACGGAACCGGATCATGTCGCCGGGCAGCGGGCCGGAGGCCGCCGCCTCGTGCTGGGCTCGCGCCGCCATTGCGGCCAGGGCGCGCCGCCACTGCGCGGGAGTCCATTCGTCGTCAGTGGTGAACGCCGCACGCTCGCCGTGGCTAGTCATCGGGAAGTCCTTTCACACTGTGGGAGTGAGGGTTACGCGGTGGCCCGGTCAGCGTTCCTGGTCGGGGTCGGTGTCGCCCGCGTCGAGCGAGCGGTCGCCGAAGTCGCGGGTGAATCGGTCGGTGAGGCGTCCCAGCAGGGCGAGCAGCTGGTCGCGGGGAACGTCGACCGACTGGAAGGAGCCGTGTCGGCGCACCGCGTCGGCATCAGAGGTGATGGTGAGCCGTTCGCGGCCGTCGCCGAGGTCGGTGATCTCGAGCCGGTCGCCGTCCTCATCTCCGAGCACGGTGTGCGGCATGACGCGGATGCTGGCGGGCAGCTCGGCCGGGCGCGCACCGTGGCGCAGCAGGGCGATGGTCCGGGGCGTCAGTTCGCTCGCGGTGTCGAGGCGCTGTTGCAGATCGCCCTCGTCGCTGTAGGCGATCAGCCGCCCGTCGAGGTCGTAGAAATCGAGCCAGAGCCCGGACTCCTCGTCGGCGCGATCGGTCGCCGCGCCCACGGCCAGCCCGTTGGGGAGCAGTCCGCGAATGATCCAGCCGCTGGGCTCGAGCGGGGTCACCTGCGCGGCGTCGACGCTGTAGCGGTCGATGAGATCGAGTTCGGCGCGGAACGGAGTGTCCAGCACCGCCGACCACACCGGTGTGTCTTGGTCGTGGTGCGACATCACACCCACCCCTCGTCGATGATCGCGGTCCACGAGTCGCAGAGGCCCTGGCCGTGCTCGGCCCAGTCCGCGAGTTCCTCGTGTGCGCAGTCGCGGTGAGCGCTGGCCGCCGCGGCGCGCTCGATCGGATAGCAGCGCGAATGCGTCGAGCAGCCCCGCTGCCAGCCCGCTACGTCGGCGTCGAGCACCACGACGTTGGTGGGCACCAGCCCGCCGGGGGTGACCGGGGCCAACAGGGCGGCCTCGCGCTCGGGGTCGCCGAGCGCGGCGGCGGGCAGCATCGTGAAATTCCAGCTCCGTTGCGGGGACAGGACCGCGACGCGGACCGGGTCGTCGAGCAGCGCGGCGGCGGCCTGCACGACGGCCACGGCGGTGTAGCCGTAGCAGTCGACCCCGAGCGGGCCGTTGCGGCGTGCGTAGACCGAGGCGCACCAATCGCTCGAGTCGCCCTCGCGCGCCAGGCCGTCGTCACCGTTGCACACGAGCATCTCCAGGGGGATGCCGCGAACCTCGCCGACGGGCAGGTGGATGTTGACGTGACCGGCGAGGCGGATCTGCGCGTCGTAGCCGAGCTCGGCCAGCGCGATCAACTCCGGTGCGTAGCGCTGCCGTGCCTCGGCGATCAGCGCGTCGAAATCGGTGGAGGGCATAGCCCTGCTCCCTTCTGGGTAAATGCGAGTGGAGGAGAGCGAAGGGGGCGGGGTGTCCGGTCCCGCCCGGCTTCACGGGTGCTGCGGCGCTCAGCGGTGCGCGCGCGGTTCGGCGCTGTCGAGCAGCTCGAGCAGAACGTCGATGTCGCTGGTGCTCGCGACGCGCGCGGCGGCGGGTGTGCGCAGGCGAGCGAGCACGGCGCGCACAGTCGACCCGCGCCGTCCAGCGCCGGCCACGGACTGCCTGGTACCGGTCTGCGGATCCTCGAGCGCACCGGCGACGTGGATGTCGATGCGCGGATGGGTCGGGAACACCAGGAAGCAGCGTGAGGTGCTGTAGTCGAGTTCGGTGGTTTCCCCGGACCCGAGGGACGGCTCCGGGTCGTCCACGACGTCGACCGTGAAGTAGCGGCGGCCCGAGCCGAGCACGGTCCACAGCGTGGTGTGTGCGGTGGCCTTGAGCCACTGGCGGGTGCCCGCGTGCCAGGCGAGGTAGGAGCCGCTACCGGTGAGGGCGGTCAGTCGGGACACGAATTCCGCGTGGCACGCTCGGAACTCCGGGGAGTGCCACCAGGCCCGGCGTTCGCGCCGCCACCAGCGGAACATGACGTAGAGCCCGATGAATGTCGCGCTGTACCCCGCGACGGCGGGCCGGTCGCCGCGCCCCACGGCGTCG
Source organism: Nocardia tenerifensis NBRC 101015 (assembly GCF_000308715.1). Classification (GTDB taxonomy): domain Bacteria; phylum Actinomycetota; class Actinomycetes; order Mycobacteriales; family Mycobacteriaceae; genus Nocardia; species Nocardia tenerifensis. Next base: position 6,544 of record NZ_BAGH01000529.1, read on the forward strand.
ATGAAGCCGTGGCCGAGCACAACGATGTTGACCACGACGACGGCCACGGGGACCAGATCGGAACGGGTGAGCACAGACATGAGAGCCCTCCTGAGATTTGCGAGTGGTGTCGAAGGAGGCGGGGTGTCCGGTCCCGCAAACCTTCTATGTCATATATTACCCGATAACTTGGCGGGGGCAAGCGATTCCACCGGGTGAGTTGAAGAGATTTCCGCCCCGGTCTCAGGGGGTGGGTCAATAGGTGCCGCGCGGATGCCACTGGCGCGTCCCGACGGCGCACTGCCGACGGTGCAGCACGGCCAGCCGACGCCCGCCCCGACCGGTGCCGCCCGCTGCGTGCGCCGAGCAGTTCCCCTCCGGTCCGCCGACCGGTGCCGAGACCGACGTGACCGCGAGGGCCGACACCCGGCCCCGGGCTCGGTTCGCGAACCACAGCCTGCCCGCCGAGACCACCAGCACGGCCACGCCGACACCGAGGGCGGGTCGGGCGCACAGGGT
>NZ_BAGH01000528.1 GCF_000308715.1 Nocardia tenerifensis NBRC 101015
GGCCAATACGCGCTTGTGGTGCTGCTGGCCGGCGTCGTGCACCGGCGGATGGCGGCGCAGGAAATCATCGAGGAACCCGTGCTCGTGCCCCACCGCGGCGAGGGTGGCGGGCAGACACCGGGCCAGCATGTCCAGCCGCTTGCCGGACACTGAGCGCACGGTGATGTCGAGTTGGGTGCGATCGGCGGCGACCAGCAGCGCGAGCTCGGCCTCGGTGAGGTCGAAGCGGGCGGCGAGTTCGTGCGGGCGCTCGTCCAGCATGCTCCCGGGGTCACCGGCCGTGAGCAGCCGCGCCAGCGCGCGCTGGAAGCCGCCGGCGCTCATCCGCACACCACAGAACCGACGCACGCCCTGGCCCGGCGCAGGTCGGCGGTGAGTTCGTCGAAGTCGTCGGGGAAATCCTGGTCGCGTTCGAGGATGACGCACCGCAGCGCGGGCGTCCGGCCCGCGACGTAGTCCAGCAGCTCCCACACCTCGGCGGGCACGGGGGCCGAGTGCGAGTCGAGCAGCGTGCCGCCCGACCAGTAGCCGCCGGCCAGGTGCATCTGCACGACCCGTTCCAGCGGAATCGAGTTCACGAACTCGATCGCGTCGTAGCCGTGATTGGTCGCGTTCACGAAGACGTTCGTCAGGTCGAGCAACAGCCCGCAGCCGGCCCGCTCGACCACCCGGGTGATGAACTCGGCCTCGGACAACTCGGCCGGGAAGTCCAGGTGATAGGTGATGTTCTCCAGCAGGAACGGCGTCCCGACGCGCCCCTGTACCCGCCGTGCCTTGCCCGCGATGTCGTCGGCCAGCTCGCGGGTGCGCATCAGCGGTGTCAGCTGACCGATGGAGAGGCCGCCCGCGCGGGTGAACGACAGATGGTCGCTGCACCAGGGCGCGTCGACGCGGGCAACGAGCAGCGCCAGGCCGTCGAGGTAGCCGTCGTCGAGCGGGCCCTCGGTGCCGATCGACAGCTCGATTCCGTGTGGGACAAGGGCGAATTGGTCACGCAGCTGTTCGAGGGGGCCGCCCACCGGCGTGTCGAGGAAGTTCTCGGTGATGATCTCGAGGCAGTCGATCCGCTCGTGATTCGCCATGATCGCGGCGTCGATCTCCCTGCGATATCCGAGACCTACGCCGAGCGCGGGCAGGCGGCCGAGGTCGAACTCACGCATAGCACCTGCAGCAGCCGCCGCACATGCAACAGGGCAGCACGCCCATGATGCGATCTTCGGTGGCGCCCTCGTCCTCGGCGAGCTCCACGCGCTCGAACAGATACGGGTCCATCAGCTCTACTGCGACCGACATTGTTCCCACCTTTCGTCAGGTTTCCAGCAGCAAGCATGGGCCGGTCGCCGGATATCGGACAGGGAGCACGGCCCTCGGTCGTCCGGGAACTTTTCCCGGACGACCGGGACGAGCGCGTCGAGGTTCGGTGAGCGGTCCGGAAACTTCCGATTCGTGCTAGTTCAGCGGACTCTCGGCCGAACAGCCGGTCGCGATCCGGCGCTCTCGACACCGAAGGGGGCTCGATGACCGCTATGCACAGGCGGCGAACTCCGGAGCTCTCGGTCATCGAGGGCATGGGCTCAGCCTCGGCCGGGGGGCACCCGGTGACCGTGGTGCTGGCCGACGATCACGCGGTGGTCCGCGCCGGCTTGCGCACGCTGCTCACCTGCGTCGACTGGGTCCGCGTCGTCGCGGAGACCGGCGTCGGGGGCGCGGTGCGCGAGGCGGTGCTGAACCGGCCCGACGTGCTGGTCCTGGGCCGATGGCACGCCGCCGAAACCGAATGTGTGCTTGCCGAATTGGCGCGTTGCGCGCCGAGCGTGGCGGTGCTGGTGTTCAGCGACGCCGAGGACGACGAGTCGGTGTTCGCCGCGCTGCGCGCCGGCGCCCGCGGCTGCCTGCGCCGCGCCGCGGACTGCGACGATCTGCTGCGCGCGCTCAGCGCGGCGGCGGCCGGGTGGGTGGTGCTCAGCCCCGATATCGCGGGCAGGCTCGCCGCCATGCTGGCCGGCTCCACCCGGCGCGCCCACCCGTTTCCGGAATTGACCGCCAGGGAATTCGAGGTGCTCACCCTGGTCGCCGCAGGGCTGCCGAATGCGTCGATCGCGAGCGAACTCGGCCTCGCACGGAAAACGATCAGTAACCACCTGTCGCGCGTTTTCGTCAAACTCGGTGTCGCCGACCGCGCCAATGCGATCGTCCGCGCGCGCGACGCGGGGGTAGGTGTGGACCGGCCGATATGACCCGATTTACATGCTCGCCTTCTTGTAGGCGTCCACCACCTCGGCGGAGATGCGCCCGCGGCTCGATACGTCAATGCCCTTCTGGCGCGCCCATTCCCGGATGACGCCGGTCTGCTCCCGCCCCGGCGCGGCCTGCGAGCGGTTGCCCGTGCCGCGCGACGCGCGTCCGACCTTGCGGGCGGTCGCGGTCCACTCCGCGAAAATGCCGCGGAGTTGCTTGGCGTTCAGTGCCGACAGATCCATCTCGTAGGCCACGCCGTCCAAGGAGAAGTGCACTGTTTCTTCGGCTTGGGACTTGCCGTCATAGTCGTCGACCAGTGTCACAACGACCTTGCGTGCCATGGAGTTTCCCCTTCGTAGATGCTCGAATGTGTAGAAGCGACAATCGTAGACCTACCGAACAGCGCGAGTAATTCGCGGTATCGGAGTCCGAACAACCGAACGGGATGGGGACCTATCCGTGGCTCACACGCCGATGACCGACGCCGTCCGCAGGCACGACCCCGCGGTGCGCGGATTCGCCAGCGACAACAACGCCGGGGTGCACCCCGAGGTGCTCGCCGCGCTGGCGCTGGCCAACGGCGGCCACCAGATGGCCTACGGCTGGGACGAGTACACCGCTCATCTGCACGACGTTTTCGCGAGGCACTTCGGCGACCGGGCCGCCGCCTATCCCGTCTTCAACGGCACCGGCGCGAATGTGGTGGCGCTGCAGGCGCTCCTGCCGCGCTGGGGCGCGGTGATCGCGGCGGAGTCCGCGCACATCACCGTGGACGAATGCGGTGCGCCGGAGAAACTCGCCGGGATCAAGATTCATACCGTGGCCACGCCCGACGGCAAACTGACCCCCGAGCTGGTCGATCGTCAGGCCTACGGCTGGGGCGACCAGCACCGGGCCCAGCCATCGGCCGTGTCGATCGCGCAGAGCACCGAGCTCGGCACCGTGTACACCGCCGACGAGATCCGCGCGATCTGCGAGCACGCGCACGCGCGCGGCATGCTGGTCCACGTCGACGGGTCCCGGCTGGCCAATGCCGCCGCCTCGCTCGGCGTGGGGCTGCGCGAGATCACCACCGACGCCGGGGTGGACGTGTTGTCGTTCGGCGGCACCAAGCACGGTCTGCTGCTCGGCGAGTGCGTCGTGGTGCTGAATCCGGACGCGGTGCGTGACCTGGTGTATCTGCGCAAGATGTCGATGCAGCTGGCCTCGAAGATGCGGTTCGTCTCGGTGCAGTTCGAGGCGCTGCTCGGCGGGGACCTGTGGCTGCGCGGCGCCCGGCACGCCAACGCCATGGCCGCGCGGCTCGCGGCGGCGGTCGGCGGCATCGACGGCGTGCGGCTCGTGCGTCCGGTGCAGGCCAACGCGGTCTTCGCGATCCTGCCCCGGCCGGTGACCGAGCGGCTGCTGGCGCGGCAGCGCTTCTACCTGTGGGACGAGCGCACCGGCGAGGTCCGCTGGATGTGCGCCTTCGACACCACCGAGGACGATGTCGACGCCTTCGCCGCCCTGATCGCCGACGAGATGCGCAGGGGCTGAACGTTATCCGCGGGCGTGCGCCGGGTCGGCGGCGGCGCCGCGCGTGGCGCGCCGGGGCAGCAGGGCGTCCATCGCGAACGCGCCGGGGCCCAGAATGGCGATGAGGAAGAACGACCAGCAGAACATCGCGGCGGCCTCGCCGCCGTTCTGGATCGGCAGGATGCCGTCGGACTTCAGGTGCACGAACAGGAACGCGTAGGCCATCGACCCCGAGCAGAGCAGCGCGGCGATCCTGGTGCCGAGGCCGAGGGTGACGAGGCCGCCCGCGACGAGCTGGATCACCGAGGCCCACCAGCTCGGCCAGCTGCCGACGGCCGCGACGTGACCGCCGTGCGGGGCGACCGGCCAGGCGAACAGGCCGGAGAGCCCGTGGATGGTGAAGGAGAGGCCGACGAGAATGCGGAACAGGCCGAGCACGACCGCGCCGGGGCCGGGCGCGGGACCGGTTTTCACTTCGGAAGACAACAGATGCATGACACACAACCTCGAATCCGGGGAGTCGGATGATCGAAGGCGCCATCCGTATCTGTCACTACGATCCGCAGCGACGAATTGTTCAGCAAGTGGGGATCGGATGTGCGGGCCGACCCCGCTCGGTCGTCCGCGCGATATGTCTGTCTCGATCGATATAGTCGGCTGGTGCTGCACCCGGATTACCCGATCGCGACCGAGCGACTATTGCTCAGGCCCGCGACCGTCGCCGATATCGACGCCATGCACGCCTATAAATCGCGGGCGGAGGTGTGCCGCTACCTGCCGTACGCGCCGATGTCGCGCGACGAGGTGGCCGAGCGGGTCGAGGGCTTGTGGGCGCGCACGGAGTTGACCGAGGTGGGGCAGGGGCTCAACCTCTGCGTCGAGGAGAAGGCGTCGGGGCGGTTGCTCGGCGACGTCGTGCTGTTCTGGCGCGACGCCGAGAGCCGGATGGGGGAGATCGGTTATGTGTTCTCGCCCGAGGCCGCGGGGCACGGCTACGCGACCGAGGCGGCCGCCGCGCTGCTCCGGCTCGGCTTCGATGGCCTGTCGCTGCACCGCGTCACGGCCCGGATCGACGCGCGCAACCACGCCTCCGCGCGCGTGCTCGACCGGCTCGGGATGCGGCGTGAGGCGGTGCATCTGCACGACATGTGGCTCGAGAACGAGTGGAGCGACACGGTGGTGTACGCGCTGCTCGAGGATGAGTGGCGGGCCGCCGGGCGCTGAGATTCGTTGCGGTGGTGCGTCTTTCGCATCGCTCTACCATGGACGCAAGGGCGTTGCCCCGCGACAGGAAGGGATACCGGTCTCATGTCGGACATGAACAAGCACAACCTGCTCTACTTCGAGGATCCGTCCATGCGGGGGCTGTACGAACGCATGGAGCAGTGGCAGCAGTCCGCGAACCGCCGTCTGCTGTCGATCAGCATCCAGAAAGACGGCGAGAACTACTGCTGTATCGCCCTCACCAACCCCTCCGAGGTCGTGATCACCAGCGCCGACGGACACAACCACGCGAACGTCAGCCGTTTCGGCACCCTCGCCGTGGATTCGTCGTAATCGGTTGGCTACACGTGGTGCACCCGGATGAGGTGCCACGCGGACGGCATCGGAGTCATTGGCGTGCAACGACTTCCGGTCACCTGGTAGCGGATCACCGCGCATGCACCTCCCTCGCGGCGCGGACGCCGCTCTCCAGCGCGCCCTCGATCCAGGCGGTGTCGAGGCTGGTGTGGTCGCCCGCGAAGTGCGTCCGGCCCTCGACCGAGCGGGTGGCGAGGTGGTGGTCGTGCAGTTGGCCGGGGGTGGGGATGGCGGCCTCTCCGAGGGCGTATCTGGCGCGCACCCAGCTCTGGGTGACGCCGACGCCGGTGAACTCGGAGTCGACTCTCGCGCCGAACAATTCGCGCATTCCGGCCAGCGCGAAGTGGACGCGTTCGCCCTCGGTGAGCGAGTCCCAGCGCATCGCGTCGTCGGCGAAGGTGTAGGACGCCAGCACCACCCCGCCCTCGGAATCCGCTACGTGCGAAGGGAAATACATCGTCCGGCTCGGTGAGTCGCTGACGCAGCGGCCGCCGCGAAACCCCGCGGGCCCCCGCTCCCAGAAGCGAGTCTTGAACTCCAGCAAGACCTTTGTCGCGGCGTCGTGATGGAGTTCGATGATGGCCCGCCGCTTGTCGTAGGACAGCGGCGGATCGAACGTGCAGAACCGGGCCGACGTGAGCGGGATGGCGACGATCGCGTAGTCGGCGTCGAACGCCTCCACCGGATCGGCGGGCCGCCCGTCGGAATCCTCGTCGCCGGTCTCCCCGGTGGTCCAGACCCGCACGCCGTGCTCCGTCTGCTCCAGCCGGGTCATGCGCCTGCCCAGCAGAATCGCCGGCCCGAGCCGCTGGGCCAGCGCGTCGGTGAGCGACGCCATGCCGCCCGCCAGCTCCCAGTAGGTGGCCTCGGACGAGATCAGGGTGTGGTCGACGAGCGGGAAGACGACGCTGTGGCGCAGCCGGGCGGTCAGATTCTCCAGCGTGCCGACGGCCTCGATCCGTTGCCTCGGCCAGCCGCGCTCCATGAGATAGCTACGCAGAGAATGGTTTTCGTAGTCGGACAGCAGCTTCGCCCACACCGCCACCTGCCGCTCGATCGGCTGCTCGGCCAGCACGGCCGCCTGGCGCAGCGCGGTATGCAGGCACTCGCCGCTCGTCGTCGCCAGATCGCAGCCGAAGCCCGCGTGCACCTCGGCGGGGTTCGCCGCGTACTCGCCGCGCGTGCGGGTCACGCCGTTGACCCGGAGCAGACCGCGCCCCGCCGTCGGCGGCGGCACGTAGCGCAGCCTCGGTCCGTTGGACCACTCCTCGCCGGTGAAGGAGCGGTAGAACACCGGGGGAGTGGGCGGCGTCGGCGTGTCCGGGAGCACGTCGGCGTTGTAGAACGGCCTGCGCGACACGCCGAGCTTGTCCGCGAGCGCGAGTACCATCGGGTGCTCGCTGGACAGCCGCATCGCGCCGGCCTCGGCATGCAGGGCGGGATCGGTGAACACGCCGCGAAACGTCTTGACCCGTCCGCCCGTTCGATTGCCGTTGGCCTCCAGCACCGTGACCTCGTGCCCGGCGTCGGCGAGCAG
>NZ_BAGH01000527.1 GCF_000308715.1 Nocardia tenerifensis NBRC 101015
ACCTATCAGCCGGAGACCGTGCACTTCCGCGACCTCACCGAGGAGCGCTCGCTGCCCTCCGCCGACTCGGTCGACTACAAGGCCACCAGCCGGTGGACCCCGACCGTCACGGGCAGCCATCTGCTGGCGGCCTACTCCGGCACGCCGAGACCGAGTCTCACCAAATACCTCACGGTCGAGGTCACCGGCACCGGGATCGATACCGGCACGTCCTGTGCGTCGCTGCCCCGGTGATCACCTGACCGGGAGGTGACGGCCGAACCATTCGGTCAGCACCTCGTCCACCGCGCGGGCGTGCGGCTGCTGCGGCGCCGGCTCGAGGCCGGGCTCGTCGGCGAGCGCATGGGCCAGGCCTGGAATGGACCGCAGCTCGGCCTTGTCGCCGATCGCGCCGACGAGATCGGCCGCGTCGGCGCGCAAGGCCGGGTGATCCAGTTCGCCGTTGACGACCAGCAGTGGCCCACGCTCGGCGAGGACGTCCGCCTTGGCGACGAAATCCAAACTGTCCACGGCCTTTTCGGACTCGGCGTCGTACGGATAGTCGCCCGGGAACAGCTCGACGACCGACCGCATCTTGATGGCGGCGTTGACCACGGCCCCCGCGAAGATCGGCGTCTCGGACTCGGCGAGCACCCGCAGCGCGACGGCCCCGCCGAGCGACCCGCCGAGCACGCCGATCGGGCCGTCGCCGACCGGAAACTGCTCGCGCAGCGACGCGAGCGCCGCCGGGAACTCCTCGCTCGCCTGCCGGACGAACGGGTACAGGTACGCCATCACCGGGTCCTTCGTGAACAGCTCCACGATGGCGTCGGTGCTGCCGTCGACCATGCGCGCCCCGCACATCGGCATGCCGAGGTGCACCCGCCACGCGGGCAGGCCGTGCATCGGCAGCGCGGCCGCGAACGCCGCGTCCGTCCTCGGCGCGTCGAGCATGTGCCAGGTGACGATCAGTGGCGCGGGACCGTTGTCGGCGGGCGGCAGGGCGGTGAACGGCACGCCCGCGGCCGTGCCCGTGATCGTTGTCGGCATGCGCTCACCGTAGATCCGCCCGCGCACTCGGCGACAACGATTTCGCCACCAGCGAAATTCATTGAGTGCTCGCCGTTTCCGGGCGTGGCGCGTCAGTAGTACTGGACGAGGCAGAACTCGTGCTCTTCGGGGTCGGCCACGACGACGACCACGCCCTCGTCGTAGTCGTGCCGTTCGCCGGTGTGCCTGCCGCCGAGGTCGATCACCTGAGCGATGCCCTTGTCGATATCGTCGACCGCGATATCGAGGTGCACGCGGACCTTGCCGCGCTTCGCGTCGGTCACCGGCTGGAACACCAGGCGGGGCAGCGGGTCGTCGGAGTGACCGAGGTAGACCCAGCCCGGCCGGGACGGGCCGCGCGGCCGGTCGAGCAGCGCGCTCCAGAAATCGGCGACCCATTCGACGTCGACGCAGTCGATGGTCACGCCGACCCAGCGGTTGGTCATGGTGCTCCTCAGCGGTTGTGCCACAGCGCGAGCTCGTCGGGGCGGGGGTCGGCGACGAGCCGGGGGCGTGGCGTGTCGAAGGTCAGCACGCGACGCGTGTCGGCGTGGTACGGCTCCCAGGGGGTCCGTCCATGAGCGAAATCTACCCAGGCGCGGTGCATCTCGGACGCCAGGGTCTGCGGTGGGGTGTCGGCCCCGAGCATCATCGCGGCTCCCTCGGCGGTCAATGTGTCGAAGACGAAGGCTATTTCGAGGGCGTGCGCTGCTCGAAGGTCCAGATGCGTTGTGGGCCACGCGAACTCGTACACGTAGGCGGTCGGCGCGGCCTCGGCCAGGCGGGCGGTGGGGACGCGGAAGGCATAGTCGGTGAGGATGGCGGCCAGGAGGTCGCCGGGGGTCGCGCCGGGGCGGTTGGCGGAGTAGGTGTCCACGACGCCCGGGTCGACGCCTCGGGCGGCGAGCACCGCGGGCAGAGCATCCGGTGTCAGCGTGGCGGTGAGGCCGGCGGGGGCGGTGAAGAGCCGGAACTCGTCGGTGGTCGTGCCCAGCACGAGGGGGATATCGCGGCTCGCGCCGCCGGCGATCGCGTCGAGGGGGAGTTGGGTCAGAGTGTCGCCGTCGATGGTGGGCAGGAAGGCCATCAGCCCCAAGCCCGCCTCGATCGTGGACAGACCCCACCGCTCGGGGTTTTGCTGCAAGGTGAAGTCCAGCAACAGGTTTCGCTCGGCCTCGAGCAGCGCGGGGATGTCGGCGGCTTCGGGCGCGTGCTCGAGCCGACCCGCGAAATCGGCCGCGACGAGACGGGCGTCGTCCAGCGTGGAGGCGATGGTCGCGTTGCCGCTCTGGATGATCGCGCGATGGAACAGCCCGGTCGCCGGGGGCGCGGCGAGCAGGGTGGCGACGCTCATGCCGCCCGCGGACTCGCCGAAAATGGTGACCTGTCCGGGATCCCCGCCGAAGGCGGCGATATTGTCGCGCACCCACCGCAGCGCGGCGATCTGGTCGAGAATGCCGCGATTGGGCGGGGCGCCGTCGAGGGCGGCGAAGCCGATCGCGCCGAGCCGATAGTTCAGGCTGACCAGGACCACACCGTCGCGCGCGAACGCGTGACCGTCGTAGACCGAGACGGCGCTGGAGCCCCGCACGAAGGCGCCGCCGTGGATCCAGACCATGACCGGGAGGCCGGACGCGGCCGGGTCTGGCGTCCACACATTGAGGTTCAGGAACTCGGGGCCTGCGATGATCGGGTTGTGCAGGATCGAGCGCAGCGGTTCGGGGTAGCCGTGCTGCGGCGCGGTGGGGCCGAATTCGGTGGCGTCGCGTTCGCCCGCCCAGGTGGGTGCGGGGCCGGGAGCCTGGAAGAGCGCGGGGCCCGAAGGCGCGGCCGCATAGGGGATTCCGCGGAACGCGTGCACCGATCCGGTGACGGTGCCGCGCACCTTGCCCTGGGGTAGGGCCACTACTGACGTGTGCATCCATGAACCTCGCGAATCGCCGACGACACCTCGAACTTCTCACATCCGGGCCGATCACTAGGGTGGAATGATGCGGATCTTTCTGGCCGGCGCGACCGGCGTCATCGGAACACGGTTGCTCCCGCTGCTCGTCGCGGCGGGCCACGAGGTCGCGGGCATGACCCGCTCGGCCGCCAAGGCGGACCAGGTGCGCGCGGCCGGGGCCGTGCCGGTGGTCTGCGACGTCTACGACGCGGACGCGCTGACCGCCGCCGTCGTCGACTACGGCCCCGACCTGGTGATGCACCAGCTGACCGACCTGCCCGACGACGCCGCCCGCCTGGCCGAGTCGGCGGACGCGAACTCGCGCATCCGCACCGAGGGCACCCGCAACCTCATCGCCGCCGCCCAGGCCGCCGGCGCGAAACGCTTTCTCGCGCAGAGCATCGCGTGGGAGCCGGCGGGCGGGCGCGGCCGGGTGATCCAGGACCACGAGGCCGCCGTCCTCGACATCGGCGGCGTGGTGATGAAGTACGGCCAATTCTACGGTCCCGGAACCTATTACGAGGGCGAGCTACCGCCGCACCCGCGCGTGCACGTGGACGACGCCGCGGCCCGGACGATCCCGCTCCTGGAGGCGTCGAGCGGCGTGGTGATCATCGCCGACGCCGCCTAGGGCGCGCCCGGGGTCAGCACTTCTCCCAATAGCCGGGGGCGGTCTCCTTGATCGTGCTCTTGACGAAGACGTTCCACAGGCCGAGGTTCTGATTCGAGCCGTTGGCGTAGGTGGTGCCGCCCGAGGCGTGCGCGCGACCGGCGGTGGTGTGGGCGTAGTTGGTGTCGGTCACGCACGCGGGCGGCACCGTGGTCGTCGTGGTGGGTGCCACTGTGGTCGTCGTGGTGGGCGGCACAGTCGTCGTCGTCGTGGGCGGCGTCGTCGTGGTCGTGGGAGTCGTTCCGCCGGTGAGCTTTCGGACCATGGCCATGATCGTCTCCACCTGCTTGCCGCCGTGCCAGGCGTAGGCGGCGTCCCCGCCGTAGCCCCACCAGTTCCAGCAGCCGTTCGGATTGGTGGTGCTCGCGTTGCTCAACGGAATGGCCTGGGGGTACAGCACGATCATGTCGTTGGTGTCGGCGTACTCGTTGAGGTAGGCGTCTTTCATGAAGGTGTCGCCGAATCCCTGATAGCTGTACCCCTGTTTGCAGCCGTGCAGGCTGACCATCAACCGGCAGGACGCGCCGTCCGCGCACGACTTCGGCACGTAGGCGAAACCCTTGGCGTCCATGCTGATCGCGTTGGCGTTGCCGCCCGGGGCGAAGGCGTTCTGGTCGAACTGGACGAGCTTGCCCGTGAGCGTGGCCGTGGGCGCGCGCACGCCGCCGAGCAGCGCGGTGAGCATCTCGTTCTCGGGGTCGTCGCCGCAGTTGTTGAGGAACGGCGACTGGGTGCTCGCGCAGGCCACCGGGCCGAGCTTGCTCACCCAGGCGTGCCCGGCCGCGCCGGTCTTGTTGTAGGTGACCTTCGCGCCGAACTCGGTGTAGTAGGTCGCGAGGTCGTCGTTGACGGGCTGCACCACGGTTCGGTCGTTGGTGCCGTGATAGAGATAGACCGGATCACCGGCCAGGTTCGCGACCGCGTCGACCTTGCCGGAGTCCGCGAGTCGCCTTGTCTCGGCGGCCAATTGGGCCGGGGTCTTTCTCGCCCCGTTCTGCATGCAGCCGTTCTGCGCGGTGCTCGCGTAGTCGAAGTCCCCGGCGCACCGGTACGGGCCGGCGGTGAAGATGCCCGCACCGGCGAAGACATTCGAGTAGGCCACGTGTAGCTGATTGGCCAGGTAACCGCCCGAGGAGACACCCGAGACGTAGCCGGCGTTGATGTTGTAGCCCCGCAGCGCCTCCGGGGTAGGCGCCGGCACTGCGGCGAACACGACGGTCGCTGTGCCGACGACCACGGCGACGGCGGCCGCGCAGACCGCCACTGCTGCACTGAATTTCATGATGGCTCCTCACCATTGGGGAACGGGCTGGAAATCCTCTCGGGCTCAGTGGGTCAACTCGCAGGTATTGGCGAGATCGCCGGTAGCGGGGCGGGGCACCGTCGCGTCGGGCGGCGGCGATTGGCCTGCGATGGTCCAGGATTCGAGCGCGGTGAAGGCCGTGCGGAAACACGGCAGCAGCGGCCGCAGCAGATCGGGATGACTGTCGAAGAGCCCGTCCGCGTGGTTGCCGCCCTCGATCCGGTAGTACCGATGGACGCCCGCACGACCCTGCTCGCGGATCAGCCCGGCGTAGACGTCGGAGTCGAGGCCGATGGGCAGCAGCGCGTCGAGCGTCCCGTGAATCGTGAGCAGCGGCCGCTGGATTCGGCCGGTGAGCGAGACGCGGCGCATCGCGTCGTGGACGGCGACCGGTCGGGCAGCGTAGTCGTACTCCGCGTCGTCGCCGAGGTAGCCGGGGTCGAACTCTTGGCGGTAGTTCCGCTGGATGGGGCCCCAGTAGACCCGGTCGTGGTACTCCCACAGCGGCTCCGACGCCGCCGGAAAGCCCGCTGCCAGTATCGTTTCGAGGGCCGCGGGATCGGTCCGGTGGCCGGGGTAGCCCCGTAGGGCGGGCGGCAGGAAGGTCAGCGGATTCGGGCCGTCGGCCTGCCACAGGGTGCCCTCCCAGTCGACGCCGCCGTCGTAGAGCCACGGCACGTTCTCCAACTGCCAGCGAACCAGGTAGCCGCCGTTGGAGACTCCCGCCAGGTAGGTGTGTCGCGCTGGGCCGCCGTATCGCTGCGCGACCGCGGTCTGCGCGGCCACCGTCAGCTGGGTGACCCGGTTGTTCCATTCGACGAGGGCGTCTCCCGGCGCGGCGCCGTCGCGATGGAAGTCGTTGCCGGTATTGCCTTTATCGGTGGCGGCATAGGCATACCCCTTGGCCAGCACCCAATCCGAGACAGTGAAGTCGTTCGCGTACTGGCGGCGATTGCCCGGCGTGCCCGCGACGACCAAGCCGCCGTTCCAGTCGTCGGGCAGCCGGATGACGAACTGGCTGTCGTGATTCCAGCCGTGATGGGTGTTGGTGGCCGAGTCGTCGGGGAAGTAGCCGTCGATCTGCGTGCCGGGCACGCCGACCGGATTGCGGGCCCCGGCCGGGTGCAGCCCGGCCCAGTCGTCGGGGACCGTGTGACCGGAGGCGACGGTGCCCGCGGTGGTCAGATCGTCGAGGCAGGCGGCGATCTGGTGTTGCGCGCCCACCACCATGGGCGCCGGGCAGTCCGCGGTACGCACGGTCGGCGGCGCGGGGTCGATCAGCTGCGTCGCGAACACACTCGCGACGGCGATCGTCGCGGTGACCCAGTGCGCGGCCAGGCGGTGAAACAGCGACATGAAGCGCCTCCTCGAGCGGGCATGTCGAAAGTCTGTGCGCCGCGGCACCGGCCCGCGAGATGGGTCCGCGCCACATTTCCCGCCGGGGATATGGCTGCCATCGCTACAGTGGCGACCGACCGGGGACTACGCGCCTCGTCGAGGCCCGGTGCGCGGCACGGCGTTCCACAATGAATCGCATGACTCGCGAGATCTTCCTGGAAATGCTCGAGCGGGAGGCTCCGGCGGTCGAGTTCGAAGCCCCGTTGCTCGAGGCCCGCGCGGCGGGGGCGTCGGCCGCGACGCTCGCCGAACTGGAGG
>NZ_BAGH01000526.1 GCF_000308715.1 Nocardia tenerifensis NBRC 101015
GACCACGAGGTCGACGCGCTCGACCCGGACATCGGCATCGCCTGGCCCGCCACCGGACGCGACGGACAGCGATTGACCCTGCTCCGCTCGCCCAAGGACGCCGCGGCGCCCCGGCTGCGGGACCTGGCCGTCGCTCCGCGTGGTCGCCGATGACCGAACCCGGTGCCGCGCACCGGCGGTTCTTCGCTGAAGCGCGGCTCAACCCACCTTCGAGGCTCGATCCCCAGGATGGTGCGATCATGACCGACCGTCGAGAGCGATCCGCGCGTCTGCGCCGGGGCCTGCGCAGACTCCGCAGGTTCGCGATTCATCTGACGCCCGGCTTCTACGCGATCGGTTGGGGCTACCACATCGATGCCTCCATGGTCGAGGTGAGCCGGCCGCACCACGACCGCATCGATCGGATGCATCGACGCGACGGCCGCGGCTTGTCCGCAGCCGAGCGCGAGTCCTGGCGGGCACTGGAGAGATCACTCAGAAGCACGCGGTAACAAGCACTTTCGCCGCCCGCTGAGCGACGGCACATATCCAGGGGGGACATTCTTGGACCACGACCGGTTCTACACGCAACTGGGGCGCACCGGCCTGAAGGTCAGCCGCCTCGCCCTCGGCACGGTGAATTTCGGTGGGCGGGTGGAGGAACCGGAGGCCCACCGGCTCATGGACTACGCACTGGCCAACGGCGTCAATCTGCTCGACACCGCGAACCTGTACGGCTGGCGCGTCTACAAGGGATACACCGAGGAGGTCATCGGACGGTGGCTGCGGGCCGAACCCGGGCGTCGCGAGGAGATCGTGCTGGCCACCAAGGTCGGCAACGAAATGGGTTCGGGGCCCAACGATCAGGGCCTCTCGGCCCGGCACATCATCGCCGAGTGCGAGGCGTCGCTGCGGCGCCTGCGCACCGACTGGATCGATCTCTACCAGATGCACCGGATAGACCGCGCGGTCGGCTGGGAGGAGGTGTGGCAGGCCATGGAGCAGCTGGTCGGCCAGGGCAAGGTCCGCTATGTCGGCTCGTCCAACTTCGCGGGCTGGAACCTGGCCGCCGCACAGGAGTCCGCGCGCAACCGTCACTTCCTCGGGCTGGCCTCCGAGCAGTGCCTGTACAACCTGACCACCCGGTTCGCCGAGACGGAGGTGCTCCCGGCGGCGCGCGCCTACGGCATCGCCGTGCTGGCGTGGTCACCGCTGCACGGCGGCCTGCTCGGCGGCGCGATCCGCAAGCTGGCCGAGGGCACCGCGGTCAAGTCGGCTCAGGGCCGCGCGTTCACCGCGCTGCGCGACCGGCGCGACACCATCGTGGAGTACGAACGGTTCTGCGCCGAGATCGGCCGCGACCCGGCCCAGGTCGGGCTCGCGTGGGTGCTGTCCCACGCCGAGGTGACCGCCGCGGTCATCGGGCCACGCACGACCGACCATGTCGACGGCGCGATCGAGGCGCTGCGGATATCGCTGTCGGAGTCGGAGTTCGCCAGGCTCGACGCCTTGTTCCCGCCGCTGGGCCGGGGTGGCCCCGCCCCGGATGCGTGGATTTCCTGATCCCGTCGCCGCCGCAGCACACGCCCGCCCGCTCCGGGTGGGGCGCCATATCGAGAAAGGCAACCCGATGACCGAGACCGAGCACAAGCCGCCGCGGTATCTGCCGCACGAGTCCGCGCTGGAGAAGCAGGTGCGGGAGCGGCTCACCGAACTGCTGACCGAGACGCCGATGCCGCCGCACTATCTGATCGACAATCTTCCGGTGTACCTGCGGCGCCATCAGCTCGCCGATCTGCTGACCATGGACGCGCTCTACCGCATGCTGCCCGAGATCCCCGGCGTCATCATGGAATTCGGCGTTCTGCACGGCCGCCATCTCGCCATCCTGTCCGCGTTGCGCAGCCTGTACGAGCCGTACAACTCCTTCCGCCGCATCATCGGCTTCGACACCTTCACCGGATTTCCCGACCTCGCCGACATCGACCAGGTGAGCCCGAGCGCGGCCGTCGGCAGATTCGCCGTCCCCGACCACGAGGTAGACCATCTGCGCGAGGTGCTGGCGGCACACGAGTCGGGCGACTCGGTCTCGCACGTCCAGCGCACCTTCGTAGTCCAGGGCGATGTCAGGAAGACCGTGCCGGAGTATCTGGCGGAAAACCCGGAGACGGTTATCGGGCTGGCCTTCTTCGATCTCGATCTCTACGCGCCGACGCGCGAGTTGCTCGAGGCGATCCGTCCCCATCTAGCCAAGGGCAGCATCATCGCCTTCGACGAACTCGGGCATCCCCGGTGGCCCGGCGTAACCGCCGCGCTCCGTGAGACTTTCGGCCTCGACCGGATGGTGCTGCGGCAGCTGCCCCACCGGGAGCAACCGGTGATCTATCTGAAGTGGGGCGAGTAGCCGGGGGCGGCGCGGTCGGCGCGTCGAGGGCGCTTCGCGTTGTGACAGAACGCGGTCCGCGCTCCATGCGAAGGTAGGATGAATGCGTCGGATGCCCACGCTGAGCGATAGGCGACATCATATGACTGACGCAAATCCCCGCACCGAACCGTCGATGGTCGATTTCGAACAGAGCTATCAGGACCACACCCTGCTGCCCGGCGAGGCCGTACTGGACCGGCTGCCGTGGGAGATCGGCCGGCCACAACCCGAGCTGGTCGAGTTCGAGAAGTCCGGCCGGGTGCACGGCGATGTTCTCGACATAGGTTGCGGGCCAGGCGATTCCGCCATCTACCTGGCGGCCCGCGGATATCGGGTGACCGGGCTCGACCTGTCCCCGACGGCCGTCGAGAAGGCCCGCATGCGGGCGGCGACCGAGCGGGTCTCGGTGTCGTTCGCGGTCGCCGACGCCACCGAACTCACCGGCTACGAAGGCCGTTTCGACACGGTGGTCAGCAGCGCGCTGTTCCACTGCCTCGAGCCGAAGCAGCGCAGGCCGCATGTCGACGCACTGGTGCGGGTGACCCGGCCAGGGGCGCGGCTCATCCAGTTCACCTTCGCCGCAACGGATTACAGCGACGCGTTCGCGCCGTACGCGATCGATGAGAACGAGTTGCGCGCCACGTTCGATACCGCGGACTGGTCGATCAATACCCTGCGCCCGGGAAATCTGACGGCGGTGGCGTCCGAGACCATCCTGGCGTCGTTCGCCGAGAGCGGCTTCCGGCCCGAGTTGGACGACGAAGGGGCGATGCTGCTGCCGATCTGGGTGCTGGAGGCCGACCGCCGCTGAGGCCCCCGCCCCCGCTCACTCGACCCGGGTAGCCCGGCCGGTCTCACCACCGGCGGGCTCCCGGCGTCGGGCGATCACCCCTGTGCCCGCGGCGGCACCGTAATAGCCTGCGACAGCTGGAGATTCAGCGCCCGCGTCCCTCGAGACGGTCTTCAGAGGACTTCAAGTGCGACGCGAGTCACTGCGCCCAAGATCTGGCATATGACCAAAACACTTCTCCTGCTGCTCGCGGGGTTGGCCGCCACCGCGGTGCCCGCGCAGCCGGCCTCGGCGGAGCCCATCGAGTTCTTGCCGGTCGGCACCTGGACGGGTCTGGTGAAGGTGAGCGAGGACCCGCCGCACGAGTCCATCCTGAAGTTCACCGCGTCGGGCAAGGTCTGCCTGACCTTCGGCCACCCGGGTGAGGCCACCGGCACCGGCACCGGAACCTGGCAGCCCGCCGGGTACAACCGGTTCACCTTCCAGCTCACCCACGACGTGTACCTGCCGGACGGCACGCTTGCCGCGTATGTCGCGGTGCAGCACACGGCCAACCAGAAGCGCGACAAGTTCAGCAGTTCCGGCGACACCCAGGTCACCGACCCCCAGGGCAACCCCGTGCGGTCCGGGCCGTCCTCGATCGAGGCGACCAGGTCCAGCTACTCCACGCCCCATTGCCCGTAACCGGGCCCGGCGTCGTCGTGCGCCACCCACGCGAGACGCGGTCCGTCGCGGCGCGGAATTCACGGCGCGAGCATTCTCTCCCAGAAAGGTGAAACTCATGGCCACAAGGCATCTCACAATGGAGGACTTCCAAGGCATCATGTTCGCCGCGGTCGGCGGCGACGGCGCCAATTTCGTCTCCGACACCGATCAGGAGTTCGAGGATCTCGGCTACGACTCGCTCGCGCTGCTCGAGGCGGGCGGCCGCATCGAACGCGAATACGGTATCTCCCTTGATGATTCGGTGCTGACCGGCGCGAAGACGCCGCGCTCGTTCGTCGACGCGGTCAATACCGCCATCGCGGCGGGGACGGCGGCATGAGTACGCGGGACGGCCGGGTCGCGCTGATCACCGGGGCGACCAGCGGCATCGGCCTCGCGGTCGCGAATCAGCTTGCGGAACAGGGACATCGGGTCTTCATCGGGGCACGCACCGCGGAGACCGTCGCGCAGACGGTGAAGGCTCTGCGGGAACGCGATCTCCAGGCCGACGGCACCGAGCTCGACGTACGGTCCGGCGACTCGGTGCGCGCGTTCGTCACCGCCGCGGTCACCCGCTTCGGCGGTGTCGACATCCTGGTGAACAATGCGGGCCGCAGCGGCGGCGGCGTCACCGCCGACATCGCCGACGAACTCTGGTTCGACGTCATAGACACCAACCTGCACAGCGTCTTCCGGATGACCCGCGAGGTGCTCACCACCGGAGGCCTGCGCGACAAACCGTGGGGCCGCATCATCAATATCGCCTCCACGGCGGGTAAGCAGGGCGTCGTGCTCGGTGCGCCCTACTCGGCCTCCAAGCACGGGGTGGTCGGCTTCACCAAAGCGCTCGGCAACGAGCTGGCCCCGACCGGCATCACGGTCAACGCCGTATGCCCCGGTTACGTGGAAACGCCCATGGCCCAACGGGTTCGACAGGGCTATGCCGCGGCCTACGACACCACCGAGGACCAGATCCTCACGAAGTTCCAGTCGAAGATCCCGCTCGGCAGGTACTCGACGCCCGACGAGGTCGCGGGATTGGTCGGCTATCTGGCCTCGGATGTGGCCGCCTCCATCACCTCCCAGGCGCTCAACGTCTGCGGCGGCCTCGGCAACTTCTGACACTCATCCACCCCGCCCAGGAGGCGATCATGTCCACAGCCGACCACCGTGCCTGCGAACACGAGATCACGATCGCGGCGCCCGCCGCCGTCGTCTACCGACTGCTCGCCGAGGTCGAGAACTGGCCGCGCATCTTCCCGCCCACCATCCACGTCGAGCAGGCGAGCACCGGCGACCGCACCGAACGAATCCATATCTGGGCCACCGCGAACGGCGAGCCGAAGAGCTGGGTTTCGCGTCGCACCCTCGATCCCGACCGATTTCGCATCCGCTTCGAGCAGGAGGTCTCCGCGCCGCCGGTCGCCACGATGCACGGGGAGTGGATCATCGAGCCGGACGAGGCCGGCAACTCGCGCGTGCGGCTGCTGCACGGCTACCGAGCGATCGATGACGACCCGGACGGCCTCGCGTGGATCGAGGCCGCGGTCGACCGCAACTCCCGCGCGGAGCTGTCCGCGCTGCGGACCAATATCGAATCGACCCTCGCCGCAACGGAATCCACCTTCTCCTTCGAGGATTCGGTGCTGGTGCGCGGCCGGGCCGAGGATGTGTACGACTTCGTGAACGAGGCGGACCGGTGGGTCGAGCGACTCCCGCATGTGGCCTCGGTCCGGTTCGAGCAGACCGAGCAGGGCGTGCAGACCCTCGAGATGGACACCAGGGCCAAGGACGGATCCACCCACCGCACCATGTCGTATCGGGTGGTGTTCCCCGGCGAGCGGATCGTCTACAAGCAGGTCACCCTGCCGAAACTGCTCGCGCTGCACACGGGTGTGTGGACCTTCACGCCGACCGACGACGGGGTGCTCGCGACCTCACAGCACACGGTCGTGCTGAACACCGCCAACATCGCCTCGATCCTCGGCGAGAACGCGACCACGGCCGACGCGCGCGACTACGTACGAAATGCCCTGAGCACCAATAGCAGTGCCACGCTGGAACTCGCGAAGGCCTACGCCGAGGACCGGGCGGGCGCACTCGCCGTCGAGTGATCATGGCCGCCGACGAGTTCGACCCGCACGGCATCGTCGTCGACGCGGCGCCGGGCGGCCTGCCGCTCGCCGCCGAGCTACGGCTCAGCGGTGCGGCGGAGGAGGTGGCCCCGGTTCCCCAGGTCCGCCGGATCGCCTTGGTGGCAGGCGAACTCACCCTGTCGGCGCTGCTGTGCGCGGCCGAGCACCCGCGCGCGGTGATCGTCGCGCTGCACGGCGCGGGCACCAGCGCGCACTACTTCGACGGCCGCGCGCACCCCGACGTGTCCTTGCTGACGCTCGGGGCACGGCTCGGCTATACGGTGCTCGCGATAGACCGCCCCGGCTACCCGGCGTCGGCGGCCGAACCGGCTGCCGGGCAGTCGATCTCGCGGCAGGCGCGGACCATCGCGGCCGCCCTGCATGACTTCCGCGCCAAACACGCGGTGGGACAGGGCTTCTGCCTACTCGGGCACTCCTTCGGCAGCGCG
>NZ_BAGH01000525.1 GCF_000308715.1 Nocardia tenerifensis NBRC 101015
CTCGAACGGACCGAGCAGCTCCTCGACCCGCGAGTTCACCGCGGCGAGTTGGGCATGGCTGATCAAACCGCGCGCGACGCCGGATTGATTGCTCACCACACCGAGCCGCAGGCCCGCCGCCCGGACCGCGCGCAGCGCGTCGGCGGCGCCCGGCACGGGCCGCACCTTCGCGGGATCGGCGTTGTAGGGCACGTCGACGATGAGGGTGTCGTCCCGGTCGAAGAGCAGAGCCAGCGGCGACGCGTGCGTGGCGTGCCGATGGCGCAGCTCGCCGCGCAGCCGGTGCCAGCAAGCGGCGGGCGGAATCAGCGCGCTGCTCAGGATCATTTGGCCCACCTCGACGGGCGTGCGGGGGCCGGGCGCGATCCGGCGCGCGGCGAAATCCGCGGTCAATGCCGTCCACACCGTCGCGCACGCCAGTGCGGCGCGTCGATGTCGGGTGACGCCGAGCGCGAGCGCGGCCGCGCCCGCGGCGGTGGTGAGTGTGTGCCGAGGCAGCAGTCCGGCTGCTTCGCCGATGCGCTGACGCCACTGAGCGCCGTATTTCCTTCGCATCAGGGCGTTGTCGGCATTGCCGCGTTGCGCGCGCACACTGGCCAGCGCGCCGGTCTGGCGCACCGGGTGAGACGTGCGCCGTCGCCCGTCGGCGATGCGGTAACCGGCGAGGCAGACGCGAATCGCCAGATCGGCGTCCTCGCGAAACGCCCTGGGGAACCGTTCGTCGAAGCCGCCGACCTCCGCCAAAACCGTTCGGCGGTAAGCCATGTCGGCGGTGATCCAGCGGGCGTCGGCCAGCCGCGCGACACCGCGTTCCTCGTCGGTCGGCTTGCGGTGCGCAGGCAGCGCGACCTCGATGCGGGCCGTGGAAGCCGCCGTCGTCTCGTCGATGTCGCGCAGGTCGTCGGCCAGTCGCGCGGGCCAGTCCGCCGCGATCACCACGTCGTCGTCGAGGAACGCGATCCACGCGCCGGTGGCGTGCCGCCACCCCGCGTTGCGCGCGGCGGCCGGTCCGCGGCCGCCCGAGCGGACGACCCGTACCGGCGGCTCGGTGTCGGGCAGCGTCAGGTCTTCGCCGTCGGGGCGGTCGTCCACCACGATGATCTCCCGCGGTCGCGGACCCGATGCGGTGTCGAGCGTCTCGAGCAACCGCCGGAGGTTGTCCCGGCCGGTCGTCGGGATCACGACGCTGTAGTCGGCGCTCATGCGCGCCGCACCAGGAACGGGCCGATGGCGAGCAGGTCGATCGGCGCGGACCCGAAGCACTCGAGCGCGTCGCGCGGCGAGTCGACCATCGGCCTGCCCGCGGTGTTCAAGCTCGTGTTGACCACCACGGGCAATCCGGTGCGCCGGTCGAACTCGTCCAACATCCTTGCGAGCAAAGGATTGTCGGCGGGGTCGACCGTTTGTACCCGGGCGGTGCCGTCCACGTGCGTGACGGCCGGGATGCGGTCGCGCCAGGCCGGGGCGACGTCGTGGACGAACAGCATGTACGGGCTCGGCAGCGGGCCGCGGTCGAAGATCTCGGCGGCCCGGTCGGCGAGCACCATGGGCGCGACCGGGCGGAACTGCTCGCGGCCCTTCACATCGTTGAGGCGTTCGAGGTTCGCCGATCGCCCGGGATGCGCGAGCAGCGAACGATGCCCGAGCGCGCGCGGGCCGAACTCGGCGCGGCCCTGGAACCAGGCCACCACGTCGTCGCCGGCCAAGGCCTGCGCCACCTCGGCGGCCAGGTCGTCGGGTTTGGTGTAGCGCACCTTGGCGGTGCGAAGGATGGACTCGAGTTCCGCGTCCGTCCATTCGCGGCCGAGGTCGGCGCCGCGCCTCGGGGCTGCTCGCTCGCCGAGCTCGGCGGCCAGTTGCAAGGCGGCGCCCAGCGCGGTGCCCGCGTCACCCGAGGCCGGCTGCACCCAGATGTTGTCGAACGGACCCTCCGCGTGCAGCCGGGTATTGGCGACGCAGTTGAGCGCGATGCCGCCGGCCAGCGTGAGGTCGCGCTGTCCGGTCTGCCGGTGCAGCCACGTGACCAACTCCAGCAGCACGTCCTCGAGTCGTCGCTGCACACTCGCGGTGAGATCGGCGTGGTCGCGGCTTAATTCGCCGCCGGTCACCGCCGGGGCGAACGAGGACCAGTCCACGGGCTCGGTGCGGAAACCACCGTCGTCGG
This sequence comes from Nocardia tenerifensis NBRC 101015, assembly GCF_000308715.1. Classification (GTDB taxonomy): domain Bacteria; phylum Actinomycetota; class Actinomycetes; order Mycobacteriales; family Mycobacteriaceae; genus Nocardia; species Nocardia tenerifensis. The sequence continues at coordinate 2,165 of NZ_BAGH01000525.1, forward strand.
TGGTGTAGATCAGCTCCCGGAACTGGTCGAGGAATCGGGGCGTGCCGTACGAGGCGAGGGCCATCACCTTGTATTCGTCGCTCGACCGGGCGAAGCCGAGATGTTCGGTGAGGTCCTCGTACATCAGCCCGAGCGAGTGCGGCAGCCGCTGGGCCGCCAGCTCCACGAGCTTGCCGTCGCGGTACTCGCCGGCGAGATAGGACTGGCTCTCGCCGCGTCCGTCGGCGACCAGCACGGCGGAGTCGCCCATGGGCGCGGCCAGCGCGGCGGACGCGGCGTGCGCGACGTGGTGCCGGACGAATCGCACGATCCCCGGGTCGAGTCCGGGCAGCGCGGCCGCCAGGAATCCGGGCGCCCGCCGCGCGTAATCCGTTCGGGTCTCCTCACTGCGCTGATCGAGTCCGCCGAGCGAGTGATCGACCAGGCTCGGGTCGTAGGAGTAGCCGACCGCGTCGAGCTGATCGGGTCGTAGCCCCGCGCGCTCGAGACACCACGCGGCCGATTGCTCGGGCAGCTCCCAGGTGGAGAACGGCACCGGCCGTTTGCCGTGTTTACGGCGGCTGAATCGCTCTTCTTCGGCCGCCGCGACGATTTCGCCGTCGACGATCACGGCGGCGGCCGGATCGTGGAATACCGCGTTGATCCCGAGGATGCGCACGGGCTGCCTTCCTGTTCGAAACATTGAGGCTTGTCGATACTGCCGACGACATAGTGGTCGCTACCCGGTTGCGTCCTCATCAAACAGCCGGACCGCGAAGGCGCTGGTCAAGGCGGTGGCTTCGCGGCGCGCTCCGGGTGAACGCGCGGCGAACCACTCGATCGTGCGGCGCAGTCCTTCCGCCCGATCGACCGTCGGCTGCCAGCCCAGTTCGCGGCGCGCGAGCGAGATGTCCGGACAGCGCCGCTGCGGATCGTCGACCGCGCCGTCCACATAACGCACCGTGGACGTGGCGCCGACCGCGTCCCGGATCTCGACGGCGAGCCGGCGCACCGAAACCTCGTCCGGATTGCCGATATTGACCGGCCCCGGATGTTCACTGGCCGCCAACGCGGTCAGGCCGCGCACGGTGTCGTCGACGTAGCACAGCGACCGGGTCTGCTCGCCGCTGCCCGCGACGGTCAACGGCGCGTTCGACAGGGCCTGAGCGATGAACGTCGGCACCATCCGGCCGTCGTCGGTGCGCATCCGCGGGCCGTAGGTGTTGAAGATGCGGGCGATTCCGGTGCGCACACCCCGTTCGCGACGGAACGCCATCGTCAACGCCTCGGCATACCGTTTGGCCTCGTCGTAGACGCTGCGCGGGCCGATCGGATTGACGTGCCCCCAATACTGTTCGGGCTGCGGATGCACGGCCGGGTCGCCGTAGACCTCGCTGGTCGAGGCGAGCACGAATCGTGCCCCGTTCCGCTCGGCCAGGTCGAGGCAGTGGGCGGTCCCGAGCGAACCGGCGCGCAGCGTCTCGATCGGCAGTCGCAGATAGTCCGGCGGCGACGCGGCGGAGGCGAGGTGGAAGACGACATCGAAGGCGCCGAGCGCGGGCAACGGCTCGGTGATGTCGTGCTGCACGAGTTCGAAGCCGCGTCTGCCGAGTAGCTGGGCGACATTGTCCGGTGCGGAGGTGGCGAAGTTGTCCACGGCGACCACGGCCGCGCCCGCGTCGAGCAACCGCTCGCACAGGTGCGAACCGACGAATCCGCAACCGCCCGTGACCAATACGCGTTCGACGTGTCCCGGCACCGTTATCTCCTCTCCGTGAGTCCGCTCGCGCGGACACCGCGATCGGTCGGCGTGGACCCGGTGCGCAGCTCCCCGCCGCCGGCGCGATCGAACGCCCGCCTGCCCGCCGCCGCGGCCGTCACCCGCCGGTACTCGCGCAGCGTGTCCCTGGCGACGCGGTCCCAGGAGTAGCGGGCGTGCACCCGGTCGTATCCGGCGCGGCCGTATCGCTGCCTGACCTCGGGCGCGTCCAGCAGTTCGCGCACCGCCGCGGCGAGGCTCGCCGGTTCCTGCGGCGTCACCAATCTGCCGGTCACCCCGTCCACGACCGTGTCGATCAGCCCGCCCACCGCGCTGGCGACCACGGGAACGCCACAGGCCATCGCCTCCAGCGGCGTGATGCCGAACGGCTCGTACCACGGCGTGCACACCACCACGTCCGCCGATCGGAGCAGCTGAGGCACGTGCGTTCGCGGGACCTGGCCCACCATGTGCAGCCGGTCCCGTACGCCGAGCTCGTCCGCCAGCGCCAGCAGCCGGCTGCCCTCCGGATCGTCGGCGACCGCGCCCTCGTCCGGGCCGCCGATGAGCACCAGTTCGGTGTCGGGCAGGTCGGCGAGCGCGGTGATCGCGATGTCGAAACCCTTGCGCGGCACCAGTCTTCCGACACTGATCACGCGATGGGTGGACGTCTTCGCGGCGGTCGGTCCGTCGGGCGTGAACTGCTCGAGATCGACGCCGCACGGAATCACCGACGTCCTGGCCCTCGGCACGCCCATCCTGGCGAGCTCGAAGACCTCGTCGGTGCAGGTGGCGATGATGCGGTCGGTCTGCTGGGCGATCGACTGTTCCAGGCGTATCCGGTCGGCCGGGCTGGTGTCGTCCGCGCCCTGGTGCCTGCGCTTCACCACGCCGAGTGCGTGAAAGGTCTGCACCACAGGGGTTTCGGTGGATCGAGCGGCGGAAAGGGCGGCGAGCCCGGACATCCAGAAGTGCGCGTGCACCACCTCCGGGCGTTCCCGGCGCCACTGCTCGCGCAGGAAAGCGCCGAATTCGCCCATGTGCGGCAGCAATTCGTCCTTCGGCAGCGGGTGTGGCGGGCCCGCGGGCACGCCGATCACGCGGTAGCCCTGCTCGGTGGTGGTGACCGGTTCCGCCGCGGCATCCTCGCGCCGGGTATAGACGCTGACGCGTCGTGGCCTTGTCTGCACAGTGCCGCCGATAACTCCGCGACGTGCACGTTCTGTCCGCCGGCGTCGACGCCGCCCAGCGCGGCGAGCGGATTGGCGTGCTCCGACACCATCGCGATCTTCATTGGCCTGCCTTTCGGTCGCCAGACGCCGTTCGATCGGACACTTTGCGGTGGAGCATCCCCCGGTTTCATGCAGTGATCTCGTGGAGTACGGCATCCCACCGGTGCAGAAAGGCGTCGAGGCCGAAATGCTCCAGTGCGAATTGACGCCCCGATTTGCCTGCGAGCACCGCCAGGTCCGGTTCGTGCAGGAATTCATGGAATTTCGCGGTGAGCGTCGCGATATCGGCGGAGACGGCGCCCGCCTCCGGCGGGACCGCGCCGGGGGCCTCGGTGGTGGCCAGTGCCAGCACCGGCATGCCGAGGTGCATGGCCTCGAGCAGGGACAACCCGAGCGAGGTCCATCGCGCGGTGTGCAGATACACCCGCCGTCGCGCCATCTCCCGATGCAAGACCGACTGCGGGAAGTCGCCGATGCCCTGGATCGGGTGGCGGGTCGGGCCTTCTGCGCGGAACTCGTCCGCGCCGATGCCGTACAGATCGATCGGGCCGCAGGCCGCGAAGGCGGGCAGCAGATCGCTGCCGGTGATCCGGCCGCGCCGCACCGGCTCGTTGATCAGCGCGACGCCGTGCGGCAACTCGCCGGTGTAGAGCGGGCCGGGGTCGACGATGCCGTGCGGCACGACTCGGGTCGGCGCGCGCCCGTTGTCCCACATCAGCTCGTTGAAGTGGGTGACGTGCACGATGGGGATGTCGGCGCGGTCGGCCAGCGGATGCGTGGTGGTCGCCGCGCTGGGTCGAGGGGTGTTGTGCTCGACATAGACCGCCGGAATGTCGACCCCCGGGCGGCGGCCGAGCCAGCGCTCGACGAGCTCGATCTCCTCCGGGCGTTGCAGCACAACCACGTCCGGCTCGGCATCGCGCAGTCGTTCGGCCGGCACCTCCCGCACCGCGGGCCAGTCGCGACCGCACAGTCCCCGCCCCCACGGCCCGCCGTCTGCCACCACGGGAACGAAGTACCGGTGTCTCCCTTGAACGAACGAGGTCGTCCACGAACCGTGCACATGCCATAGCAGCACGCTGAGGCGTTCGACCGTCGGGACCATGCCCTAGCTCTTGCCTTTTGTCGCCGACTCAAACAATGCGCCGTACAGAGCGAATTTCCGGTTAATTGCTCGTGGGCCATGAAACTGGCTCTCGGAATCCGTGACCTGGCCGTTTACCGCCGATGGTTTGGAACTTCGGCGTCCGGCAACACCCCCGGCATGAGCGGACCTGGCGTTGTCACAGTCTCCGGCGATCATCCGGCGATCGTTATCCGCAATCCC
>NZ_BAGH01000524.1 GCF_000308715.1 Nocardia tenerifensis NBRC 101015
GTCGGCGAAAAACGCCGCCACATCCGTCTTGTCGTACCAACTGCCGTCGACGCCGCCGTTGGCGCCGTTCAACAGATACAGCGTGGGGGCGGGCGCGTCCGGGTCTACCGCGCGTAGAACCCGCAGGCGGACAATGGAGTTCATCGCGGCGGAGTAGACCCCGGCGTCGATGAGGCGCGCCTGCTCGAAGCGGAGATGGTCGAGGTGTGCGGCGGTAGAGCCTGGGTCGGCCGGTGCCACAACGGGATTCATTGCGAGCAGGCCGACGCCGATGATCGTGGTCAGCAGCCGGGCGGCGCCGCGCCGAGGACGCGCCGACTTGGATGGTGCCATCAGTGCACTCCTATCTCGGGCGGGACCGCGCCGTCGGCGGTGGCGAGCACGTCGATCAGCGTCGCCATGGCGGGGCGGTCGTGCAGATCGAGGTCGGTATCGGTGGTCAGCCAGCGCGAGCCGTGCGGAAGATACTGGCGCAGCGCCACTCCGGAATCGGGGATGCCGAGCCGGGCGAGCAGGGTGGCGACGACCTGACGGCTCATCGCGGCGAGTTCATGGGTCGGGCGGTTGCGATGGACGCGGATGCCGAGGTCGACCTGTCCGATCGCGCGGGCGCCGCGGCGTTTCCAGGCGTCGAGCACGATCCCGATCTCCACGCCGTACCCGGGCGCGAACGGGATGGCGGTCAAGAACTCACGGGTGGCGGCGTATTCGCCGCCGAGCGGCTGGATGAGGTCGGCGAGGTCGGGCACCAGCGCGGTGAGCAGCGGGCGGGCCAGCAGCTCGGTGACCCGGCCGCCGCCGAGCCCGCCGGGCCCCGACCCGGCCAGCGGGCGTCGGTAAAACCCCTTCACCAAACACAATTCGTCGTCCGCGAGTAGGGGAGCGAGCAGCGAGGGCACGAACAGCGGACTCGGCGCGACGAGATCGGAGTCGACGAACACGATCAGGTCGCCGCGCGCGACCGCGAGCGAGCGCCACAGCACCTCGCCCTTGCCCGGCCGCGGCCGCACGCCGGGCAGGGCCTCCTCGCGGGTGTAGACGGTGGCTCCGGCGGCGCGGGCGTCGGCGACGGTGCGATCGATGGATCCGGAGTCGACCACGAGCAGCTCGTCGACCAGGCCGCCGAGCAGCCCGCGCACCGACGCGACGACGCCTGCCACGGTATCCTGCTCGTTCAGTGCGGGGATGACCACCGAAACGGTGCGGCTCCCTTTGCGTTCCAGTAACTCGTCCGGCGACCAGGTCGGGTGGAACACGGTGGCTCCGAGGGGCGAGACGGCCATGGGCGGTCCTTTCCTGATCGGCTCGTCAGCGGCCGGTGTCGAGTGCGAGGGTGGTGCGGGCCGACCAGATTTCGGACCAGGATCGGGTGGGGTCGTCGCCGCGCCATACCGTCACGGAGCGGGAGATCCCGGGGAAGCCCAGCGGGTCGTCGGCTCGGCTGAGCACGCGCAGGGACGAGAACATCGGCCGCAGAACGGGTTCGGCGTCTCCCGCCGTCACGTAGAGGACGGTCGTCGCCGAATCCGGCGGCGTGCCGAAGTAGGCGAAGCCGCGATTGGGGCTGTAGACCGGGGGCAGGTGCGCGCCGAGCTGGTCGATCGCCGCGGCCTGCCAATAGGTTTGGGTGACGATCACCGTCCGGCCGCGCTCGGCCGGGTCCAGCTGTGCGTAGGCGCCGGAGACGGCGGTGAGGAGCTCGGGCCAGCCGGTAGTGCCGAAAAGCCGTAGGCGCGTATAGAGTTCGCGCGGTGACGAGGTGGGCTCGTGCAGCCGCGAGATCGGTTGCGGCAGCGCCATGATCACGCCCAGTGCGATGGCCAGGGACACCGCCGCGAGCGCCATCTCGCCGCCGCGCCGCCATCCTCGCCGCACCGCGTCCTGCGCCGTCACCGCGCCGGCGGCGAACAAGACCGGCAGCAGTGCCGCGAGGTAATAGGGTCGCCCGCCGCTGAGCACGACGAAGCCGACCAAGACCAGTGCGACGACGGTGAGGAAGCGGTACTCGGCCAAGCTGGGGCGGCGAAGCAGACCCCAGAGCCCGCACACCGTCAGCACGGTGCCGAGAAGCCCGGCGAGCAAGGCGAATTGGACGGGCAGGCCGAGCGCGCCACCGGTGGCGGCCGACTGTTCTGCGCGAATGACCCGGCCCATGGCCACCTGAGGCCAGCCGTGCGCGGCCTGCCACGCCAGGCTCGGGGCGGCCGCCACCGCGACGATCAGCGCGACCAGCAACGGCGTTCGGCGACGCGTGCTTCGTCGCGGCCCGAATACCGCTGCGCCGAGCACGATCCCGGCCAGCACGACCGGCACCAACAGCTTGACCTGCAGATCGACGGCGGCGACCGCGGCGGCGGCCAGGAGCACACCGTCGCGCCGGGCGCGGACCCACGCCACGACGAGCCACAGCACCGTCGCCGACAGGGTGGCGTCGAAGGCGAAGGTGGACAACGTCGCCGCCTGCGTGATCGCGAACGGGCACACCGCGTAGGCCAGGCTCGCCAGCGACTGGGCCCCGGCCCGGCCGCCGAACTCGCGGGCGAGCGCCGCGGCGACGACGACCCCGCCGACGGTGAGGACTATCGAGGGAAGACGCAGCGCGACAAGCGAATCCGGGGCGAGCACATCGACGGCCCTGGCCACCGACGGAATGAGCGGACCCTGGTCGACGTACCCGGCCGCCGGTCGCCGACCCGCCGCGAGGAAGTACAGCTCGTCGCCGAAGTAGTCGTAGCGGGTGGACCGGGCGATCAGGATGAACCCGGTCACCGCCGCGATCACCGCGACGGGCAGCGTCGCGAAGCGCGGCGGCCCGGCCGCCGATTCCACGCCGGACCGGTCGGCTACCGCGTCCGCGCGGGCGATCACGCGTCGCTCCCGGCCGGGCCGCGCGGCATGGCCAGCGTGACGACGGCCAGCGCCGCGGCCGCCGCCGCGACGGCCCAGAGCACCGCCGTGTACGCCGTGAGATACGCGTGGGCGGTGGCCGCCTTCGTCACCGTGGGGGCGGCCTCGTCGACGCGGTGAAAGAACAACCCGCCGAGCGCGACCACGCCCGCGGAGGTGCCGAGCTGTTGCAGCGTGGGGACGGTCCCCGACGCCGAGCCGGTGATCCGGTCGGCGACCCCGGCCAGCATGAGCGCGGGCAGGGGAGCGGCGAAACAGCCCATCCCCACACCCGCGACGAGCACGGGCGCGCTGAGCGTCACGGTGTCGACGCTCACCGCGTGCGGGCCGATCACCACCGCGATGCCGACGACGGCGCCCGCGTAGATCAGCATGCCGACGGTGAGCGCCCGCGGTCCCCACCTGGTCACCAACAGCGGCGAGCTCAGCGCGCCGAGCGCGCCCCCGAGTGCGAAAGGCGCCATGAGCCAGGCGGTCTGCATCGCGGTCATGCCGAGCCCCGACTGCGCCGCCACCGAGACGCTGAACAGAAATCCGCCGAACAGTCCGAAGAAGCCGACGGTCAGGACCGCGCCGAGCGCGAAACCCCGATCGGTGAACAGCTCGGCGTGCACCAGCGGGCCGCCGCCGCGGCGGGTGAGCCGATACTGGCGCGCCGCGAAGACCGCCAGCAGCGCGCAGCCGCCGACGATCATCGCGAGTAGCACCGGCGGCCAACCCTTTTCGCGGCCGATCGCCGCCGGGCACAGCACGAGGAACAGTCCGAGCGTCGAGAGCAACGCCCCCGGCAGATCCAGTCGCTCCCGCTCCTCCGAAAGACTCTGTCGCAGAAACCGATACGCCAGCGCCAGCCCGACCAGGCCGAGCGGGACATTGATCAGGAAGATGGCGTGCCAGCCCACCCCGAGCGGATCGATCGCGATGAGCACGCCACCCGCCAGCGGACCGGTGATCGCCGCGAAACCCGCTGCCGCACCGTAGATTCCGAACGCCAGAGCGCGACGCGCCGGTGGAAAGGACGCCGTGATGATCGCGATCGTCTGCGCCGACATCGCCGCCGCAGCGAGCCCTTGCACGCCGCGAGCGACGATCAACTCCGCCCCGTACCGCGACAGCCCGCACCACAGCGAGGCGGCCACGAAGACGGTGAGCGCGCAGAGGAACACGCGCCGCCGGCCGAGGAGGGCGCCCAGCCTGGCGGCCGTGAGCAGCGTGCAGGCGAACGTCAGACTGTAGAGCGAAACCACAAGCAGCTGAACGGCGTCGGAGGCGGCGAGGTCCGCGGCGATCTCCGGCAGCGCGGTGTTCACGATCGTCAGGTCGAGCATCTGCAGGAACACGGCGAGCAGGCACGCCCCGAGCGCACCCCACGCGGCCATGGTGATCGGGGTGCGCTCGGTGGCCGCCCGGGTCGTCAGGGACGCCGTCACGACAGCGCGCCGACGCGCGGCGCGTAGTCGCCGTCGGCGGCGACCGCCGCGAAAACGGTTCGGGTCGCCGCGATATAGCGGTCGACCGCGGCGTGCGCCTGCGGGGTGTCGGGGAAGAGCAGGCTCAGCTGGGTGATGTCGGTGAACCGGTTGACCCAGATGTAGACCTCGCGCGACATGCCGCGGCTGGCGAACATGCCGCCGTTGATCTGGTCGAACATCTCCACGCCCGGGATCTTTCGCACGTCGACGTAGGACAGCATCCGCGCCGTCCAGCCGGGCTGCGTGTGGATGCCGAACTCCGGCGGCGCGAGTTCCAGTGCGCGGTACAGCGATACGTCGGTGAGATCCTTGCCGCGGTCGTAGGCCTGCTGCGCGCGCGAGACGATCGTGGCGAAGCTGTCGGCACGCTCGACCGAGAACTCGACCGGGATCAGGCTCGTGTACCAGCCGACCGAGTTCGTCTCCCCGGCCGTGGCGCGGGTATTCACCGGCGTGAGACCGAAATACCAGTCCCCGCCGGACATCTCGCTCTCCACCAGCGCGGCGGCCGCGAACAGCCCACCGGTGAAGCGAGCGCCGTTGGCCGTGCAGATCTCTTCGAACCGCAGCGCGTCGGCCTCGTCGACCAGATGCACCGTGCGCTGCGCGCCGCGGATGTAGCGCTGGGTGCCGACCCCCAGGTCCGCCGGAAAGCTCGGCACGTCGCCGCCGTTGCGCCGCAACAACTCCAGCCAGGTCCGGATATTCGGTGACTGCGCCGTCATTTCGGCGGTGCCGCGCCGTTCGCGCTCGCAATAAGCGAGGTGCCCGTCCACCGGTTGCGGCGCGAGTTTCCCGCCGGACAATTCGTTCCCGTACAGCATCAGCAGATCCACGCAGCTCAACGCCTGCGCTACGCCGTCGGTGTGCAAATGGTCGACGCCCGCGTACACGGTGAACGAATTCTCGTGCTCGATAACGCCGAAACTCCAGCAATCCCACCAGAGCGCGCTCGGCGTCACCATCTCGACGTGCGCGCGGATCGCGGCGCTGTCGGCCATGTCGCCGTGCTCCTCCGGCACGAGGTCGATGTCGGTCGGCGCCGCCACGTGTCGTACGACGCTGCCGTCGTCGCCGACGGCGAACCAGCTCAGGAACGTGTCGTGGCGGCGCAGAAAAGCGGTGAAAGCCCTGCTCCAGGCCGCGTGGTCGGGGGATCCCGGGATCGTGAACGAGATCATGCACAGCCGGGAGCCGCCGAAGCCCGCGGCCGCGTCGCGATGCAGCGAGCGCAGATATTGTTCCTGCTGATGCGACGGCGGCGTCGGATGGGCCGGCGCGCGGCGCACCGCCTCCAGCGACCGCGGTGACGCCGTCCAACTCGTGAGCCGCCCCGGCGCCGGAACCCATTCCTCGATGAACCCGAAACTGACCACAGGTACCCTCAATTCGTGCCGATGGGGAAAATCCCCAATAAATCCGGCCGCGACGCGAACGCGTCCGGGGTTCGGGCGGTGCAACCGCCGTCACAGTCATCGAGTTAACGACATGGACCGCGCCATGGTCTATGCGAAGCGGGCAATCCTGTGAAGTGCACCAGTCGGGAACCTATCCGGCTGGCCCGTTACCCAAACAAAGCGTCGGCCACTTGTCCGCGCTCAGCACGGCGTCCTAACTTCGATGCCACAGCAGCACAACCAACCACAGGACGGCCGGGAGGTACCGCATGGCTGCCTACGCCGTGAAAAACATAGCGCGACAACGTATTCGGAGAGCATCGGGCCGCGCCGCCGTCGCGCTCGTGGTGCTGATCGGCGGTTGGACGCTGCCGATGGCATCGACCGGATACGCCGGTGCCGAACCGGTTTCGCCGTCCGCCGCCTCGGACGGTTCGCACGTTCTGTCGGTGCGCCCCGGCGCGGGCCGGCTGCTCTCGGTCACCGTGTACTCCACCGCCATGGCCGCGCCGGTCGATCTGGAAGTGCTTCCGGCGCAGGATAGTTCACGCCCGGTGCCGACCCTGTACCTGCTCAACGGGGCGAGCGGCGGCACCGAGGGCAGCAACTGGACCGATCAGACGGATGTGGCGGCGTTCTTCGCCGAT
>NZ_BAGH01000523.1 GCF_000308715.1 Nocardia tenerifensis NBRC 101015
CGGAGGTCGCGACCAGCCCGCGGTCCCGGCGGCGACGCGCGAGGGCGTCCACGTAGGCGTTGGCCGCCCCGTACGCCGACTGACCGCCGCTGCCCCAGGTCCCGGACACCGAGGAGAACAGCACGAACGCGTCGAGTTCGCGATCGCCGAGCACCTCGTCGAGATGGGCCGCGCCCGCGGTTTTCGCGCGAAGGATCTCGGCGAACTGCTCGATATCGGTGTCGGACAACGGGTTCAGCTGGCCGAGGCCGGCGGTGTGCACGACGGCGGTCAGTGGTCGCCGCTCCGGTACGCGGGCGACCAGGTCGGCTACCGCGGCGCGATCGGCGATGTCGCAGGCGGTGATCGTCACCTCCGCGCCGAGTGCGGCGAGTTCGGCCGCCAGCGCGGCGGCACCCGGCGCGTCCGGCCCACCGCGACTGACCAGCAATAGATGTTGCGCACCACGGCGGGCGAGCCAGCGGGCGGTATGCGCGCCGAGTACGCCGGTGCCGCCGGTGATCAGGACCGTGCCACGCGGCGTCCATTCCGGTCCACTCGGCGTACTGTGCGGCGCGCGCGTGAGGCGGCGGGCGAACACGCCGGAGGCGCGCACCGCCAGCTGGTCCTCCGTCGTCATGGCCAGTACCGCGGGCAGCTCGGCCAGTGCGCGCTCGTCCAGTGATGCGGGCAGGTCGACGAGTCCGCCCCAGCCGGTCGGCCATTCGAGCGCGACCGCGCGGCCCATGCCCCAGGTCTGCGCCTGCGCCGGTGACCGCAGTTCCTCGGCGCGGCCGATGGCGACCGCGCCCCGGGTGACGCACCACAGTGGCGCGGTCGACGCGGCGCGCTGCATCGACTGGATCAGGGCGACGGTCGCGGCGAGCCCGGCGGGGACCGCGTCGTGCACCGGGTCCGGCTGTTCGTCGAGGGCGAGCAGCGACAGCACGCCGGTGAGTCCGGCGCAGTCGCCGATCGCCGGCTCGTGCGCGATCCTGACCTCGGCACCGGCGGCGCCCAGCGCGTCGAGGACCGCGGTCACGGCCGGGTCCGCGCGGTGCGCGGGTGGCACCACCACGAGCCACGCACCGGTGATCGCGCGGGTGTCGGCGCGTACCGGTGTCCAACCGACCTGATAACGCCAGCCGTCCAGCACGGACTGGGTCCGGGCCCGGCGTCGCCACTGCGCAAGAACGGGCAGCGCGCCGGTCAGCGGCTCGGGATCGGTGATACCCAGTTCGGTGGACAATGCTTCCAGGTCGGCCCGCTCGACCGCGTCCCAGAACCGGGAGTCCGGCTGCTCGGCGAGTGCAGTGCCCGCGGTGACTTTGGGGAGGAGCCAATAGCGCTGGCGCTGAAAGGGATACGTCGGCAGCGACACCGGGTGCGCGCCGCGGTCGGCGAAGTATTCGTGCCAGAACGGATTCGCTCCCTCGACGACCAGCCTGCCGAGTGCGGTGGCGAGCGCCCGCGGTTCCGATTGCCGGGCACGCAGACTCGGGATCGCGGTATCCGGTAGGTGGGGGATCAGGGTGCTGCCTGGCCCGATTTCGAGGAAGGTGGTGTGTCCGTCGTTGAGGGTGGTGATGGCGTCGGTGAAGCGGACGGTGTTGCGGGCGTGGTTGATCCAGTGTTGGGGGTTGGTGTGGTCGGTGGGTTGTCCGGTGAGGGTGGAGATGAGGGGGATGGTGGGGGTGGTGAAGGTGAGTTCGTTGATGGCTGTGCGGTAGTGGTCGAGGATTGGTTCCATCAGTGGTGAGTGGAAGGCGTGGGAGACGCGGAGCCAGGTGGTGCGGTGGCCGGGTAGTTGTGTGGCGAGGTCGGTGAGTGTGGCTCGATCGCCGGACAGGACGAGGGAGTTGGGGGAGTTGATGGCGGCTATGGCGACGGTGTTTTCGCGCCCGGTCAGGAGGGGCAGGATCTCGTGTTCGGTGGTGTCGATGGCGAGCATGGCGCCGCCTTCGGGTAGTGACTGCATGAGTTGGCCGCGGAGGGTGATCAGGCGTGCGGCGTCGGGGAGGGTGAGGGCGCCGGCGATGTGGGCGGCGGTGATTTCGCCGATGGAGTGTCCGGTGACCGCGGTGGGTGTGATGCCCCAGGATTCCCAGAGTCGGTAGAGGGCGACTTGGACGGCGAAGAGTGCGGGTTGGGTGTATTGGGTTTGGTCGAGTAGGTGTTGGTCGGTGCCGAAGATGATGTCGCGTAGGGGTTGTGGGAGGTGCAGGTCGAGTTGTGTGCAGGTGGTGTCGAAGGCGTCGGCGTAGGTGGGGTAGGTGTCGTAGAGTTCGCGGCCCATGCCGAGGCGTTGGCCGCCCTGACCCGAGAACACCATGGCGAGCCGCTGCTCCGTGGCCCGCCCGGTGATCACGGCGGGATGCGGGGTTCCCGCCGCGAGCTCCGCGAGCGCGCGCCGATACTCGTCGGGCTCCTCCGCCACGATCACCGCCCGCTCGGTGAGCGCCGCGCGGGTGGTCGCGAGCGCATAGCCGAGATCGAGGATCGACGCGTCGGCGTCGATGCGATCGATCAGCCGCGCGGCCGCGGCCGCGAGCGCGGCGCTGTCGTGCGCGGACAGCAGCAGCGGCACAACCGGCGCGGACCCCTGCGCCACAACGGGTTCCGGTTCCGGGACCTGTTCCAGGATCACGTGCGCGTTCGTGCCGCTGACCCCGAAGGCGGATACGCCAGCCCGGCGGGGCCGGTCGGCCGGCCACGGCTGAGACTCGTGCAGCAGCGAGACCAGGCCCTCGGTCCAGTCGACCTGTGGTGTCGGTTCGTCGACGTGCAAGGTGCGCGGTAGCCGTCCGTGCCGCATCGCCATGACCATCTTGATCACGCCCGCCACGCCGGCGGCGGACTGCGTGTGCCCGATATTGGACTTGATCGTGCCGAGCCAGAGCGGCTGTTCCCGTTCCTGCCCATAGGTGGCCAGTAGCGCCTGCGCCTCGATCGGGTCCCCGAGCCGGGTTCCGGTGCCGTGCGCCTCGACGGCGTCCACCTCGGACGGCCGCAGTCCGGCGGCGGCCAGCGCCTGCCGGATCACCCGCTGCTGGGACGGGCCGTTGGGCGCGCTGAGCCCGTTGGACGCGCCGTCCTGATTCACCGCGGAGCCGCGCAGCACGGCGAGCACCGGATGCCCGTTGCGCCGGGCGTCCGAAAGTCGTTCCAGCAGTACGAGTCCGGCGCCCTCGCCCCAGCCGGTCCCGTCCGCGGCGGCGGCGAAGGCCTTGCACCTGCCGTCGGCGGCCAGCCCGCGCTGGCGGCTGAACTCGACGAACGCCGCGGGCGTCGACATCACGGTCACCCCGCCCGCCAGCGCCAGCGAGCATTCACCGCCGCGCAGCGCCTGTGCGGCCAGATGCATGGCGACCAGCGACGAGGAGCAGGCCGTGTCGACCGTGACGGCGGGACCCTCCAACCCGAAGGCGTAGGAGATGCGGCCGGAGACAACGGCGGTCGCCGTGCCGGTGATCCGGTAGCCTTCCGTGCGTTCCTCGGCGTCGGCGGCCGCGTAGTGGGAGGTGGCCGCCCCGATGAACACGCCGGTGCGGCTCTTCGCGAGGCTGTCGACCGCGATGCCCGCGCGTTCGAAGCTTTCCCACGCGGTTTCCAGTAGCAGTCGCTGCTGTGGGTCCATCGCCAGCGCTTCCCTCGGCGAGATGCCGAAGACGGCGGCGTCGAACGCGGCGGCGTCGGTGAGGAAGGCGCCTTCTCGGGCGTAGGAGGTGCCCGGCCTGCTCAGTTCCGGATCGTAGAGACCGTCGAGGTCCCAGCCCCGGTCGGCGGGGAAGTCGGAGATCGCGTCGCGCCCTTGTTCGACGAGTTCCCACAGTGCTTCCGGTGAATCCGCGCCGCCGGGGAAGCGGCAGCCCATCGAGATGATCACCACGGGGTCGTCGTTATGTTGTGGCGCAACGGGATCCGCCGTGCCCGCGGGGGCGTCGCCCAGCAGCGTCCGTTCCAGATGGTCCACCAGCGCCGCCGGGGACGGATGGTCGAAGACCAGCGTGGCGGGCATCGCCACCCCCGTCGTGGTCCGGAGCCGATTGCGCAGCTGAACCGCGGTGAGCGAATCGACGCCCAGATCGCGGAACGCCGCCCGCGGCGACACCGCGTCGGGTGAATCGTGGCCGAGGACGGTGGCGACCTCGGCGCGCACCAGGTCGAGCATGGCGCGGCGGCGATCGGCGGCGCTCAGCCCGGACATGGCGCGCTGCCAGGCGGTTGCGTCCGTCGGTGACGCTGCGCGGTCCGGCTCGTCCAGCACCGCTCGCGCCTCGGCTAGATCGCCGATGAGCGGGCGTCGGCGGGCCGCGCTGAGGGTTGGGGCGAATCGGTTCCAGGCGATGTCGGCGACGACGAGATGGGTGTCGTCGCGATCGAGCGCCCGGTGCAGCGCGGCCACCGCCAACTCGGCGGGCATCGGCGGTAAACCCAAGCGGTGCAGCGCTTTTCCGGCTTCGTCGGCGGCCATGCCGTCGCCGTCCCAGGTCCCCCACGCGACCGCGAGCGCGTGCCGGCCCCGGTCGCGTCTGGCCCTGGCCAGCGCGTCGAGGTAGGCGTTGGCGGCGGCGTAGGCGCCCTGCCCGCCGCCGCCCCACACGCCCGCACCGGAGGAGAACAGCACGAAGGCGTCCAGGTCGGCGTTCGCGAATGCGTCGTCGAGATTGCGTGCGCCGCGCGCCTTACCCGCCCAGGTCCGCGCGACGAGCTCGGTCGTGGTGTCGCGCAACGACGCGGCGGCCGCCGAACCGGCGGTGTGGAAGACGGCGGTCACCGGCGTGCCGACGGCCGCGAGCAGCCGGTCGAGGGCCGCCCGGTCGGCGACGTCGCACGGCGCCACGTCGACCCGGATGCCGGGAGCGAGAGCAACGAGTTCGGCGCACAGCTCGCCAGCGCCGGGCGCCTCGGGACCGCGGCGGCTGGTGAGCACGAGGTGGCGCACGCCGGACCGGGCGAGCCAGCGGGCGACGTGCGCGCCGAGCGCGCCGGTGCCGCCGGTGACGAGCACGGGACCGTCGGTGCGCCACACCCGATTCGGTGTCACGGCGGTCGCGCGCGTCAGCCGCCGGACGAATACACCCGAGGCGCGGATGGCGAGTTGGTCCTCCGGCTGGTCATCGGCCAGCGCCGCCGCGAATCGAGCAGCGGCGCGCGCATCGGTCTGCTCGGGCATGTCGAGCAGGCCACCCCACCAACGGGGGTGTTCGAGACCGGCCACCTGCCCGAGACCCCACACCGCGGCCTGGTGCGGCGCACGGATGCGGTCGGCGGGACCGACGGCGACCGCGCCGGAGCTCACACACCACACCGACCCGTCGAGCTCCTGCGCCGCGCAGGCCTGGAACAGCGCCAGGGTCGTGGCGACGGGATCGTCGCCGAACGCCGCGAACGAAAGGACCCGCCGCGGCTGGTGTTCGGCGAGCAGTCGACCGAGGGACTCGCGAGACTCCCTGCCGTCACACGGGATTCGCACGACCGACGCGCCCGCATGGGTCAATGCGTCCAGCGCGGTGGTTATCACGGCGTGCTCGGCGGCGGCCGCGGGCAGGAGGGCCAGATGCGTGCCGGTGCCGGCCGGGCCGGCGTGCGGGGACGCGAGCGGGCGCCAGCTCACGTGGTAGCGCCACGAGTCGATGGTCGAGCTGGTGACGCGCTCGCGTCGCCAGTCCGACAGCAGCGTAACCGCCGGACGCAGTTCCGCGCGAGGATCTCGGTCCGTCACCGCGAGCAGTTCGGTGAGCGCGTCGAGATCCTGATGCTCGATCGCCTGCCAGAACTCGGCGTCGGCGCCGTCCGCCGCATCCGCGACCCTGGCCGGGGTGTCGAGCCAGTATCTGGTGCGCTGAAATGGATAGGTGGGTAACGGAATTCGCCGGGCGTGGATGGATTGCGTTGCCGCCCAGTCTATATAGACACCACGGGTCCACGCTTCGGCGGCGGAGACGAGCAGTCGGGTGAGGTCGCCGTCGTCGCGGCGCAGGGTGCCGACCGCGATGACGTCGTCGCCCGCGGACTCTTCGACGACGGCGGTGAGCACCGGGTGCGGGCTCGGTTCGACAAAGGTGGTGTAGGTGTCCGGCAGTGCCGCGACAACCTGGTGGAACAGGACGGTCTGCCGGAGGTTGCGGTACCAGTAGCCGGCGGTCAGCTCGGTGCCGGGCAGCGGCGTGCCGGTGACGGTGGAGTGGAACGGGATGTGCCCCGCGCGCGGGACGATCGGCGCGAGCGCCTCGGCGAGTTCCGCTTCGATCGCGTCGACGTGGGCCGAGTGCGAGGCGTAATCGACCGGGATACGGCGTACCCGCACGCCCTGGTGCTCCAGTTCGCCGAGCAGGCCGTCGATCGCCTCGGCGGCTCCGCTGACC
>NZ_BAGH01000522.1 GCF_000308715.1 Nocardia tenerifensis NBRC 101015
CTGTTGCCGCGCACCGCGAGTTCCGGCTCGCCCATCGCGGCGAGCACCGGGACGAGTCGCGCGGGCGTCCAATCCTGGTGCGCGTCCACGAGAATGAACCGGCCGGGATTCTCCTGCTCCGCCGAGCGAACCAGACCCCAGATCGGTGCCTGGCTCAGTTCGGGAGTCTCACCGTCCAGTGCGACGGCGCCCTCGGTGATCACCATGAGCCGGGAGTGCGTCAGCCGCTCGTCCGCGAGCCATGCGCGCACCACGTCGAGCACGTCGGCGAGCACCGACCGCACGGCGGCCGGGACCTCCGGACCGGGCACCGCCGGGCAGGCGAACAGCACGAGCTCGGGCACCGCGGCACCGGTGTCGAGTGCGGCGGACAGCGCCGCGAGATCGGCGAACACGGGCACGGCCGCGTCGATATCGCCGAACCTGTTGCCCAGCACCGTCATCGGCGGCGCGGCGGCGGTGCTCGCGGTGCCGCGCGGCAGCTCGCTCCAGCCGATCCGGTAGATCGAGTCGCGCTGCCTGCTGCCCACCGAGGCGGCCGCCGCGGCGGCGACCCGGTCCGGGGTCACCGCCCGGACCACCAGCGACCGCACCGTCGCGACCGGTGTGCCTGCCGCGTCGGACAGGTCCAGCCGGACCGCGTCGGAGCCGACCGCCGAATCCGAACTCACCCAGGCGATTCGGGCCCGCAGCCCGGCCGCGCCGCCGGCGTGCAGGCGCACCCCGGCCCAGGAGAACGGCAGCTGGGACGCGCCGACGTCCTGCGGTGTGCGGCCGTTCAGGAAGTCGGTCGCGCTCAGCGCGGCGTCGAGTAGCGACGGGTGCACGCCGAACCGGGCGGCCTCGGCGCGCGCCTCGTCCGGCAGCGCCACCTCGGCGAAGATCTCGGTGCCGCGCCGCCACACCGCGCGCAGACCGCGGAACATCGGGCCGTAGTGGTAGCCCTCCGAGGTCAGGTAGTCATAGACCTCGCTGATGTCGACGGGTTCGGCCGCGGCGGGCGGCCATTCGCGGTAGCCGACGTCCGCCGGTTCCGAGTCCGGTTCGGCGCGAAGGAAACCCGAGACGTGCCGGGTCCACGGCACATAGGCGGGCGCGTCCTCGACCCGCGAATAGATGGCCAGGGTCCGGCGCCGCTCGGGATCGGCCGCGCCGACCACCACCTGAATCGCGGTGCCCCGGCGCTCCGGCAGCGGCATGAGCGCCTCGATGACCAGCTCCTCGATGACCTCGCAGCCGACCTCCGCGCCCGCCCGCAGCGCGAGCTCGACGTAGCCGGTGCCGGGCAGCAGCACCGTGCCGAGCACATTGTGATCGGCCAGCCACGGATGGGTGTCCAGCGACAGCCGCCCGGTCAGCACCGCGCCGTCGCCCTCCGGCGAGACGACGACCGCGCTCAGCAGGGGGTGCCCGGCGGCGGCCTGCCCGACGCCGGTCGCGTCGGCGGGCGGTGCGGTCGGCAGTTCGAGCCAGAAGCGCTGGCGGGCAAAGGGATACGTCGGCAGGTCGACCCGCGTGGGCTGGGCGGGCGCGAAGAACCGCGCCCAGTCGACCTCGGCCCCGTCGAGGTACATCGCGCACACCGCCTCCAACAGCACCTCGGGTTCGGGGCGGTTACGCCGCGTGAGGCCGACGACGAGCTGCTCGGTGTCGTCCAGGCATCCCTCGACCGATCCGGTGAGCACGCTGTCCGGGCCGATCTCCACGAACCGGGTCACGCCCTGTGTGCGCGCCTCCCGAACGCCGTCGGCGAACCGAACCGCCTCTCGCACATGCCGAACCCAGTACTCCGGCGTGGCCGGGTCGTGCGGTCCACCGCCGAGCGTCGAGACGATCGGGATGACGGGCGCACGGAGGGAGACGGTTTCGGCGACGCGACGGAACTCGGCGAGGATCGGTTCGACCAGCGGCGAATGGAACGCGTGCGACACCCGCAGTGCGGTGACCCGGCGGCCCTGCGCACGGAGCGTGTCCGCGATCCGTGCCACATCGTCCCGCGCGCCCGAAACCACCACGGAGCCGGGCTCATTGACCGCGGCGATCCCCGTTGCGGCGGTGAGCAGCGGTACCACCTCGGCCTCGGTCGCGCGCACGGCGACCATGGCGCCGCCCGGCGGCAACGACTGCATCAACCGGCCGCGCGCCGCGACCAGCGTCACCGCGTCGAACAGCGAGAGCACCCCGGCCACGTGGGCGGCGGCCAGTTCGCCGATCGAGTGCCCGAGCAGCACATCGGGGACCAGGCCCCAGGACTCGAGCAATCGATACTGCGCGACTTCGTTAGCGAACAGCGCGCATTGGGTGTAGGCGGTCTCGCTCAGCAGTCGCGCGTCCGCCGATTCCGCCGGGGCGAACATGATCTCGCGCAGCGGGCGTTCCAGTTCTGCGTCGAACCGGGCGCACACGTCGTCGAGCACCTCGGCGAACACGGGATAGGCGGCGTAGAGCTCGCGCCCCATCCCGGACCGCTGGGCGCCCTGACCGGAGAACAGGAATGCCGTACGCCCACCGGTTTTCGCCACGCCGGACAACACCGGCCCGTCCGCCGCCTGCTCGGTGGCCAGAAGCACCGACCGGTACTCGAATCGGGTTCGCGTGGTGGCGAGCGAGAACGCGGTATCCACCAGATCCGGACCCGTCGCCAGGTGCGCGCGCAGCAGCTCCGTCTGTTCCCGCAGCCCCTCTTCGGTGCGCGCCGACACCAACAGTGGCACCGTCGCCGGCCTGTGCCGCGCCGGATCACGCGGCGGCACAGGCGCTTCGGGCACCTGCTCGAGGATCACGTGCGCATTGGTGCCGCTGAGACCGAACGAGGACACCCCGGCCCGCCGCGGGCGGCCGTCCACCGCCCAGTCGACCGGCTCGGTCAGCAGGCGAACAGCGCCCTCGGTCCAATCGACCTGCCTGCTCGGCTCATCGACGTGCAGTGTCTTCGGCAGGATCCCGTGCCGCATGGCCAGCACCATCTTGATCACGCCGCTCACTCCGGCGGCGGCCTGGGCGTGGCCGATGTTCGACTTGATGGAGCCGAGCCACAGCGGCCGATCCGCCTGTCGCCCTTGGCCATACGTGGCCAGCAGCGCCTGCGCCTCGATGGGATCGCCGAG
The DNA here is from genome assembly GCF_000308715.1 of Nocardia tenerifensis NBRC 101015. Taxonomy (GTDB): domain Bacteria; phylum Actinomycetota; class Actinomycetes; order Mycobacteriales; family Mycobacteriaceae; genus Nocardia; species Nocardia tenerifensis. The sequence goes on from NZ_BAGH01000522.1 coordinate 3,108, forward strand.
CGTCGTGCCGGTCCCGTGGCCGTCCACCGCGTCGATGTCGGCGGGTTCGAGGCCGGCCGCGGCGAGGGCCTGCCGAATTACCCGTTGCTGCGAGGGGCCGTTCGGCGCGGTCAGGCCGTTCGAGGCGCCGTCGGAGTTGATCGCGCTGCCGCGGACGACGGCCAGCACCGGATGTCCGTGGGCGACGGCGTCGGACAGCCGCTCCACCAGCAGCAGCCCCACGCCCTCGGCCCAGCCGGTCCCGTCCGCGGCCTCGGCGAACGCCTTGCACCTGCCGTCCGGCGCGAGGCCGCGCTGCCTGCTGAAGTCGACGAAGATGTCCGGCGTCGGCATCACCGTCACGCCGCCGGCCAACGCCATGGTGATCTCGCCCGCGCGCAGCGCCTGACACGCCATGTGCAGAGCGACCAGGGACGACGAGCAGGCCGTGTCGACGCTCACCGCCGGGCCCTCCAGGCCGAGGCTGTAGGCCACCCGGCCGGAGGCGATGCTGCCCGCGCTGCCGTTGCCGAGGTAACCGGCGAGTTCGTCGGGCGCCTGCCCCGGCCGAGTTCCGTAGTCGTGGTACATGATTCCGGCGTAGACGCCGGTTCGCGTGCCGCGCATGGACGCCGGGTCGATGCCCGCCCGCTCGAACGCCTCCCACGAGGCTTGCAGCAGCAGCCGCTGCTGCGGGTCCATCGCCATCGCCTCGCGCGGCATGATGCCGAAGAACTCGGGGTCGAATTCCGCTGCGTCGTAGAGGAATCCGCCGTTGCTGACGTAGGACTTCCCGGGTGTTCCCGGGGCGGGGTCATAGAGCGCGTCGACGTCCCAGCCGCGGTCGTCCGGAAAGTCGGCGACCGCGTCGCGTCCCTCGATGACCAACTGCCACAGCTGTTCCGGCGTGCGCACGCCGCCGGGGAACCGGCAGCTGATCGCGACGATCGCGATGGGCTCGTCGGCGGCGCGCGTGGTCGGCACTGCGGGCGTGACGGTCTCGGCCGTGTCCCCGGTGAACCGTGCCGCGAGGAACGCGGCCACCGCCTGCGCGTTCGGGTGATCGAAGACCAGCGTGGCGGGCAGCGGCAGGCCGGTCGCCGTGCCGAGCAGGTTGCGCAGCTCCACCCCGGCGAGGGAGTCGAAGCCGAGGTCACGGAAGGCGCGGTCCGGCTCGACCGCTTCGGGGCCCGAGTGTCCGAGAACCGTTGCGGCATGGGCGCGGACGAGGTCGAGCAGGCGGCGCTGCCGCTCCGCCGGGGACAGTCTGGACAGGTCGCCGCGCACCGAACCCGTCGCTGCGGACGGACGTCCGGGCGCTCGGCCCAGGCCGCGCAGGAGGGCCGGAACGCTGTCTTGTCGTGCGCGCAGGGCGCTTTGGTCGATCCGCAGCGGCGCGACGACGGCCGTGTCCGCGGCGAGTGCGGCGTCGAACAAGGCCAGCCCGTCGTCGACGGTGATCGCGGGCAGGCCGAGTCTGCGCATTCGGTCCAGGTCGGCCTCGGTGAGTTCGCCGCCGAGTCCGGTGTTCACCGCCCACATGCCGAACGGCAGCGCGGTGGCGGGCAAGCCGTGGCGGCGTCGGTGCTCGGCGAGGGCGTCCAGGAAGACGTTCGCGGCGGCGTAGTCACCCTGCCCTGACGCGAGCACCAGGCCGCCCGCCGACGAGAACAGCACGAACGCCTCGAGATTCAGCCCGCTGGTCAGCTCGTGCAGGTGCCAAGCGGCATCGACCTTCGGTCGCAGCACCGCGTCGACCCGGTCCGGGTCGAGATTGCCCACGAGTCCGCCGTCCGCCACCCCGGCGGCGTGCACCACGGCCGTCAACGGGTGCGCGTCCGGAATACCCGCGAGCAGGGCCGCGAGCGCGTCACGATCGGCGACGTCGCAGGCGGCGATGTCGACTTCGGCTCCGTGCGAAGCGAATTCGGCCGTCAGCGCGGCCGCGGCTGATGCATCGAGGCCCCGCCGACCGACCAGAAGCAGCCGCCGGACGCCGTGCGTACGCACCAGGTGCCTCGCCAGGATCAGGCCCAGACCACGAGTACCGCCGGTAATCAGCACGGTGCCCGCACCCGTCCACGGCGCACGGCCGGTCCCCCCGGCCAGCCGGGTCAGCCGCGGCATACTCGCGACTCCGTCCCGCAACGCGAGTTCCGGCTCGCCGGACTCCAGTGCCGCGGCCAAGGCCGCCTCCGACTTCGCCGACCCATCCACATCGACCAGCACGAACCGGCCCGGATTCTCCGCCTCCGCCGCACGCACCAGCCCCCACACCGGCGATTGCCCGGGATCGACATCATCACCGGACGCGACCGCCACCGCATTCCTTGTCACGACCGCCAGGCGAATGGCCCCGCCCGCCAGCACATCCTGAATCAGATCGAGAGCCTGCCTCGTCACCGCATGCGCCGCCGCAGGCACGTCCACCCGCGCCGATTCCAACCGCACGACCCGCAGCCCCGCCGCCTCGTCCCCCAGGCCAGCCACCGCCGCGGCCTGCCGCACGGCCACCGCCTCGCCCAGTTTCGCGGAGGGCACTGGCAGCCAGCTCACCCCGTACAGCGCGTCGGCGGCGCGATCTGGCGTGCCGATGCGGTCGGGTGAGACCGGGCGCGAAACCAGTTGTCGCACAGTCGCGATGGGTCGGCCGTTGGGGTCCGCGACGAAGATGGCGGATACCTCGTCGCCGCGGATCCTGTGCAGGTGTACGCGCACCGTGGCCGCACCGGTCGCGTGCAGGGTGACGTCGCTCCAGGAGAATGGGAGCAGGGTGTCGCCTGTGGCCGCGCCGGATTCGTCGAGTAGGTCCGCGTGCATCGCCGCGTCGAGCACGGCGGGGTGCAGGAGGTAGCGGGCCGCGTCCGTCGTTGCCTCGTCGGGCAGCGCTACCTCGGCGAACACATCGTCTCCGCGACGCCAGGCCGCCCGAAGTCCTTGGAAGGTCGGGCCGTAACCGTAGCCGCGGTCGATCAGCCGGTCGTACGCGCCGTCGATCGGAACGGGCGTCGCGCCCGGCGGCGGCCAGTCGGTGAGGTCGAACGCCGGTTCCGGCGCATCCGGCGCGAGCAGGCCCGCGCCGTGGCGCACCCACGGCAGTTCGGGGTCGTCGCCGCGGGAGTGGATGCGCAGCGGGCGCGCGCCCGCCTCGTCCGGCGCGCCGACCACC
>NZ_BAGH01000521.1 GCF_000308715.1 Nocardia tenerifensis NBRC 101015
GCACCGAGTACACCGACTACTGCGTGGGCACTCAGCTCATCGACGGCAGCGAGTCGGTGTACGAAGTGGTCGCCGACGCGGACGGCGCCCTGCGCTGGCGGGCGGCCGGCCCGATCTCCCAGTGGGCCTTCGCCCCCGGCACCGGCCCGGTGCCGACCACCCGCTCGGCCAGCCTGTGCCTGCCGGACGAGGTGATCTGGCCGAGGAGCTGAGCCGCGAATCAGTAAGCGATGAAGAGGATCTCGTCGCGGGAGTAGTCGTGGCCGGGGTGGTTCTCGGCCAGGTGCGCCTTCGTCTTCTCGACGAGATCGTCCTCGTCCACTCCGACGATGGCTTCCCCGCAGGGGCAGTTCAGGTTTCGCTTCATAGCCGTCCTTCCTCTCGATCGACAGTCTAGGAGTGCCCGCCGCCACCGTTGCGCCGACCGACGAGGGCGTTCACCTAGGCCTGCCTCGAAGTCCCATCCGGCGCCTCCGGTGGCTGGATCCGGCCGGACTTCGAGACAGGGCCTAAGCTCCTTGACTTATGGCCCTTCCCGCGACACTCCACCACTTCGCCGTCCACCTGGCCGACGTCGATCGCGGCGTATACGAGGAGCTGGAGTTGCGGGTGGCGCGCCATCCGTCGGAGACCGCCGAGTTCATGGTCACGCGCCTGCTCGCCTACTGCCTCGAGTATCGGGAGGGCATCGCCTTCAGCGAGGGCGGCGTCTCCTCCACCGACGAGCCCGCGGTGCTGGTCCGCGACCTCACCGGCCGCCTCACCGGGTGGATCGAGGTCGGCGCCCCGGACGCCGAGCGCCTGCACCGCGGCAGCAAGCTGGCCGAGCGCACCGCCGTCTACACCCACCGCGACCCCGCCAGGGTGCTGGCTCAGCTGGCGGGCAAGCGGATCCATCGCGCCGAGACCATCCCCCTCTACAGTTTCGACCGCGACTTCATCGACGCCGCCGTCGCCGCGATCGATCGCCGCAACACCGCCACCCTCTCGGTCACCGAACGCGCCATATACCTGGATCTCAACGGCGCGAGCCTGAGCACGCACATCGAAGAGCACGCACTCGTCTGAATACCGCGCCGGAGAAATTCGATAATTGACGCCTCAATTCTCCCCACTTCCACTGGGGAGTTCCGGGCGTGGTCTTTCGTGTCACTATTCAGACAGTTGTTCAGAAATGGCGGCGGGCTCGTAGCCGTCGGCTGGGACAGACTCTCGCGCAATAGTTCTCGTTCGGCCACACCTTTCGGCGACCGCTCGCGGCGAGCAAACGGGATAAGTCCCCGGCGTCAGCGGAAATGGGTTCGTCCGCACCGTACCCATGCACGTGCCCCGAATCGAGACTCCCATGAACCGCAAACGTCTTTTACCCATCGTCACCGCCTGCCTGGTCCTGTCGCTCGGTCCCGGCTCCGTCGCGGTGGCGGCCCCGGCGTCCGAGATCAAGGCCGCGGACCCCGTCGCCGCACCGTTCTGCTACGAAGAAACCTCTACTCCCCAGGCCGATATCAGCGATCTGAAGGCTCGCTTCAACCGTTCGAACTGGATGCCGACCCTGCAGGCCATGTACAAGCGGCGCTGGCCGAGCGGGGAGAAACTGGCCATCGCCCAGGCCAAGGACCAGTACTGGAACCAGTTCGTGGAGACGAGCAGCTTCGAGGCGTTCGCCGAGTCCATGATGGTCGCGATCCACGAGGAGACCCACATGTGGGACCTCGACGGGTCGCGCACCCAGTGGGACAAGTACACCGCCGCGTGGATCAACTCCACCCAGCAGATGACGAATATCCCGCTGTACGGCGGCTTCCCGCGCAAGGAAATCCTGCCGCTGATCAAGGACAAGCTCAGCGACGACATGGACGGGATCTATCTGCGCGACAGTCAGCAGGGTGACTACCATCTGCAAGGCGTGACCGCGGAATTGAACGCCGGACTGATGGGCCTGCCCGCGGTCACCGTGGTGCAGGAGTACATCAAGGGCATCGGCGCCAGCAATGCCCGGGATATCGCCGCGACCAATCTGCGCTACCTGCTGCTGTACCTGCGCGTAGCCAAGGACAAGCACCTCGACTACTGGGCGAAGATCAAGAACGAGCCGAAGCTGCGCGACCTCGTGCTCACCCAATTCCTGCGCACCGCCTACTGGTTGGAGAAGTCCGCCCCCTATTCCGGCAAGCTCGGCGGCCCCAACGCCGACAAGATCACCGAAAAGAATTACGCCCCCGAAAACCTCGCCATTCTCGAAGAGTTCACCGGCCACAAGGTCCGCACCGACACGCAAAAGAACTGCACCTTGTCGTAATCGCCGTCACCGGTGGGTGGGATCGGCAGGCCACCCAGCGACCGATCCCACCATCTCGACGAACCTGTTGAGGGACAGACCATCTCGCCCGCTCGTGAGCGGGGTGGCGGGACTGGATATGATCTCGGGACGCGCCGGAGATGCTGAGCGGGATCGAGATTGTTGTTATGCCTGGAGACCCCGACCTCGCCGATGTGATCGAGGCCTTGCACTCGGATCTGGCCGAGTGGATGGGGTCGAATGCTCCGCCGAAGGTTTTCGATCGGTTCGCCAACGCGCTGCACGACGAGTTCTCCTCGGTCACTACCGCGGGGCAGGTGGTCGACCGGGATACATTGCTGGCGGGCGTGTGGTCGGCGCGGAACGCACAGCCGGGCTTCGACATCGCGATCACCGACATCGAGGAGATCGCGCAGGGCGGCGGGATTCTCACCGTGCGCTTCACGGCCGAGAACCGGCAGGGTGAGCTGCGCAGCCGGCGGCTGGTCACGGCGGTCCTGATCAACACCGACCACGGCTACCTGTGGCGCTCTGTCCACGAAACGACCACTGCGCCAGTAGAATAGCGGCCGGAGTTCTACTTGGTCATCAGACCCCACGGCCGAACGATCTTGTCGTCCTTCGTCTTCGCGCCGAACAACGTGAAGATGGCATCGACGGCGGGCTCGATGCTCATGTCGCAGGCGAACATCCGCGTCTTCGTGCCCTCGACGGCCGTGCCCTCGTCGCTGACCTGGAACGCCCACGCCGATCCGCTCCAGGCGAGCCTGCCTTTCAGGAACCCCTCGGTCCCGGTCGGCCAGCGGCCCATCGGATAGGCGGCCTCGTACCACCCGCCCGGCGTCTCGGGCGTGCTCGTCGCGTAGTCGATCAGCCAGAACTTCAGCTCGGCCACCTCGTCGGACGCCATCGGCATCGCGGCTTGGAGGATGCGCTGGTTCTGCGCACTGACCTGGCACGTCAGCCGCAACGGATCGGATGTCGCCCCGCTCCACCCGAGCCGCTCGAGGAAACCGCACGTCACCATTCGCTGGGTGCCCGCGTCGTAGGCCGGCCCCAGGCCCGGGTAACTCCCGCAGGCTTGGTCGAAGACCGCGGGCGAGGTGATGTCGGGGATCAAGGCGGTGGTCGCGCCGAGCCTCAACGCGAGCAGATAGCCACACGGTGATTGCTGGCGGTGCCTGTCGGGGGCCGCGGCGAACTGCCAGTCGAGGCTGTATTCGTACATCTTCGTCATTGTCCCCACCCGGCGTCGCGAACACGCCGAAAATGTTCTGGCGCAGACAAATCGACCTTGGAGGTGGGCGGCTGTGCCGGAGAACGACGACAAGCGGGTAGCGCACGATGCGCTGGTGGACAGCGTGCTGCGCGGGAAGGGCAGGGCCTCGGCGGATCTGCGAGCGCGCGCCTTTCATAACACCGACGTTCCGCCACCGTTGCACGGGTTGATCGACAAGGTCGCCACGAGGGCGAACCGGGTCACCGACGCGGATTTCGCCGCGGCCCGGCAAGCGGGCATCAGCGACGACCAGCTGTTCGAGCTGGTGGTGTGCGCGGCGGTCGGGCACTCCGCCCGGCTGTACGACGCGGGGCTGGCGGCCTTGGCCGCAGCGATCGAGGAGGCCGAGTGATGCGACCCGACATTCTGAATCGCGGCTACCGCCCCTGGATCAAGGCGATGTTCGCCCTCTTCCGCGCCTTCTCCGGGCATCCGTTACCGGACGTGGCGCGACTGACCTTCTACCGCCCCGACTTCTACGGCACGACCGCGAAGAGGTTCACCCACGCCGCGCTGCGCGGCCCGTCCCCCTGGTCGGTCGCCGACCGAGAGTTGATCGCGGCCTATGTCTCCCATCTCAACGCGTGCGCGTTCTGCGTCGGCGCGCACACCGCGATCGCGGAAAGGGCCTACGGGGACGACACGAAAGTCCGTGCCGTGCTGACGGATCTGGAGTCGGCCCCCATCGAGGAGGGCCTGCGGGCGACGCTGCGCATGCTGGACACGCTGATGCGAACGGAGACGGTGGGCGTCGAGGACATGCGAAAGCTGTTGTCCGCGGGCGTCTCCCGTCCCCAGATCGAGGACGCGCTGGCGGTCTGCGCCGCGTTGGACACGGCCAACCGGCTCGCCGACTCCTTCGACTTCGACCTGCCCAGCCCCGCCGGATTCGCGGCCGGCGCCGGCTATCTCCTCAAACGCGGCTATCGATAGCCCTGGCCCGGTGAAACAGCGAAAGCGAGGTATTCCCAAGGAAAGACCGACCCTCAGCAGGCGGAGGCGGAGACGATGGCACTCGACCGCGACCAGATCGCCAGGTTCATCGAGGACGGCTTCGTCCGCCTACCGGCGGTCTTCTCCCGCGCGGCCGCCCGCCGGTGCCTGGACATCATGTGGCCCGACACCGGCTGCGCGCCAGACGATGCGGCCACCTGGCGCAGACCGCTGGTGCGCCTGCCCGGCTACGACATCGAACCATTCCGCGCGATCGCCCGAATGCCCGCGCTAGAGCGGGCTTTCGACCAACTGGTCGGACCGCATCGGTGGACGCGCAAGTCCGGTCTCGGCCCGATCGCGGTTCGCTTCCCGCACCCGGACCCGCCCGACGACGACTACTGGCATTTCGAGGGCAGTTACCTCCCCGAGGGCTGGACCGGTCACTCGTTCACCAATTACCGTTCGCGCGCACGGGCTTTGTTCATGCTCGTGCTCTTCACCGACGTCACCGAGGCCGACGCGCCCACCCGCATCCGCGTCGGCTCCCACGCGGCCGTGCCCGGCCGCCTGCTCCGCTACGGCGAGGACGGCATCGACGCCACCCGGATCGGCGAGACCGGAGTCCTGGCGGACACCGCCGCCGCGCCCGTCGTCGAGGCCACCGGCCACGCCGGTGACGTGTACCTGTGTCACCCGTTCCTGATCCACGCCGCTCAGGCGCACCGCGGCGGCACGCCACGCTTCATGGCCACGCCCACGCTGGAACCGGCCGTGCCGCTGCTCGACCGCGCCACCCTCTTCCCCGTCGAGCGAGCCATAAGACTGGCGCTCGGCGCCCGGACGCGCTGAGCGCCGCGCCGCCCCAACCGAACCCGCGAAACGCCCGCACCACCGGCCGGAAAGCCGAGTTCCCCGAGGCGCTTCGAGCGGTCCGGTACCGTCTGCGGCCGTTATCGCGCAGCGGGGCTTCGCCCCTCGTCCCGGGGAGGTTCGGGCATTTCCGACAGCAGAGTCTCGCGACGCCGTCTGCTGGGCAGCACGCTGGCCGCGAGTGCCGTCGCCTCCGCCGCGCTCGCCACGTCGGCCTGTGCGCCGCGCGCCACCGGCAACGCCGCCGATCCGAGCGTCCGGGATCGCAGCGAACTGCTCGCCCGGGAGTTGCTCGGCGTAGCCGAGGACGGTTCGGACCGCAGGCTGTCCCAGCTGAAGATCCTGATCGACACCGGTCTGCCCGCGACGGATCGGCGCAAGCGGATCGTCGT
>NZ_BAGH01000520.1 GCF_000308715.1 Nocardia tenerifensis NBRC 101015
GAAAAACAGTGCGGCAGTCGCCTACCGGCAACGCCCACCGAACCCCGACGCGACCCACGCCACAGACCCGCACCCCTCTCAGGATCCCACCACAGATCCCGCACTCCCTCTCAGGATCCGCACTCACTCTAGGCCCCAAAGACGGTGCGCATCCCGAGAGACAGTGCGGCGGTTGACAGCGTCAGCGGGGGCCGTGGCCTAGGCCTAGGAGGGCGGTGACGATTTGGGCGGTGGAGTCGAGCATGGCGGTGAAGATGTCTTGGGGTAGCAGTTTGCCGTTGCACGACAGCACGTTGCAGTTCGATGGCGCGTACGGGCCGACGCCGAACAGGATTTCGGCGGTGTGTTCGGGGTCCACCCAGAAGGCCAGGTCGTCGAGGCCGCCGATGATCGGGCCGAAGGTGTCGCCGTAGCGGTATGGGTCGTCGACGGGCTCGCCCGGCACGTCGGTGACCGCCGCGACGACTCGGCGTACGAATTCCTTGTTGTCCGGGTTGGATTCGGCGGCGAGGGAGGTTTGCACATTGGCGGTGTCGATCCCGCCCGGCACGCCGAGCCGGACGATCACCATGTCGCGGCTGGGGATCACGACATTGAACTGGCCGAGCGCGCCGACGAAGGCGTACAGGTCGCGCGGCGCCCCGGGGAACATCGGGTGGTCGAACACCTTGGCCGTCGGCACCGTCGCGGTCTTGTACGACGCACCGGCGTTGAGCCAGAACAGGAATCCGTAGCCGCCGTTGGCCTCCGTCGGCTGACGCGCCTGCCGGAGATAGTCCGGATCGATGAGTTGCGCGTCGCCCCACCGGCCCTCGTGCAGCAAGAGCAGGCCGAGCCGGGCCAGATCGTCGGCACGCATCGCGAGACCGCCGTTGACGGCGGTGTTTCCGCTACGGTCACGCAGCCACACCCAGTGGTCGCGGTCGATCCCCAACGGCCCCATCAGTTCTCGCTGGACGAAGTCCTGGAAGTCCAGCCCCGTGGTGATCTCGACGATCTTCGGCAGCAGCGCGAGCACGGCCTGCGCGTACTGAAAGGTGGTGCCCGGCGTATAGGCGGGCGGAGTACGCAGGGCCTGGAGCACCTCGTCGGTGGCGATGCCCGCGATATCGGCGGCCCACGTGAACCGCAGCCCCGTCGTCTGATTCAGCACCTGTCGGACGGTGAGCCCCGCATGCTCGGCATCGGCCTGCGGAAAGAACTTGCCCAGCGGATCATCGAGCCCGAAGTACCCGAGCGTGATCGCACGCCCGATCGCGACCGAAGCGACCCCTTTGGACGAACTAGCCAGCGGCATAGGCAGATTCCCGGTACCCGTACGGTCCCCAACCAGACACCCATGCCGGTACACCTGAATCGCAAAAGCGCCCTTGCCCGTTCCGAAATCGATCGCATCGGTCAAAGCCACCGGATCCATGCCCACGGCCGAAGGGTCCACCCGCTGGGCTATCTGCCCCGGGGCGGGCTCGCCACACGCCAAGCCTGACTCTGCCGCAACACCCGGTTCCATCACCACACCGGGTGCTGCCACCACACCAGGTGCCGCCACTGTGCCGGGTGCCGCCATCACAACAGGTTCGGCCACTGCGCGGGGGCGTGCCGCCGCGCCAAGTTCTGCCACCACGCGAGGTACTGCAATCACATCAGGTGCCGCCAGCACACCACGCCCCGCCACCGCACTGGGTCCTGCCACAACATCCGGTTCCATCACCGCACCCGATGCCGCCACGGCGCTAGGTTCCGCTACGGCGCGGGGTTGTGCCGCCGAGCCGAGTTCTGCCACCGCACCGGGTTCCACCGCAGGGCGAGGCGCTGCCACAGCGCCCAATCCCGCCACGACGCTAGGTTCCGCCACCGCATCGGGTCCAGCCACCGCACCGGATTCCGCCACCGCGCTGGCTCCTGCCGCAGCGCTCGGCCCCGCCACTACGTCGGGTGTTGCCACCGCGCCAGGTCGCGCCACCGCGTTAGGTTCCGCCACCGCGCCGAGCCCCGCTATGACGCTGGGCAGCGTCATGGCGCTGGGTGCTGCCACCGCGCCAGGTCCCGCTACCGCGCTGGCTCCTGCCGCAACACCCGGCTCCGCCGCAACACCCGGCTCCGCCACCGCACCGGGCGTTGCCACCACGCCCGGCTCTGCCACGGCGTTGGGCCAGGCGGGGGATAAGGCGACCAGAACGGTGGTTAGTCCACCGATCCACGCGCGACGTACTCTCATACTCGGCCCAATTCTCTTCCGTCCCTGTCTGTTTCGCGTCAGCTCAGGCCGTCGGCGAGTGCATTGCGCTGCACGCTGAAGTAGGTTTTGTCGGCGGGTAGCCGCCAGGTGGGGCCGACGAAGTACTCCTTGGCGAGGTTGTCGTCGAAAGCTTGGTAGCGCAGCCAGGCTAGGGCTGTGCCGGCGGACAGGTAGTTGTCCGGTCCGTCGACGGGTGAGAAGTGGCTCACGCCACGGGCATTGGCGATCCACGCGGGGGCCTGGAAGGACAGGTTGTATTGCCACCAGCGCACCCAGGCGAAGTCGGGCACCACGAAATCGTTGTAGCCGGTGAGGAATAGCGTCGGCACGGAGACCAGCGCTCCGACGGCGAGCGGGCCCGGCTCGATAGCGAGCACGCCGAGCACGCGCATCGCCGGATCGATCAGCGAGGCGATGCCGGAGAACACCGTGCCCGCCTGCAGCGCCGCCTGTCCCCCGCCGGAGTGGCCGCCGAAGATGGTGCGGCTCAAGTCGATTCGGCGGTAGAGCGGGGAGTTCGGGTCACGGTCGGCGACGACCGCGGCGGCGACGCCGATCGCGGGCACGTAGGCCAGCGAGTTGACGAAGTCGTACGGAATCACCACGACGAAACCGTTGCTCGCCCACTGCCGGGCGAGCGCGTCGTACATCCCGGGATTGGCGATGAAGCCCGAGGTGAACACCATCAGTGGCGCGCTGGGCAATTCGGCGATATCGGCCGGGTAGTAGGTGTTCACGCCGATCGGCGACTCCAGGCCGTTGGGGAAGGCCTGCGTGCAGGTCATGTCGTCGCGGTTGCCGAACATGTGCACGACGATGTGTTCGGCCATGCCCCACACCGATTCCTGGCACGGGTTCGTGCGCACCGGCGTCGCGACGGGGTGAGGACCCGGCTTGTTGAACACGCTCTGCGCGGTGGCCGGCTCGTCCGCGGTGGCGGGCGCGGCGCACAGCATCGCGACCGCGGCCACCGCCGCTACCAAAACCGTGATCCCCGAGGATATTCGGGCGGCATACCTCATCATTGAGGCTCCCTCATCCATTCAGCGCCGTCGCCGACCCACTACGTCCAATAGTGAGACCATTCAGTCTCGCTTTTCGGGAGGGTACCCCGGAGTGAGCCACGACACAATGGCGATGCGGGATCAGCGCGGGTCGGCCAGGTCCCGCCCCGCGATCCAGCCCCACGTCAGCGCCGAGGCGATGGTCAAACCGCCGGCGAACGTGCCGGGCCCGAAGACCGCGGCCGCCGCGTTGCCCGCGGCATACAGACCGGCGATGGGCGCACCGGACCAGTCGAGGACGCGGGCACGCCGATCGGTGCGCGGCCCGCCCTTGGTGCCGACCGCGCCCGGATACACGGGCACCGCGAAAAACGGTGGCGCACAGACGGGTCCGAGGTTGGGGTGGGCGGCCGCCGGATCGCCGAAAGCGTGCTCGTAGCGGGTGCGCCCGCGCTGGAAGTCGTCGTCGCGGCCCGCCTCGGCCATGGTGTTGAAGCGAGTGACGGTGTGCTCCAGCGCAATCGGGTCGACATCGATGCGCTCGGCGAGTTCGGCAAGGCTGTCGGCCTGAATCAGCCACTCCGGCGCCGGTGTGCCCGCGGGGATGCCGGCGACCGAGTACTTGGCGCGGAACTGCGCGTCGCCGATCGCCCAGGCGGGCAGGTTGCGCGGGTGGTGGGTGTTGGGGTCGAGTTCGGCGAACGCGCTCGCGCAGTTGTGGCTCGACTCGTTGACGAAACGGCGGCCCGCGCCGTTCACCCAAAGCACATGGGGCAGACTGCGTTCCAGCACCGCCAGCTGCGGTTGCGGTGTGCCCGCCGCGTCGGGCCAAGCGCGGCCCGGCATTTGGCAAGCGGGCCAAGACCAGTACTCGCCGAGGTAGGCCATGGCCGCGCCGACCCGCCCAGCCATCCGCAGCCCGTCGCCGTGCTGAACCGGCGGCGTCACCGGGTGGGTGAGCGGCCCGGACAGCAACTGGGAGCGCAGGATCGGGTCGTGCTCGAATCCACCGCACGCCAGCACGACCCCGCGGCCCGCGCGGACGTCACCGTGCGCGCTCTCGGTGCGCACCCCGATGATCCGACCGCGCTCGTCGGTGATCAACTCGGTAGCCCGGCAGTCGCGGAACAGGCGCACGCCCGCCTTGCGGCAACCGTGCAGCAGACCGACGACGAGCCCCGCGCCGAGGGCGACCGCGCCTGCCGACATGCGTTGCGTGATCAGGTCCATGGGCGTCGGACCGCCGGCGAACAGATTGCGTTCGAGAATTTCCTGATTCGTCAGGACCGGCGCGAAAAACGGTGCGGGCCAAACCAGTTCGGCGAGCTCACCCAGGTCGCCGAGATCCTGCGGAGCCACCTCGACGTGGCGCGCGGTCTTGCCGCCGGGTAGCTCGGCGAAGGTGTCCGGGTAGGCCGGGACCGGAATGAACCGGATCGGCGAACGCGCCTCGAGGAAGCGCACCACTTCCGGCACCGTCCGCACGAACGTCTCGACCAGGGTGTCGTCGCGGCCGGGAGCCGCGGCCCGGCAGTAGGTCAGCGCCTCCTCGACGGTGTCGGCGTAGCCCGCCTCGTGCATTCGATGGTTGGCCGGGGCCCACACCTGGCCGCCGGACACGGCGGTCGAGCCGCCCCAGCGCGCTGACGCCTCGAGCACGACCACCTCGGCGCCACCGTCGGCGGCGGCCAGCGCCGCCGCCAGCCCGGCCGCGCCCGAGCCGATCACCACCACATCGGCCTCGATCATGACTGTCTCCTCGCTCTATTTGTTTATCAGTACACAAAAGGGCGAGGCGGTTGTCAAGAGCGCGGGAGCAGCCCGTCGAGCAAGGCGTCGAGGCCGAAGTCGTAGTTCTCCCACGCATGCGGCCACGCACCGACGAACGAGGCGACGGCCGGGGTCTCGACCGGGTCGGCGGCGGCGATCATCTCGGCCTGGTAGCTCGGGCGGTCCAGCTCGGAAGTGGTGCGCGCCATGGCCGTTCGGATGGTCAGCACGCCGACGGTGTACTGCCACACCGCCCGATAGGCGGCGCCGGCCCGCTCGGCGTCGAGCCCGGAGGCCAGGAACGCCTGCAAGATCTCCTCGATCAGCCACAGGATCGAGCGGCCCGCCAGATCACCGCTCGCGAGCACGCCGACCACCCAGGGATGCGCCGCCAGCTCGTCGTGCAGGAATCGCCACAGCACCACCAGCCGCTGCCGGGGCTCGGCGGGCAGATCCGGGCGGTCGAGCGTGGCGGCGACGCGATCGAGCAACAGCAGCAGCAGTTCGTCCTTGTCGCGGACGTGCCGGTAGATCGCCATGGGCGAACTCGACAGCCGCTCGGCGACGGCCCGCATGGTCAGCGCGTCTATCCCCGCGGACTCCACGATCTCCTGCGCGACGGTAAGGATCGCGTCGCGCGACAGCCTGGCCGGGCGCCCGCGGCGCCGCACCGAATCGTTCATCTTCGC
>NZ_BAGH01000519.1 GCF_000308715.1 Nocardia tenerifensis NBRC 101015
GAATACATCGCATGCACCGACCGCGTCGACTACACGGGCGACCCGCGCTCGAACGCCGAAATCAACACGGCCGGTGAGCAAACCGGCAGCTGCCCGGAACCGCAGCGTGCGCCCGTCGACAACTACGTCGAATGCACCGACCGCATCGACTACGCCGGCGACCCACGCGCCAACGCCGAGATCAACACCATCGGCGAGCGGACCGGGGAGTGCCCTGCGCCCCAGTTGCCGGTTCCCACAACGCAGGTCACGACCTCGGCCACGCCGACCGTCACCACGTCGGCCACGCCCACGACCTCGGCCGCACCCACCACCTCGACGACCGTCACCGCGACCCCCTGATCACCGGCGGAGGTGATCGCGCAGGCAGTTGACGCCATTTCGCCGCCGCCCGTGTCCGGCCGGACCGAGAATGCTTCTATGGTCGAGATCAGTCGCGGGGTCGCCACCGTGAACGGCATTCGCATGCACTATCGCCGCGCCGGGACAGGTCCGCCGCTGGTCTTGTTGCACGGCTGGCCACAGACCGGCTACTGCTGGCGCAAGGTGCTGCCCGCGCTGGCCGAGCGACACACCGTGATCGCACCGGATCTGCGCGGCTACGGATACACCGACAAACCCACCACCGGATACGACAAACGCAGCATGGCCTCCGACGTGGCCCTGCTGATCGAGTCGCTCGGCTTCACCACCGCCGCCGTCGTCGGGCACGACCGCGGCGCGCGGGTGGCCCACCGTTGGGCGCTCGACCGCCCGGACCAGGTCCGCAAGCTCGCCGTGCTCGACATCATTCCCACCAGGGAGACCTGGCGCCGCATGGACGCCGCCCTGGGCCGCCGCTACTTCCACTGGCTGTTCCACCTGCAACCCGATCTGCCCGAACGCCTTGTCGGCCACGACATTCCCGGCTACCTGCGCTACTTCTTCGAGACCTGGACCGTCAACCGCCACGGCCTGCCCGGCGAGGCCATCGACGAATACATCCGCGCCTTCAGCATTCCCGGCGCCCTGCGCGCGGGCTTCGACGACTACCGCGCCGCCGACATCGACGCCGAACACGATCACACGGACGCCGGACACCGCCTCACCATGCCGGTGCTGGCCCTGTGGGGCGCGGCCAGCTTCCTCGAAGAGGTTCCGGTGCTCGACATCTGGCGCGGCTACGCCGAAGACGTTCAGGGCGCGGCCATTCCCGACTGCGGGCACTTCATCGCCGAGGAGCGGCCGGAGGTGCTACTGGCCTATCTCGCCGAGTTCCTGTGAGTCACTCACCGCACAGCGCGTGGTCGACCAGCCGGGTGGCCGCGCGCTCCTGCTCGAAACCCTTGCTGCGGGTGAAGTCTTCGCCGCCCGCGAGTGCGGTGGACATGGACACGACGACGCTGCGGCGTCCGTCCTCGGTGACGCCGGTCTCGGTGATGTATCCGTACTGGCCGCCGTTGTGCATCCAGTAGATCCCGCCGCAGGACAACGGCACCGAGAACAGGCCGAGCCCGTCGCGGATGCCGGGCCAGATCTGTCCGATCACGCCCTCGACCGGTCGGGTGGCGCGCATGCTGTCCAGTTGTGCGGGCCGTAAGAGGTTGCCGCTCAGCAGACTTCGATAGAAGGTTCCGATGTCGGCGGTGGTGGAAATGTAGCCGTCGGAGGCGTCGGCGTCAACGACCTCGGTGACGTCGGTCAGCGGGCCGTCCGGGGCGTACTGCTGGTAGGCCTTGGCGTGCGGGTCGGGCAGTGTCGGGGACTCGCCGGGCCAGCGGGTGTCGCGTAACCCGAGCGGTTCGATGATCCGCGACCGAACCTCTTCATGCCAGGGGCGTTTGCTCACCTGCTCGATGATCAGGCCGAGCAACACATAGCCCGCGTTGGAGTAGGCCCAGCCGGCGCCGGGCGCGAAATCGCGCGGCTGCCGCATCGCCGCCTCGACGGTCTGTTCGGGCGTGCGGATCTGGTAGCGGGTGCGGTAATAGCCTTCGGCGGTGTCGGTTTCGAGCGGGCTGTCGTGAATACCGCTGGTGTGCTGGAGAAGCTGCCGGACGGTGATCGTGTCGTCGTTGTCGCGCAGCAGATCCGGCAGCCATCGCCGCGCGGGATCGTCGAGCGTGAGCCGTCCCTCGCCGACCAGCATGAGGGCCACGGTCGCGACCAGCGACTTGGTCACGCTGCCGATCCGGAAGTAGCCATTCGGCGAAACCGGCTCCGCCGCCGCGATATCCGGCTTGCCCGCGACCGCCACCCGGTCGCCGGCGCCGTCCACCACCCGCGCCTGCACACCGGTCACTCCGACGGCCACGATGGCGTCGACATCTCGCTGCAACGCGTCCACGCCGGGCGCTGCGCGGCATCCGGTCAAGGCGACGGCGAGCGCGAAGGCCACGGTCACCACTGCGTAGCGCATGATCTCTCCCTCGAATCCACCGGGAATGTAGCCGTGGCACCCGCGCGCCGACATCCCTCCACGGAGCCAAGGCGGCTCCCCCTGCGGGACTATTCGATGGGTTGCGCTTCGCCCAAGATCTGATCACGGAACGGTCATCCACCGGCGTCGAGACCGATCGGTCTGAAAGAATCGCCCTCGTCTTGCACGTGATCGTGGCCTGATACATCCCCCAGGGTGAAGGGTGCGGCATGGTCGCTCGGAAACGATTCGGTCTGCGAACGGCGCTCGGCGTGGCGGCCATGACGTTCGTCGCCGTCGGGGCACAAGGCGTCGCGAACGCCGCGCCCGTCGCGTCGCTCGGCGGCGGCTCCGGCATTCTGCTCGGCCGCGGCGTGTGCACGCTGACCACCATCGGCTACGACCGCGCCGACCGGCTGGTCGGGCTCACCGCCGGGCACTGCACGGAGATCGGCATGTCGGTGCGGGCCGAGCACGCGCCCGACGCGGGCGTGATCGGCACCGTCGCGGCCGTCGACCACGTCGACGACTACGCCGTGCTCGAGTTCGACCGCGCCAAGGTCGCGCCGATCCGGCGGGTCGCCGCGACGCTGATCGGCGGCATCGGCACGCCGCCGCGGCAGGGGGACGTGGTGTGCAAGAACGGCCGGACCTCCGGATACAACTGCGGGGTGGTGTGGGATACGCACCGGTGGTGGTTTCAGAACCAATCCTGTTCGCAGCCGGGCGATTCCGGCGGGCCGGTGACCATCGGTGACCGATTGGTCGGGATGAACGTCGGGCACATCGCCGTGCGGACGGCCGGCGTCACCGTCTTCGACATGGTGTGCCACCCGCCGATCGCGCCGCTGCACGATCCGGCCGTGGCGACGCAGATCGGCATGGTGCTCGACGACATCGATCAGGGCGGCGGCGTCGGGGCGGGCTTCCGGCCGCTCTGAGCGCGTGCGACGATGGGCCGAAAAGTGAGGTGCCGGTGGGCATCTCGGCCGACGCACACCCAGGAGCTCGATGTGGAGCCGACGTTCACCCGTTTCGTCGCCATCGGTGACAGTCAGACCGAGGGCATCGGCGACCCGGACGGGAACGGCGGACACCACGGCTGGGCCGACCGATTCGCCGCGCTGCTGGCCGCGACGGGGCCGCTGGAGTATGCCAATCTCGCCGTGCGGGGCCGGCGCGCCGCCGAGATTCGGGCCGGACAACTGAGTCCTGCGCTGGCTTTGCAGCCCGATCTGGTCACCGTGGTGGCGGGTATGAACGACATCCTGCGGCCGCGTTTCGATCGCGACGCGTTGCTCGGCGATATCGACGCGATGTTCGCCGCGCTCACCGAGGGCGGAGCGCGGGTGGTCACGTTCACCTTTCCCGATATCGGTGCTGTCGCGCCGTTCGCGCGCCTGTTGTCCGGGCGGGTGCGCACGCTCAATGCCGATCTGCGTGCGCTGGCGGCACGGCGCGGGGTCACCCTGGTCGACTTCGAGCCGGTCCTCGCCGCGAGCCACCCGGCCGCGTGGGATGAGGATCGGTTGCATCTGAGTCCGATCGGCCACGACATCGTCGCCCGGGCTCTGGCCTTCGAACTCGGGGTGTCCGGCGCCGACGACACGTGGCGTGAGCCGTTGCCGACGGTCGATCGGGTGTTCGCGCAGCGGGTGGGGACCGAGGTTCGCTGGGTTATTCGTTATCTCGGGCCGTGGATCGGGCGGCGGCTGCGCGGTACGTCCTCGGGCACCGGACGGGAGGCTAAACGGCCGGAACTGCTGCCTGTCGGGCGCGCCGATGGACTCACCACGTCCTGAACCAGGTGCGAATCCAGACCCCGAACCGGGTGCGAATCCGGACTACGAACCGGGTGCGAATCCGGACTACGACCGGAAGTAGTATGGCCGGGTGCGGACATCGAAGGAGGCAGCGGCGCAGGTGCGCGGCGCGTTCGTCGGATCCGCGTCCGGTGCGGTCAGCATCGCCGCGCACGCGCTCGGCGGCGGGGCCGTGTCCCCCGGCCAATCCTCGATCGGGCTGTTGATCGCGGCCTGCACTGTTGTCGGGGCCGTCGTGGGCACGCGGCGCGCCCGCTTCGGGATCGCCGAAATCATGGTGCTGCTGGCGATCGGCCAGACCCTCGGCCACACAGCGCTGACCATGTCCGCCGGACACCAGCACAGTGCGGGCACGACCTCGGTGATGGTCGCCGCACATCTCGCGGCCGTCCCGATCGGCGCACTGCTCATCCGCGGCGCCGAAATCGGTCTCGCGCGAGCGATATCCGCTGTCGATCGTGCGGTAGTGGTGCTCAGCACCGAACCTGTCCCACCCCTTGTACTCCAAAACGCTTGCGCCGCTGGTTTTCTCGCCACGCCCAGGCGCTTGCTTCTCAGCTCCGGATGCGGATTGCGCGGTCCGCCTTCGCGCTGAGCCACCTTGCCCTCAGAGCTTCGGTTGCCTGTCGCACTGCGTCTCGAGAGCACGGGGCCTGGACAGGTTCGGCACAGACGCCACTCCGGATCGTGACCAGCCGACCTTCCGTCCAAAACGGTTCGGGCACAAGATGAGTCGACCTGCGGTGTACCGTTCGGCGACCGAATCCGTCGGCCGTACGACCGGACACGGGAGATGACGATGCCTCGGGCACTCGGGCGCTAGCACTCCGTCGAGCATCGGCGACTCGGCTCACCCACGTCCAACCAGCTCGGCTGCGGCTTCACAGCACCGGGTCGATGCACTCGGGTGACTCAGCGAGTTGGCCGGTTGGCCGGTTGGCCGGTTGGCCGGATCGGACGTTCAGTGGTGTGGCGGCTCGGCCGCGCGGACCGACTGGTGTGCTCGGGCATCCCGGTAGTTGGGCGGCTGCGACCGCTCAACGGACGGGAAGCTTCGGCCGTACCGCAGCGGGCTGAGTCTCCGGCCGGGCAGGGAGGGACGTGGACGACAGGGACGTGGACGACATCGACCGTTCCTGTGCGGCAAGGGAATTCGACGTGGTGTTGGACGGACTCCCCAGCGCCGGCACACGCCGTGGTCAGGCCTGGCGTCCGCGTTGCGCTCAGAAGGCGGACAGGCAACCCGGCCGATAGTCGACCCGGCCCGAGGGCTCACCCGGCTCCGCTGCCTGCGTGACTCGACAGCCCAGTCGTTGTTACCCGGTGTCAGCGAGGTCAACGACGCGGGCGTGCAGGTCGCTCGAAGGCTCAGCGGTCCCGGCGGTTCGTCGGTCCCAGCGGCTCGGCAGCTCGTCGGCCCCAGCAGTCGCGGCAGTCGCGGCGGTCCC
>NZ_BAGH01000518.1 GCF_000308715.1 Nocardia tenerifensis NBRC 101015
CGCCGCGGCGGGCGGAACGGCGGGCGCGGACGCGGCGGGCGGCGCCTCACCCACGGCGGGCACGGCTTTACGGGGGCGAAGCCTCACCCACGAGGGGCAGAGTCTTGTCTACGAGCGGCAGCGTCTCACCCACGAGGGGCAGGCCCGCGCCCCCGGCGGGCGGAGCCGGGGCCTCGGCGGGTAGAGCACCCGCGGTCGGTGCCGCGAGCGCCAGCGCGACCGAGCAGGTCGCGACGGCGGATATTACAGTCAGACGGCGCACTACGGCCACGGAGACCTCTTCTCATCGTCGACGCAATCGAAGGCTGACGGTACTCCGGCAAACACGGTGAACAGGCAGTATCGCCACCGGCAACCCGTCGGCGTGTCGCTTCGTCGCGCGGCTTCGGACTCGATTGCGTGAGCCGGACGGTCGACCACCCACGCACCGCGCCAGGATCGACGCGGCGGCCTGCTGCCGGGGTCGCATCCACCAACGCGACGTTCGCGACGATCCCGAGGCAGATCCGGCTGCGCCGAGCCGACCGCCGCAGCGAGCCCGACTCCGCGGGAAGCCGCACGCGGCGGCGACCAATTACGGGCAGTACCAACGCAGTACGAATGACGGCGAGCGCGGCCGCGACCAGATGCGAGGAGGGACCGACGGAACGGGGTCGTCCGCACGATGAGGCTGTCCGAGTTCACGGGGTTCGCGCGATGCGTCGTATGCTGCTTCCGACACCGCCGCCGATGGGCTTGCCCGCAGCGGTGCAGACGTCCGCCTCGGCAGCCAGCGCATCCTCGGCTATCGGTGCTACCCGCTCGATCGGGCCTGGACAAGATCTACGCTCACGCTGATTAGTTCCCTTGTCCGAGGGTTTGCCTGCTGGGCATGATAATTCGGCTCGACCCTGACATCGTCCGGTGTCCGGATCGGCGACAACCATCCAGAGCGACCGAGAGACCTGGCTTGTCGACGTCGCAGCAACCCCCCGGTTCACCGGGTGCGGGTGCTTCCGCCGGGACCGATGGAGGGAACCGACATGATCATCGCCGCTGTCCGGGGCACCCGCTGGGGCCGACGCCACATCGATCAGTGCAAGGTGACCTCCGCCGGCTGTCGGGACTGACCGAAGCCAGCCTGTCGCACCCGTCGCTGGCCGGGTGCTGTGATCGCGACCCGATGCGGCGCGGTCTCTCGCTCTTCCGAAGGACCCCGACATGAGTGCGTTTGCCGCACCCGATGCCGCACCCGTCCGCGGCGCGGACGACGACGTTCCGGTCGCCGCACCCCGCGTCGCCGACGGGGCAGCCGACACCGTCGTGCGGCAGACGCCGGACGAATCTCCCACCGCCCCGGGCGAATCCGTCGCCTCCGGCGAATCCCCCACCGGGCCGGGCGATCCCGCGCCGACGGTCGCCAAGACCCGCCACCCGTGGCGCTGGGTGATCAGCGCCGTCGCGCTCGTCCTGGTCGCCCAGTTCGTACACGGCCTGGTGACCAACCCCGGTTGGGACTGGCCGACTTTCGCGAAGTACATCACCGCGAAGTCGGTGCTCTCCGCGCTGAAGGTGACGCTGGAGCTCACCGCGCTCGGCACCGCGTTCGGCTTCCTGCTGGGCACCGCGCTGGCCATCGCGCGGCTCTCGGACAATCCCGTGCTGCGGGTGATCTCGTGGTGCTACATCTGGGCGTTCCGGTCGATCCCGCTCATCGTGCAGCTGCTGTTCTGGTTCAACATCGCCTACCTGTACAACACGCTCTCGGTCGGCATCCCGTTCGGCCCGGCGTTCTTCACCTTCGAGGTGAACGGGGTGATCAGCGGGTTCACCGCGGCGGTGATCGGGCTGGCGCTGCACCAGGCGGCGTACTCGGCCGAGATCATTCGCGCCGGGATCATCTCGGTGGACGCGGGCCAGCTGGAAGCCGCTGCGGCGCTGGGCATTCCGCGCGTGCGGCAGTTCCGCTCCATCGTCGTCCCGCAGGCCATGCGCTCGATCCTGCCCAACGCGACCAACGAGGTGATCAGCCTGTTCAAGGGCACCTCGATCGTGTCGGTGATGGCGATCGCCGAGCTGTTCTACCAGGTCCAGGTGATCTATGGACGCAACGGGCGGGTGGTGCCGCTGCTGCTGGTCGCCACCGCCTGGTACATCGTGCTCACCACCGTGCTGTCGGTGGCGCAGTACTACATCGAGCGCCACTACGCCAAGGGCACGCTCCAGCGCACGCCGCCGCCGTCGCCGCTGCAACGCGCCCGGCGGAGGCTGCGCGAGATCGCCGAATCCGGTTCCGCCGCACCGCGCGGGGCGACCCGATGACCGCCCCGTTCGCCGTCGAGGTCCGCGGCGTCCGCAAATCCTATGGCGCGCAAGAGGTCTTGCGCGGCGTCGACCTGACCGTGCGCTCCGGCGAGGTGGTCACGGTGATCGGCCCGTCCGGCTCCGGCAAGTCGACGCTGCTGCGGGTGGTCAACCACCTGGAGTCGCTCGACGCGGGCACCGTGCACATCGACGGGGAGCTGATCGGATATCGCCTGCGCCGCAACACCTTGCACGCGCTGCCCGACCGCGAGGTGCGCAGGCAGCGCTCCCGGATCGGCTTCGTCTTCCAGCAGTTCAACCTCTTCCCGCATCTGACGGTGCTCGACAACGTCACGCTCGCCCCGCTGGCCGCGCAGCGCCGCGACCGCAAGGAGGTCGAGGCCGAGGCGCGGGTGCTGCTGGATCGGGTCGGCATCGGCGAGCTGGCCGACGCGTACCCGCGCAGGCTCTCCGGCGGGCAGCAGCAGCGGGTGGCCATCGCGCGGGCCCTCGCCTTGCGCCCCCGCGTGATTCTCTTCGACGAGCCGACCTCCGCGCTCGACCCCGAACTCGTCGGCGAGGTCCTCGACGTGATCCGCGACCTCGCGCACGGCGGCACCGCCCTGGTGATCGTCACCCACGAGATCGGCTTCGCCCGCGAGATCGCCGACACCGTGGTCTTTCTCGACGCGGGCGCGATCGTCGAGCAGGGCGCGCCCGAGGCCGTCCTCGACCATCCGCGCCACCCGCGCACCCGCGCCTTCCTTTCCCGAGTCCGCTGATGAACAGGTTTCCGATGAAGTTCTCCGCCCTGGCCACCGCCGCCGCGACCGCGGCCGTACTGCTGGCCACCGGCTGCACCGACCCCGAGGCGGAGTCCACGCCCGCCACCGCCGGTGCGATCACCTTCGACCTCTCCGCCGCGCAGACCGGCCGCGTGCGCACCACCAAGGTGGACAGCATCGCCGCCGAAGTGCCGCAGGCGATTCGAGATCGCGGCACCCTGGTGGTGACCGGCGCGTCCGGCACCGCCCCGCCGCTGCGCTTCTACGCCGACGACGACAAGACCGTGGTCGGCTCGGAGGTGGACTTCGCCTCGCTCGTCGCCGACATCCTCGGCCTGAAACTCGATGCGCAGGTGGCGGATTGGTCACAGAACTTCGTGCGCATCGACTCCGGCGAGGTGGACGCCTTCGTCTCCAACGTGACGGTCACCGAGGAGCGCAAGGAGAAGTACGACTTCGCCACCTACCGCAACGACACCGTGGCGCTCGAGGTGCCCAAGCAGAGCACCCTCGACTACAAGGACCGCAAAAGCTTGGCGGGCAAGCGGATCGGCGTCGGCACCGGCACCAACCAGGAGCAGCTGCTGGTGAAGTGGAACGAGCAGAACGTCGCCGAGAAGCTGCCGCCCATCGACATCGCCTACTTCGACAAGGTCAGCGACTACTACCTGGCGCTCGCCTCGCAGCGGCTCGACGCCTACATCGGGCCGAACCCGACCGCGATCTACCACTCGGTCACCGCGAACCAGACCAAGATCCTCGCCACCTTCTCCGGCGCGGGCGACGCGCTGCAGGGCGAGATCGCCGTGCTCACCAAGAAGAACAACGGGCTCGTCACCGCGGTGCAGCACGCGCTGAACTACGCCATCGAGCACGGCACCTATCAGCAGGTGATCGATCGATGGGGGCTGAACTCCGAGAAGGTCACCGAGTCGCGGATCAACCCGCCCGGCCTACCGAAGCAGCGGTGAACCGGTGACCCGACAGCTTTCCACGCCCGATCTGCGGGTACACCGGGTCGCGCAGGACGACCCGCTGGCCGCGCCGCTGCTCGCCGAGCTCGCCGTCGAGTACAGCAGCCGCTACGGCCGCAGCCCCGGCGAGATGCACGCGTCGCTGCGGGACTACCCCGCAAGCGAATTCGCGCCGCCGCACGGCGCGCTGCTGGTGGTCACCCGCGACAGCGAGGCGGTGGCGGGCGGTGCGTTCCAGCGCTACGACGCGGAAACCGCTGAGCTCAAACGCATCTGGACCAGCCGGGAGCACCGCAGGCAGGGCCTGGGACTGTTCGTGCTCGAACAGCTCGAGGCCGAGATCGCGCGGCGCGGCTACCGGCGCATCTATCTGACCACCGGTCCGCGCCAACCGGAGGCCGTCGGCCTGTACCTGGCCGCCGGTTACACCGCGCTGTACGACCCGAGCCTGCCCGCCGAGGAGATTGGCAAGCATCCGTTCGAGAAGCAGCTGCGCACCGCCGCAGCCGATTTGGGAGCGACCGCATGAAGTTCCTGCTGTTCACTTTGGTGACCCGGGTGCCGGACCCGACCACCGGCCGCCTGCCCGGCACCCGGGAGCGGCTGCGCGACGTGGTCGAACAGGCCAGGCTGGCAGAGGATCTCGGCTACGACGGCTTCGCCGTCGGTGAGCGGCACGAGGATCCGTTCCTGTCCGCCGCGCCGCCGGTCATCCTGAGCCACATCGCCGCGGTCACCTCCCGGATCATGCTGTTCACCGCCGTCACCACGCTCAGCCTGCTCGACCCCGTGCGCGCCTTCGAGGACTACTCGACGCTGGACAACCTGTCCGGCGGGCGGCTCGAGCTGATCATCGGCAAGGGCAACGGCAGCGCGCAGGCCGAGCTGTTCCAGGTGACCACCGAGGATCAGTGGGACCGCAATCGCGAAGGCTACGACCTGTTCCGGGCGCTGTGGGCCAGCGAGAGCGTGACCTGGTCGGGCCGGTTCCGGCCCGCGCTGACCGAGGCCAAGGCGCTGCCGCGGCCGTGGCAGCCGAAAATTCGGATCTGGCACGGCAGCGCGACCAGCCGCGACTCGGTGGAACTCGCCGCGCGCCACGGTGATCCGCTGTTCTCCGCCAACGTCACCAACCCGATCGAACCGTACGCCGAGCTGGTCCGTCACTACCGGGAACGCTGGGAGTTCCACGGGCACAACCCCGCCGACGCGCTGGTCGGCGCGGGCACGGCCGGGTTCCACGTCGCCCGCACCTCGCAGCAGGCTCTCGACGCCTACCGGCCGATCTTCGAGGCGCGACTGGCGTTGGCGCGCAGGCTCGGCCTGCCGATCGTGTTCGAGACCCTCGACGACTTCGTCGCCCGCAGTTCGGCTCTGGTCGGCAGCCCGGAGCAGGTGATCGACAAGGTGGGCAGGCAGCACGAGCGGTTCGGCCACGAGGTGATCCACCTGTCCGCCGAGCGGGACGGGCGCCCCGAGATCGACTACCTCGACAGCCTCGCGCTCTTCCAGACCGAGGTGGCGCCGGAGCTGCGCCGCCGAATTCCCA
>NZ_BAGH01000517.1 GCF_000308715.1 Nocardia tenerifensis NBRC 101015
ACCTGATCGTCGGGGCCGACGACGCCCGCGCAGCGGTGCCATACCCGCCGATCCGGTAGGTCGCCCAAGGTGTCGGCCAGCGCGAGGTGGGCGCGGCGGCGTTCGTCGGCGGTCGCCGTCGCGGCGAGCGCGGAGCGGATCAGCGGGTGCCGGAATACGACTGTGCCGGAGTCGATCTCGATCAGACCGGCCGCCGCGGCGGGGCTGAGGATCTCGGGCTCGGCGGCGGAGCCGAGGAGAACGCCGGTGGCGGAGAGCGTTTCGGCGAGCGAGTCGCTGTCGTTGAGCGCCGCGACGAGCAGTGCGTATCGGCTGCGCGCGGGCAGCTCGGCCGCGCGCGCGGAGAACGCGCGCTCCAGGCGTTCGGTGAGCGGGAGCGTGGCGGTCGGCTCGGTGAGAGTCGTTGCCGCCGTGGGTAATTCGGTGAGCGCGAGCGGATTGCCGTTGGCCGAGGCGAGAACCCGGCCGCGCAGCGGGGCGGGCAGATCCGGCGCGGCGCTGTCGAGCAGGGCGGTCGCGTCGTCGTCGGCCAGGCCGGTCAGCCGCATCGGCGTCAGGCCCGCGTCGCGCAGCGGCGACGCGACTCCGTCGCGCAGGGTCGCGACGAGGGCGACGGGCTCGGTGTCGATGCGGCGGGCCAGGAAGGCCAGCACCTCGGCGCTCGCGGAGTCGAGCCAGTGCGCGTCCTCGGCGACGATCAGCAGCGGCCGGTCGGCGGCCGCGTCGGCCAGCAGGGTGAGTGCGGCGAGACCGACGAGGTAGCGGCTCGGATCGTCGTCGGCCTCCGACATGCCCAGCGCGGCCGTCAGCGCGTCCGACTGGCGGGCGGGCAGGGCGGCGAAGTCGCGGCGCAGCGGATAGAGCAGGCGATGCAGCCCGGCGTAGCCGAGGTTCTGTTCGGCCTCGACGCCCGCGGTGCGCAGCACCCGCAGCCCGGCGACGGCCGCCGCGGCGATCGCCTCGTCGACCAGCGCCGACTTCCCGATGCCCGGTTCGCCCTCGATCAACAGGCCGCTGCGCTCACCGGGCCCGTCCAGCAGCGCACGCAGATCCTTCAGCTCGGTGTCTCGGCCGAACATCGGCATGCCGCGCTACCCCTTTCGCCAGGTCCCGCGTCCGTCGTCGGTCCCCCGGCGACCCTACCGAACGGGAGTTACGTCACCGGCAGCGTCATCTGACCGATTCGGCGCCGGGGCAGCGGCGGCGATCGTTATCGCATGGCAATCGTTCGTTTTCACCTCTTGTCCACCCTCTCGCCGGCCGAAGTCGTGCGCGTGCTCACCGACTTCGGGCCGGACCGCCCGCAGGCGTGGCCGTCCATCGACGCCGAGCACTTCGTGGTGCACGACCGCGGTGCGACCTGGGCCGAGGTGACCGAGGGCACCGCGGCGGCCTGGGAGCGCGCCCGCTACGACTGGGATCCGGCGGGCGACACCGTCACCGTCACCACGCTGAACTCCAAGCTCTTCGGCCCCGGCGGCGGCTGGGTCTTCCGGGTGACGCCCGACGCGCGCGGCGCCCGCGTCGACGTCGAGCTGACCAGGACCCCGCGGGCGCTGAAGGGCAAGATCCTAGCGGCGCTGCTGCCGCTGATCGGACCGTCCTCGCTGCGCAAGTCCTTCGCCCAGCCGCTGCAGGCCGCGTGATGGGGGTCGAGCCGCTCGCGCCGGGCGCCCACACCTTCGACTCCGACGGCGTCGTCCAGCGTTACCACGTATACGGCCGCGGCCCCGTGTGTCTCGCCCACCCCGGCGGGCCGGGCATCCACTGGGAGTACCTGCGCGCGCCCGCGCTCGAGGAACACCTGACGATGGTGTACGTCGAGGCGCTCGGCACCGGCGCGTCCGGCCGGCTGCCGACGCATCCGCACGGGTACACCCGCGAGCGCTACAGCCTCGCGCTGCAGCGGCTGATCGACCAGCTCGGCGTGCCCGAGGTGTATCTGCTCGGCCACTCGCACGGCGCGTTCGTCGCCGCCTACCACGCGATCCACCGCCCGGACCGGCTCGCCGGCGTCATCCTGTACGACGGCGCGCCGGTCACCGGGCCCGAGCACGGCGCGGAGGCCGCGCGCCGCGTCCAGGAGTTCGCCGCCGCGCGGGCCGACCGGCCCGGCCTCGCCGGGGTACTCGCCGCTTTCGCTGCCATGCAAGGCATTTCGAGCGACGAGCAGACCCTCGCCGTCGTGCGCGGCATACTCCCCGCGTACGTCGCCGACTACTGGGGTGACGAACAGCGGTGGGCCACCGTCGTTGCCGCCCTGCGCGCTACCTACATCTCGGGCCTCGACGCGGACCTGTCCCCCGACCTCGTCGACGACCGCGCCGACCTCCCGAATGTGCGGGTTCCCGCGCTCGTGATCGTCGGCCGCCACGACGTCATCTGCGGCCCGCGCTGGGCGGCGGAGCTGCACGCGCTGATTCCCGCCTCGCACCTGGTCGTCCTCGAACACAGCGGGCACCTGGGTCATCTGGAGGAGCCGGAACCTTTCGCCGAAGCGACCGCGAAGTTCGTTTCTACATCGAGAGGATGACCGACATGCGTTTCCTCACCTTCGAGTGGTCAACCGTGGCAACGGTTTTCACGGGGCCGGTGCTGCTGTGGCTCTGGACCGAGCGCGCGTTGCTGCACGGCCAAGGGCCCGGCATCGCGGTTTTCACGAAGTGATGCATAACGGTGGACCGTTCGGTTGCGGTGCGGCAGACTGAGGTTGGTTCCGAAGGGGAGGGGCGACGATGCGCGGGGAGCGAATCAGGTCTGCGGCCAAGAAATTCTCGACGGCCGCCGCCGTCTCGGCGCTGCTGCTGGGGACGGCGTGCACCGCGAGCGGATCCGGCTCGCTGGAAGACTTCTACCGGCAAACCGTGCAGTGGGGGTCGTGCGCCGGCTTCCACAACGGCGACGGGCTCGTCCAGGCCGGCCTGCAATGCGCCAAGGTGCGGGTACCGCTGGACTACGACAAGCCCGGCGGCGCCACCGCGCAGATCGCGCTCTCGCGATTCCAAGCCCGGGGTCAGCGCGTCGGCTCGCTGCTCACGAACCCCGGTGGGCCGGGCGGTGTCGGACTGGTCTACCCGCTCATGCTGGCGCAAACGGATCTGGCGTACAGCTTCGACCTGATCGGCATCGACGTGCGCGGCCTCGGTGACTCCACGCCGAGGGTCGTCTGCTCGACCGAGCAGGAGCGTCTGGCGGATCGCGCCGACCCCGATGTCGACTACTCCCCGGCCGGCATCGCGCAGACCGAGCAGGAGTACCGCGATTACGCCGCCCGGTGTGTCGAACGCACCGGCCTCGAGGTGCTCAGTCACGTCGGAACAGCCGATGTCGCCAGGGATTTCGATATCATCCGCGCGGTGCTCGGCGATCCGAAACTGAACTACTTCGGCGGCTCGTACGGCACCAGGCTCGGCTCCACCATCGCCGAATTGTTCCCCGATCGCATCCGCGCGATGGTGCTGGACGGCGGCCTCGACCCGGAGGCAGACATCGGCGATCCGGTGCCCAGGGCCGCCGCTTTTCAGCGCGCCTTCGAGACCTACGCCGCCGATTGCGCCGCGACGCCCGGCTGCCCGCTCGGCGCCGACCCCGCCGCCGCACCGAAGGCCTTGCGCGCGTTGGTGGATCCGCTGATCGATCGGCCCGCGGCTACGGCGGACGCCCGTGGGCTCGGCTACAACGACGCGATGAACGGGGTCGTCAGTGCGCTCTACTCCCCGACCGAGTGGTGGCGAATCACCAAGGGACTCACCGAAGTGTCGCAGGGACGCGGCGACACGCTCCTGGAGTTCGCCGATCTCATGAACTCGCCCGACGTGGTAGACGGCGACGTGTACACGGCAGTGTTGTGTCTCGAGGAGGCGCGGATCACCGATCGGGCCGTCGTCGCCGATCTGGACCGCCGAAGCCGTGCCGCCGCACCGGCATTCGACGACGGCCGGGCAACGGGGCAAGCGCCGCTGGACGTGTGCGCGTTCTGGCCGGTCCCCACCGCGTGGCGACCACATACGGCCGATTACCCCGGATTGCCCACGGCCGTGGTCGTTTCCACCACGGGCGACCCGGCGACGCCGCACCCGGGCGGCGTCGCCCTGGCTCGCACGCTGCACGCCTCGCTGATCACCTACGACGGCACCCAGCACGGCGCGTTCGGCCGCGGCTCCGCCTGCGTCGACGAACCGGTGATCCGGTATCTGGTCTCCCTGTCCCCGCCCGCGTCGGAACTGTACTGCCCGCACGTCGCTTGACGCGTCCGGGCAGTCGCGTTCACTTCTCGAACAGCGTTGAGCCCCAATAGTCCTGGGGGCCGAGGCCCGGCGGCACCGCGAAGACCGCCGAGCCGACGTGCTTGATGTACTCGTTGAGCGCGTCGTTGCGCGCGAGGTTGTTCTGCATGGGCACGAACTGGGTCTGCGGGTTGCGGCAGTAGGCGATGAAGAACAGTCCCGCGTCCAGATGGCCGAAACCGTCCGAGCCGTCGGTGAAGTTGTAGCCGCGCCGCAGGATCTGGATGCCGCCGAGTTCCTCGGCCGACGCGAGGCGCACGTGCGCGTCGGTATCGACCAGCGGGCCGGACGGCCCCTTCGATTGCAGATCGAGTTCGTCGAACTCGTCGCGCCCGCCGATCGGCGCGCCGCTGCCCTTGGTGCGGCCGATCACCCGCTCCTGCTCGTGCAGGCTGGTGCGGTCCCACGGCTCGATCAGCATGCGGATGCGGCGCGTCACCAGATACGACCCGCCCGCCATCCACGGCTGATCGTCGGCCCGGTCCACCCACACGAACTTGTCGACGGTGTCGCGGTCCTCGGCCTTGATGTTGCGCGTTCCGTCCTTGAACCCCAGCAGGTTTCGCGGCGTCGTCTGACTGGTGGAAGTCGACGACGTCCGGCCGAAGCCCAGCTGCGACCAGCGCACCGAGACCACGCCGAACCCGACGCGCGCGAGATTGCGGATTGCGTGCACCGCCACCTGCGGGTCGTCCGCGCACGCCTGGATCGCGATATCGCCGCCGCTGCGGGCCGGTTCGAGCGCGTCGCCGGTGAACTTCGGCAGATCGACCAGCGCCTTCGGCTTGCGCGCCGAGATGTCGAACCGGTCGCCGCCGTCCGGGGTGGTGAACAGCGACGGACCGAACCCGATCGTCAGCGTCAGCCGCGACGCCGACAGGTCGAGCGCCTCGCCGGTGTCGGTCGGCGGCGTGTACGCCCCCGCGCCGACCGCGCCACCCGGCGTGGCCTCGCGGCCCGTGGTCATCCGCTCCGCCATCAGCGTCCACGTCTTCAGCAGCTCGATCAGCTCGGCGCGCGAACGGGTCTGCACGTCGAACACCGCGAAATGCAGCCGATCCTGCGCGGGCGTGACGATGCCCGCCTGGTTCTCGCCGCGGAACGGCACGATGCCCGAGGCGGTGGCCGCCGCGGCCTGCGTGGACATCCGGCCGGCCAGCACGCCCGCGCCCGCCGCCGCGACGCCGATTCCCGCCGAACCGATCAGGCCCCGCCGTGAGAGGCCGCCGCGACCGGCGCCGGCCTCAC
>NZ_BAGH01000516.1 GCF_000308715.1 Nocardia tenerifensis NBRC 101015
GGCGAAGTCGCGCGCGCCCTCGGCCGAGGACGCCTGCACGGTGACGACGATGTTCGTCGTGGCGGGCGGCGAGAACGCCTTGATCTTGCTCTGCACCTCGCCGACCGACATCTTCAGGCCGAGGTCGTCGATGACGCGCTTGGCGACGGTGGCGCTGGTGGCCAGGTCCAGATAGGAGCGGACGCGCTGCTGGGCGGCGAGCCCACCCTGGTAGGAGTCGTTCACCGAGGTGCCGGTCGCCATCGACACGTACAGGCTGCTCGAGGCGGTGTAGGTGGTGGGCAGGGTGCTCAGGTATCCGGCCGACGCGCCTAGGCACAGCACCACCACGACGACGATGATGACCCAGCGGCGGCGCGCGATATGCCAATAGTCGATCAACCCCATGGGGATTCTCTCTTTTCGATGGTGACTGCCCCGACGAATACTGGTGCCGCGGCGGGTGCGCGCACGGCGGGTGACGCCTCGGCCGTGGTGCGGCGCCGATACTCGCGCACCACCAGCGAGATGAGCCAGGCGAGCACGGCCGCCTGCAGGAACTTGCCCAGATTCTCCATGCTGCCGAGGATTCCGCGTTCGAACAGCGCCGAGGCGCCGGTCAGCGCGAGCCCGAGCACCACGACGGGAAAGAAGCGCGAATACAGCGCCTTGGCCCAGGCGAGCAGCAGCAGAAAGGTGAACGCGGCGCACACGATGACGCCCGGGTAGCCGCCGAGCACGTAGCCCTCGTTGAGGTTGCCCTCGGCCAGCGAGACCGACACCTTGGTCATGTCCACCGAGGCGCCGCGCACGTCCTGGGCCCACGCCGTGCCCGACTGGAACTTGGCCGCGCCGAGCAGCTGGGAGGGGACGAGGCTGGCCGAGGCGTGCCGCAGCGTCTCGGCGGGCGTCAGCCACAGGCCGGGCTGGTGGAAGTAGGCGTCGGTGGCGGCCTCGAGCAGATCGAAGCGCCGCAGGATGCTGAGGAACGGGTGGACGATCGGCGGGTAGCTCGAATCGGCCAGCGACGCTTCGGCTTTCACGTACTTGGTCTGCTTGAGCGACTGCAGCCAGCCGAAACCGCCGATGCCGAGCACCGCGATGACGCCGACCCCGATTGCCTTGGCCCTGGTCCACCCGAGGATCGCGAACCGGACCGCGATGGCCATCGCGGCGCCGATGATCGGGGTCTTCGACTCGACGATCGCCGTCCAGGCCAGCTCGCCGACGAGCAGCCCGCCGATGATCAGCACGGTCAGCCGCGGGGTCGCCGGACGTACGAAGATGATCAGCCCGAGCGCGGCGATGGTCGCCAGGATGGCGACGAAGGACAGGATCGGGCTGGCGCTGTCCACGTCGCCCGCGCTGCCGATGGAGCCGGAGGCGATCGAGGCGGCCCGGCCGAGCAGCCCGACGCAATACATCGCGGCGAGCGTCGGCACGAAATCCGGGTCGCGGGTGAGCGCGGGCAGCTCGCGGGGCGGGTGCCGTCGCGCCCAAAGGGCATAGGCGACAACGAATCCCGCGTACACCCAGAGCCCGAAGACGACATGGTGCAGCACCAGCGCGATGCCGCGGTCGTAGCCGAACTGGGCCAGCCTCGGATCCGGGACATTGTCGCCGAAGTGCGGATCCGGCTGCACCCACAGCAGCACCAGCGGCCGCGCCACATACGACAGCGACCAGAAGGCCGCCTGCGCGATGAGGAACACCCGCGCGACGCCCGGAACGCGCGTGGCGGCCACCGCGAGGGTGGCCAGCGCGAGCGCGATCAGCGCGACCTCGGTGGCCGCGCTCACGACACCGTCTCAACTGATCGCATGGATGATCTCCCGCGCCCGGTCGACGTAGCGGTGGTTGCCCGCGAGGATGCGCTGATATCCGGCCTCGGCCACGGCGGCCGCCTTGTCCGGGTGCGCCGCGCACCAGTCGAGGACGGCGAACAGCTCGGCGGCGTCGGAGAAGAGGAAGCACTCGGCGGTGTCCTGCAACAGTTCCGCGTGCTCGTCGGTGCGCTCGCCGACGAAAAGGCCGCCGGCCGCGGGCACCTCGAACGTGCGGCAGGTATGGGTGTCGCGGTTGTCGGAGTTGAGCAGCACCAGGTTGGCGGTGACACTCGCCACAGTCTCCGAGTACCGCTCGCCGTACACCGCGCCGCCGACTTCGGCTCCGGTGGCACGCAATTCGGGCACCCGCCGCCAGCCCGGCCCGCGGATCAGCATGCGGGAGCCGTGCGTGCGGGCCAGCCCGATGAGATCGGCTCGCCGGTCCGGGCGGCACACGCCGATGAACCCGACCAGGAACTGCCGGGTGCCGCGCCGCGCGGCGGGGTGATGCCAGGCCGGGTCGTAGGCGCTGCGCACGAACGTGACCGCGCGGGCACCCCGCGCGCGCAGTTCGGCCACGTTGTGACGCTTGGTGGTGACGATGTGGTCCCACTCCGCTTCGTGCGCAAGGTATTCCGGGCTGGTATTCGCCGGGTTCGCGACATCGTCGGGGCTGTAGTGCACGTGTAGACGCGCGGGGAGGTCGAGCAACCGGCGCTGGTCCAGGTGCACGCCTTTGAACGCGAACACCATGTCCGGCCGGAATTCGGCGGCGGCCCGGCCGATCTCGGCGTGCAGGCCGGCCACGTTCCACGGCGCGCGCCGCCGGGCGAGCTTCGAGTAGACCCACGGCGGAGACAGCCTCGGCGGCAACGTGACCCGGGTGGTGTCGACGACCACGACGTCGTGCCCGGCCTGCCGGAAACCGTCGGCCAGCGAGTGGGCGTTGCTGCCGACCCAGTCGTCGCCGAGGTACAGAATTCTCATGACCCGCCCTCCTCCCGCATGAGCACAATCGCGGGCCCCGCGGCCTGCGTTACCCGCTCGCGGTTGATCAGCGTCCGGATGCGTAGCAGATACCAAGAGGCGACGGTGAATTCGACGACGACGGTGCCGTAGACCAGCGTCCACACCGAATGCGTGCGGAACGCGATGGTCAGCGCCGCGGCCGCCACGCCGGTGCCGATCACCGCGCCGATCAGCACGCCGGTGGTGTCCTGGCGCACCGGAAGCACGGCGGTGGTGATGAAGGAGGTGACCGCGGTCGCGGGCAGCACGAAGGTCTCCACCCGCAGCAGCCCGATCGCGGCGGTGAAGTCCGTGCCGAACACCAGGTGGATCAGCAGCGGTGCGCTCACCCACACCGCGGCGGCCGCCACTGTCGCGGTGCACACGCAGGCCAGCAGCGCCTGTAGCGCGTGCCGCCAGAAGTTGTCGTCGGCGCTCTTGCGGGCCATGCGCGGGAGCAAAGCGAAACCGATGGGGTCCAGGGTGGATTGGATGGCGCGGACCAGGCGGTCCCCGGCGGAGTACAGGCCGAGCGAGACCGCGTCGAGCACCGCCGAGTACACCGCCGCCGCGCCCTGCCCATAGGTCGTCACCAGCAGCCGGGACGTGAAAACCGGTGCGCCGGTCCGTAATACGATGCGCACGTCGCGCGGTTTGGCGGGCGGGCCGAAGGTGCGCAACGAATCCCACCACGTCAGGACGACGGTGGGGATGGACGAGACGAGCAGGCACAGCACGGCGACCTGGGCGTTGGGCATCCTGGGCAGCACCGCGACCAGCAGCACGAGATACCCGATGCGGCCGACGGCCTGGTAGGCGGTGGAGGCGCCGAAGCGGCCCTGCCCGATGAGCAGCCAGTCCTCCGAGACCGACCAGAACCCGCCCGCGAACAGCCCGAGCAAGATCATCTCCAGGTGCACCGGCGCGCCGACGGCGTAGCTGAGCACCAGCGCCGTCCCGAGAAGGCCGAGGGTGCCCGCGCGGATGGCGAGGTAGTCGCCGCGCAACTGGTTGATGTGGCGCAGGCGGTCGTCGCCGAGGCCGGCGTCGTGCACCCGCGCGGCCAGGTAGGAGGTGATGCCGAGATCCACCAGCAGCGAGCCGATGAAGTAGGCCGACATGCCGATCGCGAGCAGGCCGAGCCCGTGGGTGCCGAGCACGCGCGCGATCAGCGGCACTGTGACGATCGTGACGACGTACTGCCCGTACTTGCCGAAGCTGACGTAGCCGATATCGCGGATGATGCCGAGAAAACCGTGGCGGCGGTGGGTGTTTCGGCGCGGAGGTGTGTCGGAGGTCTGGGTCGCGCCGGGGGCCTGTGGCTCGTCCGGGAGGTTCGGCGCTGCGTGTTCAGCCATGCGGGGCTCTTTCCGGGGAAGGTGGTGCGCCCGCCGCTTCATTGCGTTGTGCGAGGTCGTCGAGGAAGGCGGCGACCGTGCGCGCGGTCTCGGTGATGTCGAAGTCGTTGGCGCGCAGGCGAGCCGCCGTCGCCAGCCTGGTGCGCAGGCCGGGGTCGCCGATGAGGGTGTCGAGCGCGGCGGTGAGTTGCCGCTCGTCGCCGCCCGTGACGAGCAGGCCGTGCACCCCCGGTTCGATGATCTCTTCGGGGCCGCCCGGCGTCGAGGCGATGACGGCGCAGCCCGCGTGCATACCCTCCACCACGACCTGCCCGAACGGCTCGGGCAGCACCGAGCTGTGCACCAGGATGTCGGCGTCGCGCAGGTAGGGCGCGGGATCGTCGACGTGTCCGGTGAAGGTGACCGGCAGCGCGAGTTCGCGAGCGAGGCGTTCGAGCTCGGCGCGGTACGGCTCTTCGTCGAAGAACGTGCCGCCGATCAAAAACACCTGCCGCGGCGGCACTTTCGTCGCCGCCACCGCGCGCAGCAGCACATCCTGGCCCTTCCACGGCGACAGTCGCCCGACCACGGCGACCACGGTGTCGGCGGACGGACGCTGGCCGGGTCGCGGCGCGTCGGGGCCGAGTTCGACTCCCGGATAGGCGATGCGGGCCGGCCTGCGCCCGGTTCGCAAGGTGCGCAGCGTCGTTCGGCTGTTGGCGAGGTACCCGCGGGCGAAGAGCCGGCCGAGCACGTGCAGCACGAGGGTCGGCAGCCGCCCGAAATAGTCGGCGGCGAGGCGATCGTGCACCTGCCACACCAGCGGAACGCGGGCGCGCCGCGCGGCGACCGCGCCCAGCACCAGCGCCTTGCTGCTCTCGGCGACCAGCACGTCCGCGCCGAGTTCCCGCGCGGTGGCGCCCAGCGTCCAGCCGAGCCGCAGCAGGGCGGCGAACCCGGCGACCAGGCGCAGCGGCCCGGACCCGATGGTCATCGCCCTGCTGTCGAAACGCCCACGCACCACCCGGGTTTCGATGCCGCGCTCGCGCATGCGCTCGACCATCGGGCCGTCCTCGGTGTAGACCATGGCGACGTCGAGCCGTCCCTGCTCGCGCAGGGCCGAGACGAGCCGCAGCGTGGCGAGCTCGGCGCCGGACGGCGCCGCGGTGTGGGTGAGGAAAACTGCTGTGCTCATTGCGTGATCGCCCGGTACATCGCGAGATGTCGCCGCGCCGTGACATCCCAGGAGAAGGTCTCCGCGTGCGCCCGGCACT
>NZ_BAGH01000515.1 GCF_000308715.1 Nocardia tenerifensis NBRC 101015
CGGTGCGGCCGTCGGGCAGCAGGCCGACGCAGTTGATGCCCGCGCCGCAGACCACCGCGACGCCGCGCGGGCCGTCGGTGCCCGCGCGGAGCAGGCCGAAGGTGTCGTTGACGACGCCCACGCTCAGGCCCCACGGCCGCGCCACGATGGCGGCGTGTATCCGCTGCTCCTCGATGGGCAGATCGACATTGGCCATGCAGGCGCTGACCCGAGTGGTGAGTATTCCCCCTCGGGTCAGCCCCGCCTGGCGTGCCACCGACTCGACCAGCGGTGTGAGACCCTCGATCGCCTGACGCGCACCGGTGCGATGCGGCTGATAACCGCCGCCTCGCGCGGTGCCGAGGATGGATCCGTCCCTGGCGACGAGGGCGACGTCGGTCTTGCTGTTGCCCGCGTCGATCGCCAGGACGCCCGGAACCTGTTCAGTGTGTGGGAGTTTCATCAGACGCTTCCCCCGCAAGCAGTGCACGGTGTTGGTCGGCATGATCACGCCCAGCTCAGATATGCGCGGTTATGGGCGATCAACCGGTCGGTCAGCTGCTCGGCCAGCTCGTTCTGGCCGATCAGCGGGTGTGCGAGAAGCGCGGCGTAGACGCGGCCGCGGCCGCCGACTATCGCCGCGCGCAAGGCCAGCTGCTCGTAGGCGGTGACGTGGGCGATCAGGCCCGCGTAGAGGGGTTCGACCGGCTGTAGCGGTAGTGGGCGCACCCCTCCGGCGCCCACCTCCGCCTGCACTTCGATCACGGCGTCGTCGGGCAGGAACGGCAGGGTGCCGTCGTTGCGGGTGTTCACCACCTGCACGCCGGTGTCGCCGGTGCCGAGCAGGGGGGCGAGCAAGTTCACGGCGGCCTCGGAATAGAAAGCGCCGCCGCGGGTTCCGAGCAGTTCGGGCTTGGTGTCGAGGGTCGGGTCGGCGTACAGGTCGAGCAGCTCGCGCTCGATGGCCGCGACCTCGGCGGCGCGCGAACCCTTGACCCGCAGCTCCTCGACCACCGCGTCGTGCTGGTAGTAGTAGCGCAGATAGTACGACGGGACCAAGCCGAGGCGCCGGATCAGCGACAGCGGCATCCGCACGTCGTCGGCGATCTGCTGCCCGAAGTCGCCGAGCAGCTTCGGCAGCGCCTCGTGCCCGGTGGCCGCGCCGACGTGGTCGAGCACGGTGACCCCGCGCTCCCAGGTGAGGTGGTTGAGCCCGACGTGGTCGAGCCGGACCAGCTCCGGGTCGATCCCCAAGTGCGCGGCGAACTTTCGCTGGAATCCGATGGCCACGTTGCACAGCCCAACGGCCTTGTGCCCCGCGGCCTGCAGTGCGCGCGTGACGATCCCGACCGGATTGGTGAAGTCGATGATCCACGCGTCCGGGTTGGCCCTGCGCACGTGCTCGGCGATGTCGAGCACGACGGGCACCGTGCGCATCGCCTTGGCCAGGCCGCCCGCGCCGGTGGTTTCCTGTCCGACACAACCGCATTCGAGCGGCCAGGTCTCGTCCTCGTCGCGCGCGGCCTGCCCGCCGACCCGCAGCTGCAACAGCACGGCGTCGGCGCCGTCGACCCCGTCCGCGACGGCGGTGGCGGTGCTGACCCGCGCGCCGTGGCCCTGTTTGGCGAAGATCCGGCGGGCCAGCCCGGCGATCAGCGCCAGCCGCTCCTCGGCCGGGTCGATCAGCACCACCTCATCGATCGGCAGCGTGTCGCGGAGACGGGCGAAACCGTCGATCAACTCCGGGGTGTAGGTGGAACCACCGCCGACTATGGCTACCTTGAGTGCGCCCATCAGCCTTTGACCCCTGTCAGTGTCACGCCTTCGATGAAGGCTTTCTGTGCGAAGAAGAACAGGATGATCACCGGCGCCATCACCAGCAGGGTGGCGGCCATGGTGAGGTTCCAGTTGGTGTGGTGGGCGCTCTTGAACGACTCGAGGCCGTAGCTGAGCGTCCAGGCCCCCGGGTTCTCGCTGGCGTAGATCTGCGGGCCGAAATAGTCGTTCCAGCAATAGAAGAACTGGAACAGCGCGACCGCCGCGACGGCGGGCCGGGCCATCGGCAGCACGATCCGCAGCAGGATGCGCAGCTCGCCGCAGCCGTCGATGCGCGCCGCCTCCAGGTAGTCGTCGGGGATGGTCAGCAGGAACTGCCGGAGCAGGAAGATGGAGAACGCGTCGCCGAAGGCCAGCGGAATGATCAACGGCCACAGCGAGCCGGTGAGGTGGAACTGCTTGGCCCACACCAGATACATGGGGATCACCGTCACCTGCGGCGGCAGCATCATCATCGACACCACGGCCATCAGCGCCAGATTGCGCCCGCGGAAGCGAAACTTGGCCAGCGCGTAGGCGACCGGGATGCTCGACAGCAGCGTCAGCGCGGTGCCGGCGCCCGCGTACACCAGGGTGTTGCGCCACCAGGTGAGGAAACCCGGTGTGTCCCAGACCTTTACGTAGTTGCCCCAGTGCCACTCGGTGGGCCACAGGTCGGCGGTGAGCGCCTGCCGGTCCGACATCACCGAGGTGAAGAACAGGAACACGAACGGCATGAGGAACAGCACGGCGGCCGCGATCGCGAACGCGTGCACCGCGATCCAGTTCAGCGTGTTCTTGCGGCGCGCGCCGCGCGCCGGGACCGTCGGCACGGCGACCGGCACGGGCATGGCGGTGGTCACGGTCATGCGTCCTCCTGCAGGAAGCCGGATCGGCGCCGCAGCAGCAGCGCGGTGAACGCCATGGAGAGGGCGAACAGGAGCACCGCGACCACGCACGCGGACCCGAGGTCGAAGCGCTGGAAGCCGAGGTTGTAGACCATCTGCGGCAGCGTCCAGGTGGACCCGTGCGGGTAGCCCGCCTCGAACGGCTCGCCGGAGTTGCCCGCCTTGCCGCTGGCGACCTTTCCGGCGACCATCGCCTGGGTGTAGTACTGCATCGTCTGGATCACGCCGGTGACCACCGCGAACAGCACGATGGGCGTGATGTTCGGCAGGGTGACGTAGCGGAACCGGTGCCACGGGCCCGCGCCGTCCAGCTCGGCCGCCTCGTACTGCTCCCTGGACACGTCCAGCAGGGCCGCGGTGAAGATGACCATCAGATCGCCGATGCCCCACAGCGCGAGCATGGTCAGCGCGGGCTTGGACCACCCGGGGTCGGTGAACCAACCCGGTTGCGGCAGACCGAGATTCCCGAGCAGATGGTTGACCGGCCCGGTGCCCGGGTTCAGCAGAAAGGCGAACGCGATCGTCGCCGCCACCGGCGGGGCGAGGAACGGCAGATAGAACACCGTGCGGAAGAACCCGAGCCCGGTCTTGATCTTGGTGACCAGCAGCCCGATGCCGAGCCCGAAGACCACCCGCAGCGACACCATCACCACGACCAGCCACAGCGTGTTGCGCAGCCCCTGCCAGAAGAACGGGTACTTGTTCAGGACGTAGTCCCAGTTCTTCAGCCCGGTGAAGGTCGGCGCGGCGAATCCGTCGTACCTCATGAACGAGAAGTAGAGGGTGGAGATCAGCGGGTAGGCGAAGAAGAACCCGAAGCCGATCAGCCACGGCGACAGGAACGCCACGGTGCGCAGGGTCGCGCGGCGGTGTCTGCGCTTGCGCGCCGCGGGCCGGGTGGTGGTCGTCGATGCCATGGTTACATCACTTCGCCTGGACGATCGCCTCGTCGATTTCCTTCGCGGTCGCGGCCAAGCCCGCGGCGAGGTCGACCTTGCCCGCCTCGTAGTCGTAGCCGAAGTTGCGCAGCGAAATCTGGTACGCGCCACCGTTGATGCTGGAGGGGGTGGTGCCCGAGTGCGGGTTCTTCGCG
Source organism: Nocardia tenerifensis NBRC 101015 (assembly GCF_000308715.1). Lineage (GTDB taxonomy): Bacteria > Actinomycetota > Actinomycetes > Mycobacteriales > Mycobacteriaceae > Nocardia > Nocardia tenerifensis. The sequence continues at coordinate 3,796 of NZ_BAGH01000515.1, forward strand.
ATGTCGATGAAGGTCTTGAAGTTCGGATCGGCCGAGAGCTTCGGCGAGTTCAGCGCCGCGTTGGTGCTGGGCACGTTGTGGATGGCGTTGGCGAAGCTCACCACGGCGTCGGTGTCGGTCGCCAGGTACTTCACCAATTGCCAAGCGGCGGTTTGCTTCTGGCTGGACTTGGCGATGCCGACGATGGTGCCGGTCTGGTAGCCGCGGCCGTAGGTGTCGGCCTGGTCGTCGGGCACCGGGAACGGCGCGGTGGCCCACTCGAAGCTCACCGGATCCTCGGCGAGCGAGGCGGTGCGCCACTCGCCGTCGAACGACATGGCGACCTGGCCGGTGTGGAAGGGGTTCTTCGCGCTGAACTCCTCGCCGAAGGTGGTCCGATACTTCTCCAGCTTGTCGAACCCGCCGAGCTTGGCGATGAGGTCCTTCTGCCACGCGAACATGGCCGCGACTCTGGGGTCGGTGGCGACGTTGGACTTGCCGTCCGCGCCGAAGTAGTCGGCGCCGAACTGGCCCAGGTAGTGCATGGCCGTGGTCTCGTAGCCGTGGTAGTTCGGCATGAAGCCGAGCTGCTTGAAGCTGTCGCCCTCGGGGATGGTCAGCTTGCGCGCCGCGGCCTCGAACTCGCTCAAAGTCTTCGGCGGAGAGGTGATTCCGGCCGCCGCGAAGGCGGTCTTGTTGTAGAACAGGCCGTACGAGTCGCTGAGCAGCGGCAGGGCGCACTGGTTGCCCTCGAACTGGCTGTACTGGCGCATCGCGGCGGGGAACGTCGCGACGGGGTCGATGTTGTCCTTCTTCAGGAACGGCGCGAGGTCGGCCCAGACGCCCGCGGCGCAGAACTTGCCGACATTGTCGGTGGTGAAGGAGGAGACCACGTCCGGGGCGTCGCGGCCGCCGCCGCGCAGCGCCTGCTCGAGCTTGTCGTCGGCGATATTGGGCACCGACTTGACGTGGATGTTGGGGTGCAGCTTCTCGAACGCGGCGATATTGGCGTCGATCGCCTTGACCTCGCTGTCCTGGCTCCAGCCGTGCCAGAAGGTGATGGTGACGTCCTTGCCCGCGTCGGAGCCGTCGTCGCCGCCGCCGGAGCTCTGTCCGGTACAGGCGGCGACGAACAGCGCGGTCGCGCATGCGGTCAGGGCGGCGAGGGTGCGGCGGGTGGTTCTGCGCATGTGCGGTTCTCCTGCGTACTGCTGGGTGTGCGGCGGATCAATGAGTCGAGAACACGGTGTCCCTCGTGGTGGCCAGGGCGCGTTCCAGCGCTCCGTGCAGTACCGGCGAGCCGGGCAGGGTGCTCGAACGCACCTCGGGCCGGGGGAAGGTGAGCTCCGTCAGCGCCTCTTCGACCAGCGCGCGCAGCCGTTCGCCGCCCGCGCTCGGCACGTCACCGGCCAGGATCAGCAGCTCGGGGTCGACCACCGCGACGATCGAGGACAGGCCGAGGGCGAGCCGACCGGCGAACTCGACCAGGAAGGCGTCGCCCGCGCCCGGCGTCTCCAGCGCCTCGGCCACCACGCGGGGCG
>NZ_BAGH01000514.1 GCF_000308715.1 Nocardia tenerifensis NBRC 101015
AGGTGGCGAACCTTGTACTCGGACACCAGGTGTCGCGCGATCAGCGCGCCGAGTCCGCCGGTGCCGCCGGTCACCAGCACGGTGCCGTCCGGGTCGAAGTCCGCGAGACCGGTTGCGGTGTCGTGCATTCCGACGAGTCTCGGCACCAGCGCCGTGTTGTCACGGACGGCCAGTTCCGGTTCGCCGGAGCCAATCGCGAGCGCGACGGCGGCGGCCGGGTCGGTGTCGCCCGCGAGATCGAGGAGGACGAACCGGCCGGGGTTCTCCGCCTGTGCCGCGCGCACCAGACCCCATACCGGCGCTTGGCGAATATCCAGTTCCTCGTGTGCCGTAGTCGCCACGGCGTTCCTGGTGACGATGACGAGGGTGGCGGATCGAGGTTCGGCCAGCCAGGTACGCAGTGCCGCCAGCACTGTGTGCAGTACCTCCCGGAAGTCGGAAAGTACTGGGCCCGTAGGTGTTCCGCATTCGAGCACGACGTATTCCGCCGCCGGATCCAACGCCTCCCACGCGCACCACGGCACCGCGCGGGGCGCGACGGCGGGGAGGGGTGTCCAGTCGACCTGCCACAGATCGCCGGCGTCCGACGTGCCGGTCGTCAGTTGATCGGGTGCCACCGGACGGAAGGTGACGGCGTCGAGGGTGGCGACGGGCGCGCCCGAGGGATCTCGCAGCGCGAGGGACATGGTGTCGCCGTGGCGTTTCAGCGTGGCCCGGACGGTGGTCGCGCCTGTCGCGTGCAGGGTGACGCCGCCGAAGGAGAACGGCAGCTCCGTCGTCGCGCGCTCGGGGTCCTCGGTGATGCTCCAGGCGTGCAGGACCGCGTCGAGCAGGGCCGGATGCAGGCCGAACGCGGCGGCCTCGTCGGCCGCGCGTGGGGGCAGGGCGATCTCGGCGAACACCTCGTCGCCGCGCCGCCACGCCGCGCGCAGTCCCTGAAAGGACGGGCCGTAACCGTATCCCTGATCGAGCAGGGCGTCGTACACCCCGGACACATCGGCCGACACGGCGTCGGCGGGCGGCCATTCGACCGAATCCCTGGTCGCTGCAGTGCTTTCCGATGCTAGGACGCCGGACGCGTGTAGTGTCCATCCGGACGCGGTAGTGGAGTCTTTGGAGAAGATCCGCAGCGACCGACGACCTTCGTCGTCGGCCCCGTCCACCACGACCTGGATCGCGACGCGTCCGTTCGCGGGCAGGACCAGCGGCGCGACGACGATGAGTTCCGTGACGGCACGGCAACCGATCTCCTCGCCCGCCCGCATCGCCAGCTCGACGAAACCGGTGCCGGGGAACAGGATTCGGCCGAACACCGTGTGATCGCCGAGCCAGGGCTGAGCCTGTGGCGACAGCGCGCCGGTCAGTGTCAGGCCGCCGGTGTCCGGTGCTTCGATCCCCGCGCCCAGCAGCGGATGGGCGACCGGTCGCTGGCCGACTCCGGACGCGTCGACGGCACCGGGCTGATCCTGCCAATACCTGCGGCGCTGAAAGGAATACGTCGGCAGCTCCACCGGCGCGCGCCTGCCGTAGTAGGCCGCCCAGTCGACGGACGCACCCGCGGTGTGCAGCGCCGCGAGCGCGGCCACCGCGGCCACGGGCTCCGGCCGGTTCCGGCGCTGCACGCCCACGCAGACGACCGTGTCGGCGTCGACGGTCCGCCGCGTCGATTCGGTGAGCGCGGCGTCGGGGCCTACCTCCACGAAGCGGGTCACCCCCGCCTCGGCCATGGACCGCACCGCGGCGGCGAAGCGCACCGTGTCGCGGACGTTGCGCACCCAGTGGTCCGCCGAGATCGTGCCCTCGATACGCGTGCCCGTCACGGTGGAGTACAGCGGTATCTCAGGTGCCCGGTAGGTCAGAGCCGCTGCGACAGAATGGAACTCGGACAGCATCGGCTCCATCGCCGGTGAGTGGAAGGCGTGCGACACGCGCAGTCGCGTGGTCCGGCACCCCTCCCCCGCCAATCGATCCGCCACCGCGAACACCTCGTCGTCCGGTCCGGAAAGAACCACTGCGCCAGGGGCGTTCACGGCCGCCACCGCGACCCCGCCGGTGCACCACGGCGCGACTCGCTCCTCGGTGGCCGCCACCGCGACCATGGCCCCGCCCGGCGGCAACGCCTGCATCAGTCGCCCGCGCGCCGCGACCAGCCGCGCGGCGTCCGCCAGGGTCAGCACACCGGCCACATGCGCCGCGGTCACCTCGCCGATCGAGTGCCCGGCGACGAAATCCGGCCGAACACCCCAGGATTCGAGCAGCCGGAACAGCGCGGCTTCGAGCGCGAACAAACCGGCCTGCGCCCATACGGTCTGGTCGATCACAGCCGGGTCGGCATCCCACAGTGCCATGCGCAGTGATCCGTCGAGCCGCGAATCCAGCTCCGCGACAGCCGCATCGAAAGCCTCGGCGAACACGGGGTACGCCGCGTGCAGCTCTCTCCCCATCCCCGATCGCTGCGCGCCCTGACCCGTGAACAGGAAAGCGATCGAGCCACCCTCGGCCGTGCCGCGCGCCGCGTCCGTGGGCGACTCCCCCGCCGCGAAACCGTCGAGGCGGCGCAGCAGTTCGTCGCGGTCGGCGCCGATCACGGCGGCGCGATGGCGGAACGGGGTCCGGGTCGTCGCCAGCGACAGCGCCACGTCCGTCGGGTCGAGTTCCGGCCGCTCGGTCACGAACGAACCGAGCGACTTCGCCTGTGCGCGTAGCGCTTCCGCGCTCTTGGCAGAGAGCACCCACGCGATGACAGGTGGCGTGGTGTCGCGCGGCGGCGCGGGCTGATCGGCGTACTGCTCGATGATGACGTGCGCGTTGGTGCCGCTGATCCCGAACGAGGACACCCCCGCCCGGCGCGGATGTCGCGTGACAGGCCACGGCGTGGTCTCGGTGACCAGCTCGACGGCGCCGGAGTCCCAGTCCACGTGCGGATTCGGCGTCGTGAGGTGCACGATTCCCGGCACCGACCCGTGCCGCATGGCCAGCACCATCTTGATCACGCCCGCCACCCCGGCGGCGGCCTGGGTGTGGCCCAAATTGGACTTGATCGAGCCGAGCAGCAGCGGGTGACCGGGTTCCGCGCGCTCGCGGCCATACACCGCGAGCAGGGCCTGGGCCTCGATCGGATCGCCGAGAGTCGTTCCGGTGCCGTGGGCCTCGACCACGTCGACGTCGGCGGCGCGCAGCCCGGCCGCAGCGAGCGCCTGGCGAATCACCTGTTGCTGCGCGGGACCGTTCGGGGTGGTCAGTCCGCTGGACGCGCCGTCGGAGTTGACCGCGCTGCCGCGCAGCACGGCCAGGACCGGGTGGCCGTTGCGCCGTGCGTCCGACAATCGTTCCAGCAGAAGCATTCCTACGCCCTCGGAGCAGCCGGTGCCGTCGGCCGCCGCCGAGAACGATTTGCACCGGCCGTCTCTGGCGAGCCCGCGCTGAGTGCTGAAGTACACGAACATGTCCGGGGTCGTCATCACCGTGACACCGCCGGCCAGCGCGAGCGAGCACTCGCCGTGCCGCAGCGCCTGCGCCGCCCAGTGCATGGCGACCAGCGACGAGGAGCACGCGGTGTCCACCGTGATCGCGGGGCCGTGCAGCCCGAGCGTGTAGGCGACCCGGCCGCTGACCAGGCTGCCGTCGCTGCTGCCGAGGCCGTAGTCGTGGTACATCACCCCGGCGAACACGCCGGTCCGGCTGCCCTTCAACAAGGTGGGATCGATGCCCGCGCGCTCGATCGCCTCCCACGCGGTCTCGAGCAGCAGCCGCTGCTGCGGGTCGATGGTGAGCGCGTCGCGCGGCGCGATGCCGAAGAAGCCCGCGTCGAAATCGGCCGCGTCGTAGAGGAATCCGCCTTCGGTGGCGATGGTCTTGCCCGGCGTGCCGGGCTCGGGGTCGTACAGTCCGGCGATGTCCCAGCCGCGGTCGGCGGGGAACGGGCCGACCGCGTCCACGCCGTCGCGCACGACCCGCCACAGCCCGTCCGGCGTGCTGACGCCGCCGGGGTAGCGGCACGCCATGCCCACGATGGCGATCGGCTCGGCGGCCGCGTCGGCGAGCTCGGCTTTGCGGGCCCGCAGCCGCTCGTTGTCCAGCATGGTCCGGCGCAGCGCCTCGGCCAGCTGCTCGACGGAGGCCTCCACGGCGCTCACCCCTCCACTCGGTCGGCGTCGCCCGCGAGCGCGGCGCGCACCAGGTCGTCGATGGACATGTGCTCGACGGACGCAACGGGCGCCGGAATCGCCTGCGCAGGAGCTGCTTCCGGGCTGCTCGTGGGTTCATCGGGCAGCAGCTCGGTGCGCAGATACCCGGCGAGCACCCGCGGGTTCGGATAGTCGAACATCATGGTGGCGGGCAGCCGGAGGCCGACCGCGGACTGCAAGCGGTTGCGAAGTTCGATCGCGGCCAGCGAGTCGAGGCCCATCTCGGTGAAGCCGACATCGAGCGACTCCGGCTCGGCGTGCCGGACCGCCGCGACGTGCGTGCGCACGAGGTCGAGCAGCACGGCCTCGGCCGCGTCGCCGTCGAGTCCGGCCAGCCGCTGGGTCAGCGAGACCGCGCCCGACCCGTTCGCGGTGGGCGTCGCGGTGCGGGCCGCCGCCCGTGCCGGTCCTCGGGTCGCGGAGCCGGCAAGCTCTCGAAGCATCGGGGGCACAACATCATTCGCGGCCAGAGCGGTGGAGTGCACCCGCATCGGCACCAGAACCGCGTCGTCGAGGCGGACCGACTCGTCGAACAGCACCAGCCCCTCCGCCGAGGACAGCGGCGGCAGGCCGAGGTCGGTCATCCGCTGTTCCTCGCGACCCGCGTCGACGCCCGCGCCGCCGAGCCCGGTCTCGGTCGTCCACAGGCCGAAGGCCAACGCGGTCGCGGGCAGGCCCGCCGCGCGCCGGTGGACGGCCAGCGCGTCCTCGAATCGGTTCGCGGCCGCGTAGTTCGCCTGGCCCGCGCCCATCACCAGTCCGGAGACGGAGGAGAACAGGACGAACGCGGTGAGCGGAAGCTGCGCGGTCAGCTCGTGCAGGTGCCACGCCCCGTCGACCTTCGGGCGCAACACCCGCTCCAGTTGCTCGGGCGAGAGCGAGCCGATGAGGGCGTTGTCCATCACGCCCGCGGCGTGCACGACTCCGCGCAGCGGCCGGTCGGCGGGGATGCCGGCGAGCACGCTCGCGAGTGCGGCCCGGTCCGCGACATCGCAAGCGACAACGGTGCATTCGGCGCCCAGGTCGGTGAGTTCGGCG
>NZ_BAGH01000513.1 GCF_000308715.1 Nocardia tenerifensis NBRC 101015
TAGACAGAGGAGATTTCGATGAGTCAGATCGCATTCGACGGCGAGCTCGCCCGGCTGGCGGCGGCCCGCCTGGACACCCTGGCCGACGGACTCGAGGGCACGCTGCACCGCCGCGGTGACGCGCTCGCCCCGGCGGCGGCGGGCCTCGATCCGGTGTCGCGGCAGACCGCGCAGACCATCGGCGCGGTCGGCGGATCCTTCCAGGACTCCTATCGCAGCGGCGTCGGCGAGCTGCGCAAGATCGCCGCCAACCTGCGCTCGCACGCCGACCTCGCCGCCGTCGCCGACGACGACGTGGTCGACTCGTTCAAGCCCCTGATGTAGCGCGATGGCCGAGCCACCGCAGGCCGGGTTCACCGGCACGATCTGGGAGGCCGTGCCCGCCGAGCAACTGGCGCACGAGCTGACCACCGGACCCGGCGCGGCCCCGATGGCCGAGGCCGGGGCGGCCTACGCCGAGTTCGCCGCCGGACTCGGCGAGGCGGGCACGGAGTTCCGCGCCATCCTCGGGGTGGTCGGGCACGCCTGGGGCTCCGACTCCAGCGAGGACGGGCTCGCGCAGCTGGCCGGGTTGTCGACGTGGTTCGACGCCATCACCGCCGCGGCGACGGACAATGCCGCGACCGCCGCGCAGCAGGCCGCGTCCTACGAGCTGTGCAAACTCGGCATGCCGCCGGTGGCCGAGCTGAGCGCGGCCGTGCGATCGGCCGAGGACATGCTCGCCGGCGGCCTGCTCGGCGCGCCGCTGGCCGGGCTGCTCGACCTGGCCGAACGTCAGGTCGACGCGCTGCGCGAGCAGGCCGCCCAGGCGATGCGCACCTACGAGGCGGCGAGTGAGAAGCTGTCGGTTCCGTGGGAGCAGCCGCTGGCCCCGGCGGTGTCGGCGGGCGCCAACCTGCTCTCGGAACAGGCTCGGCGACAACCACATTCGCCCGCCGCGCCCGAGCCGCTCACCGCGCCGGTGCCCACGGAGGTCTTACACGCGCCCGCCTTGTCGGTCGATCTGTCCGCGCTCGATCTCACGCCGCCCCCGACGGTGCCGGTCGGCGCGGAGTCGCTGGTACTCACTCCGCTGCCGCAGCCCGGCTCGATCGTCGCGCCGGCGCCCGCGGCCACACTGGCCGTCTCCACGGCGGGTCCGGCAACGGCGCCGCCGCCGATCGTGCCGCCCGCCGCGTCTCAGACCGCCGCGCCCGCGCAACAGCCGGGTGTGCGTGCCGGGGCGGTCGAGGCGGGCGATATCAGCGAGCAGATCGTGGTCGATGCCGGATTCGCCACGGCCCCAGCGGTATTGGGCGGTAACGCGACGGCGCAGGGTCCACGAGCGGTGCCGGAGGTGCGGCCGTGACACGCACCACCGACGTCCGGGGGGCGTGACCAGATGGCGACCTTGACCCTCGACGGTGCCCTAGTCGTCGCGGAATCGCTTGGTGTGCAGACTTTTCCGTCGGTACTCGCGCTTCGCGCACGCCACGTCGACCATGCGAGCGCCGCCGGGGCACGCGAAGCCGCGACGCTGGAGCTACGTGAACGCGGCGTGCTCGACGGCTACGGGGACGTCCGCGACGACGAACTCGCGGGCGCGCTCTTCGCCCTCGCCCGCCCGGAACGCGAACTGGTACTGAGGATTCGGCGCGGCACGGAGCTACATCGGGTGTGCCTGGTCCGGCGCGGGCTCGACCACGCCGTCGCGATACGCGTCGGCGACGAGCTCGACATCCGCCCCGTGTGGGGCGACGAGGATCCCGAACTGCTGGCCAGGCCGCTGCTCGACGCGCTGGGACCGGCGCAGCCCGCCGACATCCCGACCTTCCGCGCCCCGACCGACGAACTGCGCGAGCGGCTCGACGCCGCCGACAACAGCGCGACCAGCGCCGTGTATCAGCTCGGCCTGCCCGAGCAGGACGCGATCACGCTGGGACTCGCACTGCGGCAATGGACTTCGCTCGCCGAACTGGTCTGCTACGCCCACGCCGACGGCGCCGCCGTGCGCTCGCCGGCCACCGCCGCCGTCTACGACACAGCCGCGGGCCGCATCATCGCCGGCGGCAGCGTCGCCGCCGACGGCCGGGCCTGGACCACCCTCGCTCCCGGCACCGATCGCAGGCTCGCCCACGCGGTGGCGGCCCAGATCGAGGCGCTGCCGCAGGGCCGCTGGATGCCGTAACACCGATTTCCCGATCGTCCGGAGTGATCGCTCCGGCAGTTTCACAGATCCATTCCTTCGAGAGGACGTCTCATGGCCGGTGCACTCCACCTTGATTTCGCTACTTTTCAGAAGTATGCGAACGAATACGCCGCAACAATTCCGCCGATCGACAAGACCGTCGACAAACTCGGCGTAGCGGTGGAAAGCGCGAAGAGCGGCTGGGAGGGCGACGCATACACCGCTTTCAATAAATTCGCCACCGAACTCCAGACGAAGATCAAGGCGGTGAACGTCGACCTCGGCCTGGTTTCCGACGCGCTGAACACCGGTGAGAAGAAGGTGGCGTCCACCGAAGACGAGAGCATGTCCGGGTTCACCACGCTGAACACCAACTACCTCTGACCCCACTACCGAGAACGGGACCATAACCATGCTGTACGACCCCGCGAAAATCCTCGCGCTCATCTCCGATCTGGAGTCCTACCAATCCGCCATCACCGCGGAGCGGACCAACGCCGACGACGCGTCGAAGAAGCTGCTGAGCCAGGCGTGGCAGAGCGGCGATTCGGGCGCGTCGGTGGCGTTCCAGCAGAAGCACAAGACGCTGATGGACGACATGGACGGCCTGCTGGCCGTCCTCGGCAAGGGCATCACCAATGTCCGGGGCGCGCTCGAGAAGGCGCAGGCGACCGATCAGCATGTCGCCGACGACTTCGTCTGGTAGCAGGCCGATCTCCGGGAGAGGGGCCCGCCGCGACGGCGACGGGCCCCTTTCTCATGCCGTCGGGGCCAGCGCCTCGGCCTCGGTCGCGGTGGCGCCGAGATACTCGAACTCCTCCGGGAGGGACACCAGCCGGACCGTCAGGTCCTCGCCCGCGGTGCGCAGCACGAGTTGGCCCGGGGCGTCGGCGGATTCGATGAGCACCACGTCGGCGTCGGGGCCCGCGGCCTCCTCCGGCCCGCGCACATAGACGGCGGTCGCGTCGGAGACCTGTCCGGCGGAGGTGACGCCGTCGTAGACGATCATCGTCGCCGAGGCCGCGTGGTGCGAGCCGCCCGCCGACGACACCGACAGCGCCGCGGGCGCGCCGACCTCGTCGACCAGGTGTTCCCACGCCGAGGGCCGCGCGCTGTGCACGATCACCTTGGCGCCGACGGCCACCGAGCGCAGCACCATCAGTTGGGTCAGCCCCAGCGATCCGACGATCTCCACGCGCCGGACCGACGGGCCGAACAGCGGAACCGCCACGCCCGAGCCGCTTTCCGTCGCGCCGATCACCTGACCGCACCCGCCGACCGGCACCGTGAACCTGGCCATCGCCGCGGCGGGGCCGCTCAGCGCGGCCGACAGCGGGAGGTGGCCGCCGTCGAGCAGCAGTCGCCGCTGGTTGCCCGGCAGCGGGAGCAGCCCGAGCGTCGCGACGGCGGAGTCGGATTCGGTGTCGGGGCCGCCGGTGACGTCCCGCCGCACCAGCGCGGTCAACGCCACCGCGGTACCCCGGCGGCCCGGCGTGTTCGACTCCGGCTTCGGCGTCAGGCGCAGCCGCGTGAGCACGGATTTACCGGGCAACGCCCACACCGAGGTCAGCACGCCGGAGTCCAGGCGCGCGGGCGGGATCGCGTAACCGGTCAGCTCGATGCTGTTGTTGCGCAGGGCCCGCCAGTTCTCGGACCACTGCGTCACCTCCGTGTCGTGCAGGGTGGCCGCCTCCGCCGCCGCGAGCTCCACCGCGGTCAGCACCGACACGCGGACTCCGCGGGTGGTGAGCCGGCTCGCGACGCGGCGGGTGGCGACCAGCGCCGCCCGGATCATGCCCTCCTGGCCGCCGCCTCGGTTGCCGATGGCGCCCGCGTTGTCCAGCGGATCGAATCGCAGGACCAGCCACAGCGTTCGGGAGGCCGCGGCGGGCAGCGGGCCGAGCAGCTTCTGGTACAGGTCGGCCACGTTGTGCGGGCCCTGGGTGCGGACGCCGAGCGCGAGCACGTCGACGGCCGAGAGCCGGATATCGAACTGGTCGAGGCAGCGCGCCACGTCGGCCAGCGACACGACCGAGCTCGAGTGGATATCGGCGGTGTCGAGCAGGGTGGGCGTCACCGCGGCGCGATCGAGGGCCAGCATGGTGATGAGATGGCTGCCGTCCCAGCGCATTCCGCAGCGGTCGCCGCTGGTTTCCGGGATCGGCACATCGAACGGCTCGGTGTGCGCGGGGCGAGCATTCTCGCGGCGATTACGCCACCAGAGTGCGGTGCGCATCCCCAGAATTCGCCAGATGTTTGTCTTGCGCACCCGCGCCGCGCCGAGCACGCAGGCGGCGACGCCCGCGCTCGCCGTGCCCCACAGCGGCGCGTCGAGCGCGATTGCCGTGGTAGCGGCCGCCGTGCCCGCCGCGGCGCACGGCAAAACTATTGTCAGCGGCGCCAGGTCGAACGGCGTGCGGCGGCACGGACCCGGCGGCGGAATTGCGGCCGCCGCCGTTTCGGTAGTTCCGGGAATTTGTTCGTTATTCACTCGGCCTGTCTCCATTCAGCACAAACCCTGCATTGTGCGCTAGCGTCTCACACGCCAGCCGAGAATGCGTAAGGAGTTGTGGTGCCTGCCCAGTTGACTACCCGCGCGCAGGTCAATGGATATAGATTCCTGTTGCAGCGCTACGGGCACGCGATGGTGCGCCGCGACGTACGGATGCTGCACGATCCCATGCGAATTCAATTCCGCTCGCTGATTACCGGCGTCGTGCTCGCGGTATTGGTCACCGCGGGCGCGGCGATTTTGTCGTTTCTGCGACCGCAGGGCCAGGTCGGCGACGCCAAGATCGTGATGGGTTCCGGCAGCGGCGCCCTGTACGCGGTGGTCGACGGCACGCTGCACCCCGCGCTCAATCTCGCGTCGGCCCGGTTGATCACGGGCAGCGGCGAGTCGCCGTCCTCGGTCAAGGACGCGAAGCTGTCGTCGATGCCGCGCGGGCCGCTGCTCGGCATTCCCGGCGC
>NZ_BAGH01000512.1 GCF_000308715.1 Nocardia tenerifensis NBRC 101015
GTGCCCAGGCGGGATCGTCACCGAACAGGGCGGGCAGCGCGGCGAAGGAGTCGCTGCCGGCGTCGGCGCGGGCGCCTTCGTCGGCGGCGAGCAGCACGGATCCGCCCTTGACGACCGGGATCACCGATCCGGAACTCGGTGCGGCGCAGGCTTTTCGGTGCGATCGGACGGCGTAGGCGTCGAGTTCGGCACGGGTGATGCCGAAGGCGGCGGCGGTGAGGTCGGCGGACACACCGATCGTCACGAATCCCGTGCGTTCGCCGAGATCGGCGTCCGTGGCGATGGCGGGCCGATCCGACAGCATCGGCACCCGCGACATGGACTCCACCCCGCCCGCCACGATCACCTCCGCGTAGCCCGCGGCGACCCGGGCCGCGGCGATATCGACCGCGTCGAGCCCGGAGCAGCACAGCCGCGACACCACACCGCCGGGCACCCGGTCCGGCCAGCCCGCCCAGAGGGCCGCCGCACGGGCGAGATTCCCGCCCTGCTCCCCCACCGGCGTGCCGATGCCGACCACGATGTCGTCGACGGAATCGGCGCTGAGCGAGCGGCTTTCGAGCGCGGTGAGCAACTGCCCGAACAGCTCGTAGGGCGGAATCTCGGCGAGCGTGCCTCCGGCCTTACGAACCCTCGCCCGAGGCAGCCGGATGGCGTCGTAGATGTAGGCCTCAGGCACGGTCGATCCTCGCGAGGGTCTCCAGCGTGCGGTGGCCCGCCGGGTCGTCGGCGGAGGTGGCGGGCACGACGACGATCTCGTCCGCACCCGCGTCGCGGTAGGCGTCGAGGCGGCGCCGGAGTGTGAGGTCGTCGCCGAAAATGCCTACCGCCGCCGGCAATTCGTCGGGCACGGCCGCCAGGACATCGCGCGGGTGCGCGCCGGAACGGGCGAGGCGCACGATCTTGCCGAAGCCCGCCTCCTCGAACATGGCGGCGTAGCCCGGCGCGCGCAGATAGCCGACGACACCGCGGCGGACCGTGGCGAGGATGTCGGGCGTGGGGCGGGCGGCGGCCGTGACCCACACCGAGACGGCGGGACTCGGCCGTCCTCCGGCGGCCTCCCGAACCAGCTCGGCGCACCGCGAAACCTGTTCGGGCGTGACCAGATTGAGCACCACCCGGTCGGCCGTGCGCGCGGCGGCGGCCAGCGCGCCCGCGCCGAACGCGGCGACCGCGATCGACGATGGCGGCGGCGGGAGCCGGAGCCGGTAGCCCGTGCTGCGCTCCACCGTCCCCGCGAAATCGACCTTGTCGCCCGCGAGCAGCCCGCGCAGGATGTGCGCCGTGTCCGCGAGATGCGCGGCGGTGCGGCGTCTTTCGCGGCCGTGCCAGTCGTGCACCACGACGGTGCTCGAGCTGCCGATCGCGACATCGACGCGCCGGCCGGTGAGCGCCGCGACACTGGCGACGCCCATGGCGAGGGTGGCCGGGCTGCGGACGTCCACGGCGAACGGCCCGAGGCACAACGGCATTCGGCCCGGCGCCTGTCCGACGGCGGTCGCCAGGGCGAAGGCGTCGAAGGTGGCCATCTCCCCGATCCACAGGCGGCGGTAGCCCAGCTTCTCGGCCGCCTCGGCGACGGCGAGCGCGTCCAGCGGATCGCGGTCCTGCCAGTACGGCAGGCTCACGCTGAGTCCGCGGTCGGCGGCGCTCACCCGACCGGGTGCGCGGCCGCGCGCATCCGCTCGCCGCCGACCCAGGTGGCGTGGAAACCGAGCGGCACCCGCGTCGGGAGGCCGAGCCGACACGTCGGCCCGGCGGAGAGGTCGGCGGCGTCGTAGATCCACACCTCGGACAGCTGGGTGTGGCTGTTGAACGCGAACATCGTCAGCCAGGCGTCGTCCTCGTCGCGGGCGTCCGGGCGCGGGACCACGGTGAGCTCGCTGCCGAAGACGCCGTCGCCGAAGGGCTGTGTCTCCTTGGCGCCGCTGCGTAGGTCGTATTTGATCACGGCGTCGAAAAGCATTGTGCTGTCTACCGATAGGCGCATCTGATAGGACCAGCGGCCACGCCGGCCGGTGAGACCCTGGTCTATGGCGGGGAATTCGGTGTTGACGTCGTCCATGGGCTCTTCGACGGTGGCACCGGTGCGCAGATTGAATCGGTACCTGTGCAGTTTCGCCTCGGGTCGCAGGTAGGCGAGCAGCTGGGCGAGGGGGTTCGCGCGGTCGGACACCGGGCTGGGCTTCGAGACGCGGCAGACCACCATGACGATCTCGTCGCCCTCCTCCCACGAGTTGACCGTGTGATAGATGTAGCCCGGCGCGGCCTCGAACCAGCGCGCCCGCGCGCCGTCGCCGCGCCGGGGCAGCACCGCGAAACGACTCGGCAGGGTGCGGTCGAAGAAGAGCTTGAACCGGCCCGCCGCGGCGGCCCTCGGATCGTTGTAGAGCGGCAGATCCATGAGGATCGAGTAGTTCTCGGTGATCGCCATGTCGTGCGGCAGGCGCGGGCCGGGCAGCTCGAGGCCGGTGTAGTGGGTGACCGTGCCGGACGGATCGGCCACGCCGTAGCGCAGATACGGCGCGTGGATGCCGTAGTCGAAGAAGATGAACTCCTCGGTGCGCTCGTCGACCTTGGCGTGCGCGGAGATCTCGCCGGGCAGCGTGCCGCCGAAGGTGTCGACGCCGCGGGTCTCGAGGCTGATCGGGTCCAGCGCATAGGGTTTGCCCGCGCGGTACCACAGCGAGAGCAGGTTGCCGTGGTGGAAGACGACGTCGGTGTTGGCGGAGTTGCGCTCTCTGCGGTCGCCGGGCGGGTTGTCGTCCCAGGGCTCGATCACGCCGCGCCACAGGGCCGTTCCCGCGGCGCGCTCGGCCTCGAACTCCGTGGTGCGGATGTAGCGATTGCGGTAGGTGGCCTTGCCGTTCTCGAAGTGCACCGCGTGCAGCATGCCGTCGCCGTCGAACCAGTGGTAGCGGCCGATCGGGGCGAACTGCGGGTTCGGGCCGTTGCGCACGTACACGCCGTCGAGATCGGCGGGGAGTTCGCCTTGCAGGACAGGGAGATTCGGGGCGGTGATCTCCTCGGCGGTCGGCGCGTACATGCCCTCCAGGTACGGGTTGGTCAGCGCCTGCGCTGCCGGTGCGATGAGTTCTTCCTCGAGCGTCATGAGTCGCGTAGCCCTTCAGTACAGTTAATGAAGTGATACGCGTCTCACGGATCGGTGTCAAGAGCTCCTGAGGCGATCGATGACGGTGTGCGACAGCGGCTCGAACCGGACGTCGGTGCGGGCGAGGTGGGTGTCGCAGCCGCGGCAACGCAGTGCGGGCCGCAAGGGCGCGCCGCACTTGCGGTGCCTGATGAGCAGCCCCGATTCCGGCGCCTCGGGGTGCGCCAGCTCTGACCACGCGAGCAGGAACGCGAAGATCCCGAACAGCGCGCGGCCGCGCGGGGTCAGCCGGTACTCGCGCCCCGCGCCTTCGCCACTGCGGCAAAGGATCTCGGCGTCGCAGAGCCGGGACAGCCGCTCGGTCAGCGTGGTCGGCGACATGTTCATGGCCGTGCGGAACGCGGTGAATCGGCGCATGCCGGCCAGCGCGAGGCCCGTCACGGTGGCGCTCCATCGGTCGCCGATCGCCGCCATCACCTCGTCGAACCGCATGTCGGCCCGGTCGGAGACGGGCGCGCGGGCCCGGCGCCTGCCGCCGGAGGTGAAGCGCCACAACGCATCATCGCCGAGTTCGACCTCGGTGTCGCGCGGGGTGACCGTGCGGCCGCAGCCCCGGCACATCAGCACCGGCGGGCCGCGGTGGCCGCACGCGCCGTGCACCAGGTCCGGGTGCAGCGCGCCCTCGGCGGTCCACTCGCGCTGCCAGCCCCAGACGGAGACCAGGATCTCCCAGGTCGCCAAGCCCAGATCGGTGAGCCGATAGTCGAAGCGGTCCGGCGCGCCGGCTTGCGGGACGCGGACGAACACGCCCGCGTCGACCAGGGCCGCGAGTCGCGCGGTGAGCACGGCCGGCGGCGCGCCGGTGCGCTCGATCCACTGGTTGAAGCGGCGCGTGTGGTTGACGAACGCGTGGCGCAGGATGGTCAGCGTCAGGCGGTCGCCGAGCAGGTCGAAGGTGGCCGCGACGGGGTGGAGGGCCGACTCGGCGCCTTGTTCACTCATCACATCCACCTTCATCCACTTCGTTAACTGTAGTCCATTGGTTTATGGAATGACGACGGACTCCAGCGCGAGGTCGATCTCGAGCCGGGCGAGCATGTCGCGGAACTCGCTTGCGGGGTAGCGCTCGTTCTCGGTGACGAGTCCGCGCACGATACCGCTGCCCGGCATCGACAGCGGGCGGATCTGGTCGACCACGCCCTCGATCGGGTCGAACAAACGCAGTTCGGGCCGTGCGCGCTCGAAATAGTCACGCAGCCAAGGCAAATGGGTGCTGGACAGTGTCACCGCGGCGATGCCGGGATGCTCCGCGAGGAGGGCGTCCAAGAATTCGGCGATGACGCTCGAGGTGTGTTCGCGCCGGAACAGGAAATCGCCGCTCTCCACCAATTCGACCAGCGACGAAGCGTTCACCGCGTGGACCCGCACGTTATCCGCGCCCGCCTCGGCACGCAGGAATTCGGCCAGCTCGGCGCTTTCCACCAGGGACCGCACGCCGAGCACCGCCACCTCGCCCGCCACCCCGAGCGCCTCGCGAACCGGTGGGCGCACGCCGAATATCGGTGCCGGACCGCGCAAGTCGTCGAGGATGGTCACCGAGGGGGCGTTGGAGGCCAGCAGGATCGCGCACGGCTCGAGCTCGGCCAGATAGCGGACCGCGCGCTCGACCACCGACAACAGCTCGGCCCGGTCCTTCGCGCCGTAGGGGAAGCTGGCGCGGTCGGCGAGGTAGACGATGTCGCGGTCGGGCAGGCGCTGGTGCAGGAGTTCCACCGCGGAGTAGCTACCGAGGCCGGCGTCGAAGACCGCGATCGGTCGGTGTAAAGAGCTCACCGGCTGATCATGCCCGCTGGGTGGGGGCGGCGACGCGTCCACCCACGGACGGAATCAATTGTTGAGACTTCCTGTTGTTAGGGATCGTTCCCTAACAGCAGGAGTACACCCATGACCGACCTGACCGGCAAAACCGCCCTCGTCACCG
>NZ_BAGH01000511.1 GCF_000308715.1 Nocardia tenerifensis NBRC 101015
CGCGGCAGCCACGTGTCGCTGCACAGTGACTCGGCCGAGCGGCTCGCGAAAGGCCTGGCGGCCCGCGGTTTCCATCTCGAACTGCGCCCGCCGGACCTGCTGCGCTTCGGACTGGCGCCGCTCTACATCCGGCACGTCGACGTCTTCGACTGCGTCGCGGCGATGGAAGAGCTACTCGCCGAGGAGAACACCGGACACGGCGGCCCGCGACGGTGACGATGCCGCCGGAGCGGGTGCGGACGGCCCCGCCGCCGACTGTCGACGGGACCGTACCCGGGTCCCCCCGGCGTTGGCTGGCGCTCGCGGTCGTGCTGACCGGACAGTTCATGTCGTCGATGGACACCACCGTCGGCAATATCGCGGCCCCCTCGATCCAGCAGGACCTGGGGATCGAGCCGGGGACCGCCGCGCTCGCGGTCACGGCCTACACGCTCACCTACGCGAGCATGCTGATCACCGGCGCACGACTGGGTTCCGACCGCGGCAGGCGCCGACTGTTCCTGATCGGGATCGCGGTGTTCACCGTCAGCTCCGTGCTGATCGGCTCGGCGCCCGACGCCGTCGTGCTGATCGGTGCGCGCGCCGTCCAGGGGCTGGGCGCGGCCATGGCTGTGCCGCAGGCGATCTCGTTCATCCAGGCGGACTTCGTCGGTAAGGCGCGTACGCGGGCGCTGGCCGCCTACGGCGCGATGATCTCCATCGGCGCCACCTCCGGACTCGCCATCGGCGGCGCGCTGATCAGCCTCGACGTCTTCGGATTGGGCTGGCGGACAGTCTTTTTGATCAATCTGCCGATAGGCGTCGCGGTGCTGGCCGGAGCCGCCCGGTTGCTGCCCGAGATCGCGGTTTCCCCAAGGCGACTCGACCTGGCCGGGGTCGGCCTGCTGACCGTCGGCGCCGCGTCGATCACGGGCGCCCTCGCGCTCGGCCCCGACACCGGGTGGTCAGGGTTCGGCTGGGCGGTCGCGGCCCTGGGCGTCGCGGTGCTCGCGGTGTTCGTCGCGTGGCAGCGAATCCAGCTGCGGCGCAATGGCGCTCCGCTACTCGACCTGAGCATCATGGCGGTGCCCGGCATGCGGCCCGGCCTGATCGCGTTGCTGTTGTCGAGCACCACCTACACCGGGGTGCTGTTCTGCGTGGCCGCCGATCTCCAGGACCAGCACGGGCACAGCGCCGCGGCGGCCGGACTCGCGCTGGTGCCCTTCGCGATCGGGTTCGGGATCGGCTCGGCGCCGGGCTCGCTGGTGCCGCACCGGCGACACCTCGCCCTGACCATCGCCGGCCTCGCCGTACTCGGCGGCAGCCTGATCCTGATGGGCGCGATCGAACACGGCGACGGCCTCGACACCGGTTCGGCCGCGATGCTGTTGGCGGTGGCCGGATTCGGCTACGGGGCCTGCTTCACGCCGATGCTCGGATTGACGGTGGCGCATGTGCGCCCCGGCCAGGTGCCGGACGCCACGGGCATCGCCACCACCACGTTCCAATTCAGTTTCGTCCTCGGCGTCGCGGCCTTCGGCAGCCTCTACACCTCCACCACACTCGCGTTCGCGCTTGTAATAATGGGCGCGCTCGCGTGTGCCGCGATCGTCCCGGCGGCAATGATTCATCCCATAAATAACTAAGGGACGCACGGGAACAACGCGCGGCGAGGCGAAATGTTGTCCGCCGGGGCCGGGGAGTGTTAGAAACTGAACTGGATCCGGATCCGGATGCGAACACTCCACGCAGAGGTAGGCGGCACCGTTCTGATGAGCGCACGACACAGACCGATCATGGCTGCGCTGGGGCACATTTCGGTGCCGCAGACACAATCCAGGTCGGTTATCGAGTCGACTCTGTCGGAGGCGATCCTGAACGGAACCATTCGCCCCGGAACGCCGCTGCGGCAGGAGGAGCTCGCCGAGGTTTTCGGGGTGAGTCGTATGCCGGTGCGCGAGGCCCTGATTCAGCTGGAGGCAAAAGGCCTCGTCCGGTTGCGGACGGGCAAGGGCGCCGTCGCCGTGAACATCGACCCGGTCGACTTCTTGGAAACATATGACCTGCGCCTGATCATCGAACCCGCCGCGCTGGAATTATCGATTCCGAATCTCACCGACGCCGATATCCACGAAACTCGAAGCCTCGCCCGCCGTTTGGATACGGAAACCGACCCCGTCACCGTGGGGCGCCTGAATACCGAGTTCCACATGTCGCTGTGCCGGAAAGCGACCAACTATCGCTTGCTGAAGCTGGTGCGCGCTGCCCTGGAAGAGGAGGAGCAGATCATCCGGCTCCACCTCGCCGGACTCGGCGCCGACGCCATCGGCCAGGCCGAACACCACGCCCTCGCCGACGCGGCCGAGGCCCGCGACGCCGCGGCCGCCACCGCCGTCCTGCACCGCCACCTCACGGCTGCTGCGGACACCCTGCGGGACTACCTGACCGCGTGCGGCGGTTCGCTCGGCGAGCGGGCCGTCCCGGCGGGCAGCGCGCCCTTCGCCCCGGCGGGTCTCGTCCGGCCGTCCTGAACTCCCCTTTCGCACGTACCGGCGTTTCGTCGCAGCGTCAAGAGGCGGCGGGCACACGCACGATAACGATCGACCGCACAAATGGTTGCTGGTTGGTTGCAATAGTTCATGGGTTACGGCGATGCCGCGGTGTCTCGGTCCCGGACAGCCCCATGATTTCGCAGGTTATGTGGGCCTAAGCCATTCGTGGACAGTGTCCGATTCGGGTTTTTAGGATTCGATTCCATGGTTGCTGAAACTGCGAAGGTCCGGGTCGACAGCGAGTTCGCGCCGCTGCGCAGCGTGGTCGTATCCCAGAGCGAGTTCCGCGCGCCCGCCAATGCCGCGATCCTCGGGCACTCCATGCCGGTGGAGGACAGCGCGGTGGAGATCCTCGAGGCGGTGTGGGGTAAGGACTTCGGCGAGGTGTACCCGGAAAAGCAGAAGGCATGGGAGGCCGAGCGCGACGAACTTGCGGCGGTGCTGACCCGGCACGGCGTGGAGGTGCTGCGGCCGCGGCTGTTCAACGACACGGAGAAGGAGGCGGCGGGGGACACCGGTTACGCCAACTTCTTCGTGCGCGACCCCTGGTTCACCGTGGGTGAGCACGTGATCGAGGGCGTACTGCAGTTCCCGCATCGCCGGATGGAGGTGCTGCCGAGCCGGCAACTGCTGCTCGACCGGGTCGTGCCGTCCAGCGCCCGCTACGTCGCGCTGCCGCAGCCGGAGGCGTCGCCGCTCGGCCACCCCGGCGGGGGTCCGTTCCTCGAGGGCGGTGACGTCCTGGTGCTCGGCAAGGAGATCTTCGTCGGCTGCTCGGGCATGGCCACCAACGAGCTCGGCTACCGCTGGCTGGCGAAGTACCTCGAGCCGTTCGGGTTCACCGTCACCGAGGTCACGCTGCCGGAGCATGTGCTGCACCTGGACTGCGCGATCAGCCTGATCCGGGACGGACTGATGATCTCCTGCCCCGCCCGACTGCCCGCCGGATTGCCTGCCGCACTGCGTGATTGGGAACAGATCGAGGTCAGCGAGGACGAGGCGGCGGCCATGGCGACCAACGGATTGTCGATCGATCCGAGCACCTACCTCACCGATCCGGAGTTCGAACGGGTCGGCAAGGAACTCGAGGGGCGCGGAATCACCGTGGAGTACATCGACTTCTCGGTCTCGCGGCTGTTCGGCGGCGCGTTCCGCTGCACCACCCAGCCGTTGCTGCGCGCCGACTGACGCCGCGCCGGTCCGGCGACGACTCCAGCTGGAAGGACATCCGAGATGGGCACCGACCGTACCGGTACCGGCGCGCGCTGGGCGATGCTCGCCGTGCTGTGCGCGAGCGTCTTCGTGGTGATGATGGACGTGACGATCCTGAATGTGGCGTTCCCCGCGGTCATTCGGGATATGCAGCCGGATCCGTTGACGCAGTTGTGGATTGTCGATATCTACGCGCTGCTGCTCGGCGGACTGCTCGTGCTGTGCGGCGGACTGGGGGACCGGATCGGCCGCAAGCGCATGTTCGTCGCGGGGTGGGTGGTGTTCGCGCTCGCGTCGATCGTCGCCGCCACCGCGAACGAGCCGTGGCAGCTGCTGGTGGGGCGCGCGCTGTGCGCGATCGGCGCGGCGATGCTGATGCCCTCGACGGTGTCGATGATCCGCAATATCTTCACCGACGATCGAGAACGCGTGCGCGCCATCGCGATCTGGTCGGCGGTGACCGGCCTCGGTGCGGCGGCCGGTCCGGTGGTCGGTGGCCTGCTGGTGCAGAACTCCGGCTGGCGCGCGGCCTTCTGGCTGAACCTGCCGTGCGCGATCGCGATCATCGCGGTGAGCGTCCCGCTGCTGCCCGAGTTCCGGTCGCCGGGGCGGGGGCAGTCGCTGGACCTGGTGGGCGCGGGCCTGTCGGTGGTCGGCATCATGGCGGTGGCGTGGGGCATCAAGCACACCGCGACCGGGTCGCTGACCGTCGCCGATCTGGTGGTGTTGGCGATAGGCCTTGCGGCGCTGGCGCTTTTCGCCCGACGTCAGCTCCACCTCGACGACCCGCTGCTGGACGTGCGGCTGTTCCGGCGCGGTCCGTTCACCGCGGCCGCGGTCGCGATCTTCGTTCCGCAGATCGCACTCGGCGCCATGCGGGTCGGTCGGCGGCGCGGCCGCCGTGGCGGCGCGCAAGGGCGGGGAGGTGGGGGAGGTCATCATGAATCATGCTCGGGACGCGTTCGATTCGGCGTTGACCGCGACCTCGTTCATCGGAGCGGGCATCACCGTGCTGGCTGTGCTCCTGGTGGTGCGGTTGACGCCGCGCGACTTCTCGATGTCCTCAGAAAAGAACGA
>NZ_BAGH01000510.1 GCF_000308715.1 Nocardia tenerifensis NBRC 101015
GCTGGATGGCGCGCGCCAGGATGACCGACGAGAGCCTGGTTCAGGCGGCGGCGGAGTTGGCCGACGAGATCGGTTTCGACAACGTGACCGTCCCCGCGCTGGCCCGCAAACTCGGCGTGAAGGACGCCAGCCTCTACTCCCGGCTGACGAGCGCGCGCGACCTGCGGGTGAAGATCGCGGTGCTGGCCCTGGCCGAGATGGCCGACAAGGTCGGCGAGGCGCTGGCCGGGCGCGCGGGCAAGGACGCGCTGGTCGCCTTCGCCAATGCCTACCGCGACTACGCCAAGCAGCACCCCGGCCGCTACGCCGCGGCCCAGCTCGACCTCGATCCCGCGACGGCCGCGGCCAGCGCGGCCATGCGACACTCGGAGATGACCCGCGCACTCCTGCGCGGCTACCACCTCTCCGAGCCCGACCAAACCGACGCGATCCGCCTGTTGGGCGGCACCTTCTACGGTTACGTGACCCTGGAGAACACCGGCCGCTACGACAGCCACCCCCGCGACGTGGCGCAATCCTGGTCCAGGACACTGGACGCCCTCGACGCACTCCTCAGAAATTGGCCTGCGTAGGGCCTGTCAGTCGAGGTGGAGCCGCTGCCAGAACTCGCCGAGCGCGGCGGGATCGTGCTGGATCAGCGCGCGGAAACGGTCGACGAATCGTCGCTCGGCTTCGAGCAATTCGAGCCGATAGTGGTATTCGATGAGGAACACCGGGTCGACGTCGGGTGCCGCGGCGACGACCGAGCGCTGGTGTTCGATCTGCTCCGCGAGCGCCTGCCCGCGCTGCTCGAGCAGGCCGGGCACCTCGGTCGGCGGCAGCACCACGAGCACCGACAGCGCGGCCTCGAACCGGTGATACTCCTTGGCGGGCACCGAGACCAGCTCGCGCATCCGCTCGCGCAGCCTCGCCCGGCCGGACTCGGTGGGCCGGTAGACGGTGCGTTCGGGGCGCTGGCCGGCGCGCTCGGTGCGCAGCGGCTCGAGGTAGCCGGCCCTGGTGAGCTGCTCGACGACCATATAGAGCGAGGCGTGCTTGTACTCGATGCTGCGCTCGGCGTTGCGGCTCTCGAGCAGCTTGCCGAGTTCGTAGGGGTGCATCGGGCGTTCGATGAGATAGGCGAGCACGACCAGGGCGAGCGAGTTGTGCAGCGGATCCCGCCGAGTCGCCACGAGACCCTCCTGCCCGCCGAACCCCTTGATGCGCCAGGCTAACCGATCTCGGCGCGGCGGCGCACCCGCGTGGGCTGGAGCCTGCGCCCGCGCCGCGTCTTACCGCCGGGCTTGTACACCGACAGCAGCACCGCGACCACGAGACTCAGCGTCGAGCCGCCGAAGCCCCAGAGCGCGACGTCGGCCGCCGCGCCGAAGTCGGCGGTGGTCGCGCCCGCGGCGACGGCCCGCTCGGCCCGCTCGGCCGCGTGCTCCAGCTCGCTGTGCAGAAAGCCGAACGCCACGAACAGGATTGCCACCGGGATGGTGAGTTTGACGGCCACCCAGTAGTAGCGGATCAGCCCCCAGCTCGTGGTCATGCCTAGGCCGACACCGGTGAGGAACGTGGCGAAGTTCGTCCACGGCAGCAGCGTGCGGTCGATGACCTCCATCAATTCGTAGACCACCCGAGCGGTCTGGAGATCGGCGGTCGTCATGGCGACCACCGACATCGCGGAGACGGTCAGGCCGGTGCCGACCCAGCAGGCCGAGGCGACGGCGTGCGAGGCGACGAGGGCCTTGCGCGGTTTCGGCCGCAGTTGCCCGGCGAGCAGCGCCAGGATCGGGACGACCAGCCAGGTCGCGAACATGGCGATCAGGTCGCCGATCAGAAACGCTTGCAGCACAGTCCCGACGACCAGCAGCCAGCCCGCGCCGAGCACCAAGGAGCGAGGCGTGGCGGGCCGCGCGGTGAGCACTGCGGCGAGGCCACCGCCGAGCGCGGCGAGCAGCCACCACATCAGCCCGCGCGCCGCTGGCAGAGTCGCCGGAAAGGCGGGCGGCAGCACGGCGGCGAGGACCGCCAGAATCGCGAAGCCGCACACCATGTTTCGCGCGGTGCGCGGCGGCGCTTGTTCGTGGGAGGGTTTCGGCGAGATACGGCTGTGTGCTGCCATCGGACGACTCCCCATGCTCATATAGTCGATATCGACTAAACGAGTATGGAGAGCCGTTCCTCGCCTGCCATCAGGGATGACCCTGAATCGGCCCCCGAGTCCGCCTCCGGTGAATCACCTGCGGCGCAACAGGACTCCGCGCACGAAGGCGGCCTGGCCGGAGTGCTGGATATCGTCGTCGACGACGCTGATCAGCCGGACGCCGAGCGTGACGGGCGGGTCCCAGCGGGTGTCGACGACGCGGGGGAGGTCGGCGTCGGTGAGGCCGGAGACGTAGTCGATGGTCTGCGCGTGCACCGCGTCGTAGTAGCCGAGGAGCAGGTCCGCGGGGACGGCGCCGAGTTGGGCGACCTCGTCCGGGTTGTCGCCGTAGCCGGTCGCGGCGTCGTCGAACGGCAGGCCGAAGCGTTTCGCCCAGCCCGCCGCCGTCCATACCTGCTCCAGGCCGGCGACGTCGGCGATGTGGTCGTCCTGCACGCGGGTCAGATGCCAGATCAGCCAGGCGATGGAGTTGGCGCCCGGCTCCAGCTGAACCCCCAGTTCGTCCTGGGTGAGGCCGGACACGGCGCCGTGCACGTTCTCCTGCACGCGGCCGAAAGCATCGATCAACAAGTCAGCGCTGGTCATGATCGGCTCCAATCGTGGGATGGGCGTTCATTATTCCCCGCCGCAGTGCGCACCGACGGTCACAGTGCCTCAGTACTTTTCGGGCGTTCAGTCACGGGACGGAAGTTCGCAACCGTCCGGACCGCAGACCTCGCCCGCGCCGATCGTCTGGATCGCCGGTTCGCGATCGGCCCAGGCCTGGTCGAGTGCGCGGGCGAACACCTCGGAAGGCTGGGCCCCGGACACACCGTACTTGCGATCGAAGACGAAGAACGGCACGCCGGTCGCGCCCAGGCGCGCCGCCTCGGCCTCGTCCGCCCGCACCTCGTCGGCGTAGGCCTGCGGGTCCGCGAGCACCGTGCGCACCGCCTGTTCGTCGAGCCCGGCGGCGACCGCCACCTCGACGAGCCGCTCGTGGTCGCCGAACAGCGACCGCTCCTCCGCGAAATTCGCCCGATAGAGCGCGTCGAGCAGCGCCTCCTGCTCGTCCTGCGCCAACGCGTAGTGCAGCAGCCGATGCATATCGAACGAGTTGCCGTAGTCGCGACCCTCGGTCCGATACGGCAACCCCATCTCGGCCGCCTGCGCACCGATCCCCCGCTCGTTGGCCGCCGCCTGCGCCTCACTGATGCCGTATTTCCGCGCGATCTTCGCGATCACCGGCCCGGACTCCCCAGCGGGCACCGTCGGATCCAGCTCGAACGACCGATGCACCACCTCGACCTCCCCCGCATGCGCGAACTCCGCCAATGCCTGCCCGAACCGCTCCTTCCCCAGGTAGCAGAACGGACAGTTGATATCGGTCCAGATCTCGACCCGCACGCTAACCCCTCACTCTCGTCGGCAACTCCCCTAGGCAACATGCGAGCTACCGCATCTGTTCCGACGCCGCGCGAAAGATCGGGTGGGCGTCTGGATATGAGTGAGACACCGTGTTACTGTAAATGGGTGTCACATTAATCTGCACTGGATTACGAGGTAGACGTCATGGCTACAAAGTCGGCAACGGCGCCGTCTCGGACCGCGGCGCGCAGCGCCTATGCGGGCATCCTGACGACGCTCTCCGAGGGGTCGGTGAACAAGCACTTCGATCCGTACACCGAGATCGATTGGGACGCACCGGAATGGGCGGTGGTGCCGAACGACCCGCGGTGGATCCTGCCCGCGGACACCGATCCGCTCGGCGCGCACCCGTGGTATCTCGCATTGCCGGAGTCGCGCAAGATCGAGATCGGCATGTGGCGGCAGGCCAATATCGCGAAGGTCGGCCTGCAGTTCGAGGAGGTGCTGATCGGCGGGGTGATGAACTACCTGTTCGCCGTGGTGCCCAACGGATCCGCGGAGTTCCGGTACCTCAATCACGAGGTCGCCGAGGAGGTCAACCACACCCTGATGTTCCAGGAGATGGTGAACCGGATCGGCGCGGACGTGCCGGGCATGAGCAAGTTCATGAAGGCGGTCGGCCCGCTGGTCCCGCTGCTCGGCCGGTACTTCCCGACGACGTTCTTCGTCGCCGTCCTCGCGGGCGAGGAGCCCATCGACCACGTGCAGAAGCAGGTGCTGCGCGCGGGGGAGGACGTGCACCCGATCATGCGCGACGTGATGCGCATTCACATCGCCGAGGAGGCGCGCCACATCGCCTTCGCGCACGAGTACCTGCGCCATCGCGTGCCGAAGCTGGGTCGCGCGCAGCGCGGGACGCTGTCGCTGGCCTATCCGCTCATCATGTTCATCGCCTGCGACCTGATCGTGAAGCCGCCGCGCTCGCTGTTCCGCGAGTTCGACATTCCGCTCAGCATTCGCCGGGAGTTGTTCTGGCGCAGCCCCGAAGCCCGCGCCCGGCGCCGCGACTTCTTCGGCGAGGCCCGCATGCTCGCGGCCGACATCGGCCTGATGAACCCGGCGGCGAAGCTGGCCTGGCGGCTGCTGCGGATCGACGGCCCGAGGTCGCGGTATCGCGGCGAGCCGGTGCGCAGCCGCGCCTGACTCGGCCGGCAACCGGCGCTCACCGCCATGAGCGCCGGTTGCCGGGCATACCGGTGTGACCGTGC
>NZ_BAGH01000509.1 GCF_000308715.1 Nocardia tenerifensis NBRC 101015
ACGCGCGGGTGGACCGGATGGCGCGGCTGCTCGCGAGTCGCGGGGTCGGTCCGTCCGACGTGGTCGCCTTGGCTTTGCCGCGCATCGCCGACCACGTGGTGGCGATCTTCGCGGTCATGCGCACCGGCGCGGCCTACCTGCCGCTCGATCTGACCCATCCGCCCGCCCGCCTGCGCGAGTTGCTCGCGGACAGCGGCGCGGTCGCGCTGATCAGCACCACCGAGCATCAGGAGCGGGTGCTCGCCGGTCCCCGGGGTCCCCGGGTCCGGCTGCTCATCGACCGACCCGTCGTCGGCGCGGTGCTCGACGGCGTGGTCACCCCGCCCGCCGTCCCCGACGCGGCGGTGGCCGGACCGCGCGTCGCGGACCAACCGGCCTACGTCATCTACACCTCCGGGTCGACCGGCCGGCCGAAGGGCGTCGTGGTCGGGCATCGCGGGCTGACCACGATGTACCACAACCACCTCGATGAGATCTTCGGCCCGACAGAGCGTTTCGCGGCGCGCGGCAGGCTGCGCGTCGCGCACACGGTGTCGTTCTCCTTCGACATGTCCTGGGAGGAGCTGTTCTGGCTGCTCGCCGGGCACGAGGTGCACGTCATCGACGAGCGGGCCCGGCTGGAGCCCGCCGCCCTGGTCGAGCACTACCGCGAGGTCGGCATCGACGCGGTCAACGTGACACCGTCCTACGCCCGCGAACTGATCGCCGCCGGCCTGCTCGAGGGGGCGCACGTGCCCGCGCTCGTGCTGCTCGGCGGCGAGGCGGTGCCGCTGGACCTGTGGACCATGCTGCGCGAACGCCCCGACGTCATGGGGTACGACCTGTACGGGCCGACCGAGTTCACCATCAACGCCCTCGGCTCGCCCGCCTCCGGCAGCCCCACACCGTGTTTGGGCAGGCCGGTGCGCAACGCCCATGCGCGCGTGCTCGATTCGGGCCTGGCGGAGGTGCCGGTCGGCGCGCAGGGTGAGCTGTACCTGTCCGGTGACGGCATCGCGATCGGCTACCGCGACCGGACCGGGTTGACCGCGGGCACGTTCGTCGCCGATCCGTACTCGCCCGACGGCGGCCGGATGTACCGCACCGGAGATCTGGTGCGCCGCAGGCGCGATGGCGAGCTGGAGTACCTCGGCCGAGTCGATCACCAGGTCAAGGTGCGCGGCGTGCGCATCGAGCTGGCCGAGGTAGAGGCGGCCCTGGCGGCGCTGCCCGGCGTGCGCCGCGCGGCGGCGAAGGTGCTCGAGGATTCGTCGGGCCTGGCCCGGCTGATCGGCTATGTGATTCCCGAAGCAGACTGGGTGCCACAGGATCTGCGTCCCGAACTGCGTGACCGGGTGCCCGCGGCGCTGGTGCCCGCCGAGGTCGTCGTGATCGACGCGATCCCGTTGACGCCGAACGGAAAGCTCGACCGGGCCGCCCTGCCGGAACCGCCGCGTCGCACGATCCGCCGAGCGCCGCGCACGACGCGCGAGCGCGCCGTCTGCGTGGTGTTCGAGCAGGTGCTCGAGCGGGCCGAGGTGGATATCGAGGAGAGCTTCTTCGATCTCGGCGGTGACTCGCTGCGCGCGATGCGCCTGCTCGGCGCGCTGGATCGCGCACTGGGCGTGACGGTTTCGCTCGGCACGCTGACGGCACGGCCGACGGTCGCCGAACTCGCCGCCCACCTGGACGGCGCCGACGGCATCGCCGCCCACTTGGACGGCACCGACGGCATTGCCGCCGAACCGGTCGGCGTCAACGGCATTACCTCCGAGCGCGACCGCGCCGACGTCGTTGCGGCGGAGGCGGATTCGCCACTGTTCAGCCGAGACCACGTCGTGGTACTGCGCGAAGGCGGTGCGCGGCCGCCCCTGTTCTGTGTACACCCCGCAGGTGGATTCGCCTGGCAGTTCCTGCCTTTGGCGGGCCGGCTGGGCGGCGACCGCCCGGTGATCGGGTTGCAACTACCATCGCTCGGCGGTGCGGAGCCGTCGGCGAACTCGGTCGACGAGCTGGCCGACCGGTATGTCGCCACGGTGCGCGCACACCAGGCCGGCGGCCCCTACCACCTGCTCGGCTACTCCTTCGGCGGAAATGTCGTGCACGCCATGGCCGCTCGCCTGACCGCGGCGGGTGAGAGGGTCGCCTTCGCCGGATTGATCGACGCGGCGCCCCCCGGCGGGCATGCGCCGGCGAGTGACCTGGAACTCGATGAGCTGGTGACCACGCTGGCACCGGAGGCCTTGGCACAGGACCCGGAACTGCGGGCCGCGCTGCGCGCCGGATTCGCCGAGTGCGTGCGCTTGCTCGAGAACTGCTCGGTGCCGGAGTACGCCGGACCGCTCACCCTGTTCACCGCCGACCGCCCGCGCCCGGGCGGCCCCGCGTCGCCCGGCTCCGCCCTGGAGCAGGCCTGGCGCGGGCTCGGCCTCGACCCGGAGGTGCACCACCTCCCCTTCGACCATGCCGGACTCGTGACCCCGGCGGGATGGGCCCGGCTCGCCCCGCTGATCGACCGCGCACTCGACCTGGAAATGCTTACGACACAAGGAGATCGATGAAGTCAGCAAGAACGTCCGGTACCCGGGGAAGAATGCGGCGCGCCGCCGCGCTGCTCGGCGGCCTGTCCATGGCGCTCGCGCTCGTGGCCGGCTGCTCCTCGGACACCGACGATGCCGCCGCCGCGGAGCAGTCCAGGACGATCACCACCGACCGCGGACCGGTGACCGTGCCGCACGAGGCCAAGCGCATCGTCGTGCTCAGCGGGAGCATGGCCGACTACCTCTACGCGATCGACGCGCCGGTGGTGGCCACCGACACCCGGATCATCGGCGTGACCAACCTCGACGGCGGCTTCCCGCCGCACTGGGCCGACAAGGCGCGGGCGCAGGGCACCAAGGCGCTGCCCACGGGCGCGGAGCTGAACATCGAGGCGGTGGCCGAGGCCAACCCGGATCTGATCATCGGTGGCGGCCAAGGCATTACGGCCGTGCAGGCGGACAAGCTCTACGACAAGCTCACCGCGATCGCGCCGACCGTGCTCGTGCCGACGAAGGTGACGAACTGGCAGGACCAGCTGCGCATGGTCGCCGAGGCGGCGGGCCGCGCCGATCGGGTGCCCGATCTGCTGAAGGCGTACCAGGACAAGGCCGCTCAGGTGAAGGCGTCGGCCAAGGTGCCCCCGGGCAAGGTGGTCTACCTCCTCTCGGTGGCGAACAAGAAGCCGTACCTGCTGCCGCCGTCCGCCGCGCTGCCCGCCCAGCTGGCCGAGTTGGGGTTCGTCGCCGACGACGTGCTGGCCAAGGCCGGAAACCCGCCGCTGTTCGGGTCGGGGGACTCCTTCGAGGTGAGCCTCGAGCTGCTCGACCGCGTCGCCGACGCCCCGGTGGCCTTCGTGATTCCGGTCGGCGGCCCCAACGCCGCTGAGCTGGGCCAGAATCCGCTCTACGCGCGGCTGCCCGCGTTCCGCGACGGTAAGGTCTTCGAGTTGCCGACGACCAGCTACCGGCCGGACTACCACGCCGCGCTGAACACGCTGGACGTCGTCGCGCAGAAGCTCGGCTGACCATGCTGCGCCGGTTCGTCATAGACCTCTCGCCGCTGCGCGACAGCAGGCCGTTCCGGTTCATCTTCGCGGCCCGGTTGATCTCGCTGCTCGGCATCGGGCTGCTCATGGTGGCGCTGCCGGTGCAGGTCTACCAGCTCACCGGGTCGAGCCTGCACGTCGCGGGGGTGTCGGTGGTGACGGCGCTGGCGATGTTCGTCGGCAGTCTGTCCGGCGGGGTGCTCGCCGATCGGCACGATCGGCGGCGCACCATCCAGCTCGCGCGTTCGCTGGCGGGGCTCGGGTTCGTGATCCTCGGCGTCAACTCGCTGCTGGATCATCCCGCGCTGTCGGTGATCTACGGCGCGGCCGTGCTGGACGGCGTGGCGGGCGGGGTGAGCGGTTCGGCGTTGATGGCGCTGACGCCCGCCCTGGTCGGCAGGCATCGGCTGGCCGCGGCCGGGGCGTTGATGACGCTGACCACCGAGCTGGGCACCGTGGTCACCCCCGGTTTGGCGGGCGTGATCATCGCGGCGACCGGCGGGGTGTCGGTGACCTACTTCGTCGCGGCGGGCGCCACGGCGCTGACCGTGACGCTGTTCCAAGAGGTGGGCGCGCACCCGCCGACCGGGACCGTGCACGAGCCGCCGCTGCGCGCGCTGCTGACCGGGCTGCGTTTCGCGGTGACCCACCGGGTGATTCGCGGAACGCTGCTCGTCGGGCTGGCGGTGATGCTGGTCAGCGGGCCGATGGTGCTGTTGCCCGCGTACGCCGACCAGGTGCTCGGCGCGGGCGCGGCGGTGCTCGGCCTGCTCTACGGCGCGCCGGCGGCCGGTGCGCTGGTCGGGTTGTTCACCAGCGGCTGGACCGGCGGGGTGCACCGCAACGGACGGGCACTGCTCGTCTCGGTGGCGCTGCTCCCCGTCGCGCTGATCGTCGTGGGCGCCGGTGGCACAACGATTCTCGCGCTACTGGGCCTGGCCGGCTTCGGGCTCGGGCGCGCGGTGAACGACACCTTCCGCTTCGCGGTCCTGCAGCAGCACACCCCCGACGATCTGCGCGGCAGGGTGTCGAGTCTGTGGCTGGTGCAAGCGGTTTCGGGCACGGCGGTCGGCTCGCTGGTCGCCGGCGTGCTCGGCAACTACTTCGCCGCCGACACGGCGTTGCTCGTGTACGGCTGTGGCGCAGCGATTTTCGGCG
>NZ_BAGH01000508.1 GCF_000308715.1 Nocardia tenerifensis NBRC 101015
CGTCGGCAGCATCGGCACCGAGGTGCTCGGCTTGGCGAAATCGAAGCAGCCGGTGAGGTCGCCGCAGATGGATCGCCGCCACGCGGAGATATTGGGCTCCTCGACCCCGGTCCACTTCTCCAGGAAGCGGATCACCGAGGTGTGGTCGTGCACCTGCGAATTCACCCACCCGCCGCGGCTCCACGGTGAGATCACCAGCATGGGCACGCGGGGACCCAGGCCGATGGGCTGGCCGTTGACGTACTCACCGGGCGTGCCGGGCGGCGCCATCGGCGGCGGCACATGATCGAAGAACCCGTCGTTCTCGTCGAAGTTGATCAGCAGGGCGGTCGAGTTCCACAAACTCTGGTTGCCCCACAACGCTTTCAGCACCGC
Source organism: Nocardia tenerifensis NBRC 101015 (assembly GCF_000308715.1). Lineage (GTDB taxonomy): Bacteria > Actinomycetota > Actinomycetes > Mycobacteriales > Mycobacteriaceae > Nocardia > Nocardia tenerifensis. Next base: position 376 of record NZ_BAGH01000508.1, read on the forward strand.
CTGGGTATAGGCGGCGCCGTCGACGGGCCGGGCGGCGGGATGCTCGGAGTATCCGTATGGTGCGACGATCCAGGAGACCTGGGGCAGGCGCCCGCCGGAGCAGTCGGCGAGGAAGTCGGCGAGCACGTGGCCGACCTGCTTGCCCTGCCCGGAGTCGGGCTTCCAGTTCTGCGCGCCGAATACCTTTGCCCGCGCGGCGAGTTCGGTGTTGCGCGGATCGTGGTAGGCGTCGAACAACCACAGCGGATTGTCGCCGTAGTCGCCGGCGAAGGGGTGCGCGCCGTCGTCGCCCACCTCGTCGTTGGCGTAGACCTTCCAGCTGATTCCCTTGTCCAGCAACCGTTCCGGATAGGTCTTCCAGCGGTACACCGGCCGGTAGTCGGGCGGGTTGCCGATCGCCGGGCCGCCGTACTGCCCCGCGGGGTCGATGGTTCCGGTCCAGTGGTAGAGCCGGTTGGGCGTGGTCGGCCCGAGGACGGAGCAGAAGTAGTGGTCGCAGACGGTGAACGCGTCGGCAAGCGCGCGATGGAAGGGGATGTCGGCGGCGGTGAAGTAGCCCATGGCCATCTCGCCCTTCGCTGCGGTCCAGCCGTCGCTCCAGCCGCCGCGGATGGCGCGGTGCTGATCGTCCCAGCCGTGCGGCAGGTCGCCGAGGTCCTGGCCGTCGACCACCGCCGTGTCGACGTGGAAGGGCAGCAGATGGCCGCCGTCGGGCCGGCCCGCGTCCGGTTGGTGGTAGACGTCGCGGCCGTCGGCCCCGACCACGACGCTCGCGTCGGCGAGCCCGCGAACGCCGCGCATCGTGCCGAAGTAGTGGTCGAACGAGCGGTTCTCCTGCATCAGGATCACCACGTGCTCGACGTCGCTCAACGCCCCTCGGCGCTGGGGCGCGGCGAGCGCCTCGGCCATGCCCGCGGGCAAGGCCTGCAGCCCGCCGCCCAGCGCCGCCGCGCCCAGCGCCCCGCCGATGAACCGCCGTCTCGGAAAACCCGACCCTACCTGTGGCACAGTGTTCCTCTCGACATGCTCGGTCGCTATAACCACAGGCGATAGTGTCCGTCGGAGGCAACTGGGCAGTGAACATGCCGCGACTGGGGACCGAAGGCGCGGGAACCAAGCGGCGCGGAGCGAACCTCCGGTTACCGCGCGGACAGGTAGCGGTCCGTGATTTTGGCGTATTCGTCCAGTTTATCCAGGGTTTCCGACTCGGGCAGGGTCGGCAGCGTGAGGCTCACCCGCTGTACCCCCGCCTCGGCGTAGGCGTCGAGCAGGGCGAGGTCGGGCGCCGCGCCCACGACCGTGACCGGCAGGTCGTGCCCGTCGAGCTCGGCGAGCTGCGCGGGTACCGCGGCGGCGTCGGGCACGGCCAGGGGGAACCAGCCGACGCCGTGCCGGATCGCGCGCTGCACCGCGGCCGGTCCGCCGCCGACGAAGATCGGCGGGTGCGGCCGCTGCACGGGCTTGGGCCAGGAGTAGATCGGGTCGAAATCGACGTACTGGCCGTGGTATTCGGCGAGGTCCTCGGTCCAGATCTCGCGGATGGCCGCCACCTGCTCGTCGAGCAGGGCGCCGCGGGTGCGCGGGTCGGTGCCGTGATTGGCCATCTCCTCGCGGTTCCAGCCCGCTCCGACGCCGAAGAGGAAGCGGCCGTTGGAGATTCGGTCGAGCGTCGCGGCCTGCTTGGCGGTGTGGATGACGTCGCGCTGGATCAGCAGCGTGACGGCGGTGCCGAGCAGCAGCGTCCGGGTGACCGACGCCACGGCGGCCAGGGTGACGAACGGGTCCTCGACGCGGTAGTAGACGCGGGGCAGGTCGCCGCCGCCAGGGTAGGGGGTCTCCCGGCTCGCCGGGATGTGCGAATGCTCCGCGAGCAGCAGGGAATCGAACCCCCGCTCCTCGAGCGCCGGGCCGAGCTGTGGACCGCTGATGCCCTCGTCGGTGACGAAGGTGTTGATTCCTATCTGCATGCGGGGACCAACCGTCGCCGCACGGTCGAATATTCCGCTCGGATGTGCCGGGAGATCTAGCGCAGCTGCACGACGTGCTCGATGGCGAATCGGCGCAACAAGTTTCGTACGGCGGCCGGCGCCGCGCCGTGCGCACGCTCGGCGAGGGCGGCGAGTTCGTCGACGGTTCTGGTGCCGTCGCACAGGTCGAGCAGGTCGCGGGTGGCCGTCGTGAGGCGGAAGACGCGGCCTTTGAGGCTAGGTCGCTTGTGGAACGCGCACAGCCACGGTCCGCCGCGCACGATCTCACCGCGGGTGGTGAGGGCGTCCACGTCGAGGGCGAACTCCTCGATGCGGAGCAGGGCGCTGCGTTCGGGGCGTAACCGGCCGAGATCGGCGTCGCGGCGTGCGCCGGGGGATCGGGCGAAGGCGGGCTGGACCGCGTCGTGGTCCGCGTCGACCGCGAGCCACAGGCGCAGCCGCTCGAATCTGATGACTTCGCACACGGTGTCGATTGGATAGCCCAGATCCGTTGCTTCTCTAGCCGATTCGTTCAACAGCGCCGCGAATTCCAGCACGCCGATCGGCGCCGTTCGTGCCAGCAACCGTTCGACTCGGCCGTCGAGCAGGGCCAGGGTCGACGGCATGTGCTTGCGCAGCAGCGGAAGCGGCGAGCCGGCCGCTGCGCTCGGCGCGCCGTGCACGGCGGCCTCGAAGATCGCCTCGTACACAGTGCCCAGTTCGTCTTTGCCCGCCAAGGGAATTCGCTGCGCGCCCTGCCGTCCGAACTCGACCGCGGCCGCCGGGTCCTCGATCACCTCGGCGAGGACCTCAGCCAGCGCATCGATATCACGGGGATCCTCGACGACCCGCGCGCTGTCCCGCAGCTGCGGCCAATACGGTTGGGTGCGAACGACTTCCGCCGACAGCACCGCGCAGGTGCCGGTGCTGAGCAGCTCCATCGGCAGTCCGGGCCGGTGCACCTCCACCGGGAAATCCCGCTCCAGGCCGCACACCGCCGTGCAGGCCCGCAGCACCTCGGGAACCCGCCAGTGCGGCAGGAACGGCAGCGTCCAGGTCACGTCGGTGAGCCCGAGTTCGTCCACCGCGCCGAGGAACCGCCCGCGCTCGGCGCCGCCCGCCATGACCAGGAAGTTGAAGCGCAGCCCGCGCCCGCGCAACCGGGCCAGGGCCTGAACGAGATCGTAGGAGCCTTTGGCGACACCGAGTTTGCCGTAGACGCCGATCGTGGCGACCCCGGGATCCAGCGGCGCGGTGTTGCGCACCCACGGTTCGCCGCTGAGCCGGGCGACGAGCGCCGAGAGGTCGGCCACCGGACCGTCCGGCGCGAACTCCGGCGGCAGCGACGCGCGCGGTATGGGCGCGATGCGGTCGAGCGGGATGCCGAGCCCAGTGAGATTTCGGTCGCCGACAACGACTTCCGCGCGCCGCAGCACCTCCCGATAGGCCTGGCCCAGCTCGGGATGGTCGAGCAGCCGCGTTCGATCGCTCCCGGCGTGCTGGACGACGTGCGGTACGCCGGTCCAGGACGCGGCCAGATGCGCGCTCAGCCCGTAGGGCTCCAGATAGGCCGAGAACACCAGATCCGCGCCGTGCAGCCGGATCTCCTCCGTGGCCAAGGCGGCGAGCTTGGTCGCGAACGGATTCGCGGCCGGGATGTAGGCGCGGGCGCGCTCCCAGCGCCCGGTCGAGATCACCCGCACCGCACCGCCGTTCGGGAACGTCGCCTCGAGGCGGCCGAAATCGTTGTCGTCGAGGAATATTCGATAGTCGTCCTCGACCTCGTCCGCATTGGTCACCACGTCGACCTGATGACCGCGTTCGGCGAGCGCGCGCGCCATCCAGTAACAGTGCGCGCTCACGCCACCCTGGATGGGCGGGTATTTCATGACCGCGCAGATGCGCATCAGCGCGCCCCGTTCCCGTCGAAAAGCCTTTCCTGCCTGGCGAACCGCGCCACCGGCTCGGCCTCCGGGGGATACGGCGCGCCGGACCGCAGCACGCGGTAAGCCTGTTCGCCGAGGCGATAGCAGGCCAGGGCGTTGCGCCCGGCGACCTTGACGAGAGCGATGCGAGCAGGGCTGCGCAGGGTGTCGTGCGGAGCGACACCGGTGCGCAGCCACTCGTTGTGCTGGGCGACCACGTCGGAGTCGAACTCGGCCAGCCGGACGTGCGCGCCGAGATTCGACCCGCCCGGCGCGGCGGCCGCGCGCTCGGCCGCCAGGGTGGCCGCCGGGTCGTACAGCAACTCCAACCGCAACACCTCGTACCTGGCCAGGTCGATCAGGTCCCGTCGGCCACCGGTCACCAGATAGTCGA
>NZ_BAGH01000507.1 GCF_000308715.1 Nocardia tenerifensis NBRC 101015
GGTGAGGGCCATGGTGCATTCGTTGTTGCGCAGTGCTTGTGCGGCGAGGTGGAGTGCGACGAGGGAGGATGAGCAGGCGGTGTCGATGGTGACGGCGGGTCCTTGGAGGCCGAAGGTGTAGGCGATGCGGCCCGAGGCGATGCTGCCCGCGCTGCCGTTGCCGAGGTGTCCGGCGACTTCGTCGGGTACGTGGGTGAAGCGGGTGGCGTAGTCGTTGTACATGACGCCGGTGAAGACGCCGGTGTGGTTGCCGCGTAGTGAGGTCGGGTCGATTCCGGCGTGTTCGAAGGTTTCCCAGGCGGTTTCGAGGAGTAGTCGTTGTTGGGGGTCCATGGCGAGTGCTTCTCGTGGTGAGATGCCGAACAGGGCGGCGTCGAAATCCGCCGCGTCGTGCAGAAACCCGCCCTCCCGGACCGAGCTGGTGCCGGGGGAGTCCGTCCCGGCGAAGAGTTCGTCGAGCGGCCAGCCCCGGTCCTGCGGGAACGCCGACACGGCATCGGTGCCCGTGGAAACCAAGTGCCACAGCGCTTCCGGTGTGTCCGCGCCGCCGGGGAAGCGGCACGCCATCGCCACGATCGCGATCGGCTCTCGTTCCCGGCTCTCCGCCTCCGACAGGCGTTCTTTGGCCTGCTGGAGATCAGCGGTGACCCGCTTGAGGTAACCGAATAGCTTTTCCTCCTGCGACATACGTACAACCACCTGTGTTTTCGAGCGGACGGGGCCAGGGCTGGTCAGAGGTTGCGATCGATGAAATCCATCAGCTCCTCCGGCGTCGTGTCGGCGAGGTCGGCGCCGTTGTGCCCGTTCGTGGCGCCGCGCCGATTCCACTCGTCGAGCAGATCGGTGAGGCGTTGGGCGATGTGCGCGTGCTCGTCGGTCGGCGGCTCGGCGGCGAGCCTGGCCGCGAGCCGGTCCAATTCGGTGAGCAGCGTGTCGGGCGCGCCCGGCAATTCGCCGTCGAGGAAGGTGGCCAGCGCGGTCGGCGACGGGTGATCGAAGGCGACGGTGGCGGGCAAGGCGACGCCGGTCCGAGCGGTGAGCCGGTTGCGTAACTCGGTCGCGGTGAGCGAGTCGAAACCGAGATCGGCGAAGCTGCGTTCGGCGGCAATGGTTGCGGTCGAGGCGTGCCCGAGTGTCGCCGCGACCTCTGCGTGCACCAGCTCGAGTACCGCCACACGGCGCTCTGCGCCGGTCAGACCGCGGATCCTGTCCGCAGGCGACTCCGCCGAACGCCCGGTTTCCGGGGCGGGGGCGAATCCGCGCAGCACGGCGGGGATCGCCACCGCGTCGCGCAGCGCCGCGCGGTTCAGCAGAAGCGGAACGGCCAGCGCGTCCTCGGCGGTGAGCGCCGCGTCGAACAGCGCGAGCCCCTGTTCCACACGGATCGGCACGATACCGGTGCGCGCGAGCCGACGTCGATCGGCAGCGTCGAGTGCGCCGGTCATCCCGGCTTCGGAGTCCCACAGGCCCCATGCCATCGACACCGCGGCCAGCCCCTGCGCGCGCCGCGCGGCGGCGAGCCCGTCCAGGAAGGCGTTGGCCGCCGCGTAATTCGCCTGGCCGGCCGAGCCCAGTACCCCGGCCGCGGAGGAGAACAGCACGAACGCGCTGAGGTCCAGGTCGCGCGTCAGCTCGTGCAGATGCCAAGCCGCGTCTGCCTTCGGCGCGAAAACCCTGCGCAGCCGCTCGCCGGACTGTCCATCGGTGGTCGCGTCGTCGACCACCCCGGCGCAGTGGACGACTGCCCGCAGCGGTGCGTCCGCCGGCACGGCCGCGACCAGCTTGGCGAGCGCGCTCCGGTCGCCGACATCGCAGGCGGCGAAGTCCACCTCGGCACCGAGTGCGCGTAGCCGCGCGCCGAACTCGTCGGCGCCGGGGGCCGCCGCGCCGCGACGGCTGACCAGCAACAGCTTGCGTACCCCGTACGACTCGACCAGATGCGTGGCGATGAGGCCGCCGAGCGCCCCGCTCGCCCCGGTCACCAGCACCGTGCCCGGCTCGAACCGGGGTTGCTCGGTGCTCGGTGCCCGGCGAACCAGGCGCGGCACCAGGGCGCCGCCGGAGCTCAGCCGCAGCTGCGGCTCGCCGGAAGCGATCGCGGCGGCGAGCGTTTCGGTGCCGCGGTCGGTGTCGACGAGCACCACGCGGCCGGGGTGTTCGATCTGAACGGAGCGCACGAGCCCCCACACCGCGGCCGCGGGCAGCCGAAGGGCCGGGTCCGCGGCGCCCACACCCGTGGTGACGACGACCAGCCGGGCGGCGGCGCCCTGCCGCGCCAGCCAGTCCTGCACCGAGCAGAGCACGTGCTCAGCCGTCAGACGAGCGGATTCGGCCACGTCCCCGTGCGGCGACGGACGCACCGCCGCGTCGAGTACCGTTGTGTCCGAGGGCAGCTCGGCGACGTGCGGCAAAGCCACCGGCTGCCAGTCCAGTCGCAGCGCGGTCACCCGCGTGGCTCGCGGTCGGTCGGACACGGCCCGTCCGACGAGCGCGGCGATCGAACCGACGTACTTGCCGTCGGCCCCGGCGAAATCGAGCGCGACCTCGTGGTCGCCGCGGCGCACCAACCGCACCCGCAGTTCGTCCCGCGCGGGGGCTTGCAGTGCCACGTCGGCGAAGGAGAACGGCAGGTCCGATCCCCCTTCGGCGTGCGCATCGATCGCGGCGACCTGCAGCGCGGCGTCGAAAAGCGCCGGGTGCAGGGCGAATTCACCGGTGTCGTGGTCCAGCCGGACCATGGCGAACAGCTCGTCGCCGCGGCGCCAGGCCGCCCGCAGGCCGCGGAACGCCGGACCGTAGACGATCCCGGATTCGCTCATTCCCTCGTAGAAGTCGTCCACGCCGACCGGCTCGGCGTCCGCGGGCGGCCAGGTCACCGGGTCGGGCGCGACCACCGGTTCGGCGTCGAGCACACCCACGCAGTGCCGCGTCCACGGTTCGTCGGGCTCCGCGCCTTCCGGACGCGAGAAGACCGCGACGCCGCGGCGGCCATTCACCGCCTCATCGATCTCGACACGGAGCTGCGCGCCGTCGGTGTCGGTGAGCGCCAGGGGCACATCGATGGTGAGCTCGGCGAGACGGGGATGACCGCTGCGGAATCCGGCGTGCAGCACCAGATCCACGAAGGCGGCGCCAGGGAACAACACCGCGCCGTGCACCACGTGATCGGCCAGCCACGGCTGCGACCGCACCGACACCCGGCCGCTGAACAACATTCGGCCGGACGACGGGAAGGTCACCGACGCCTTGAGGATCGGGTGATCGGCCGTGTCCAGCCCGGCCGCGCCGAGATCGACCACGCCGGACGGTTGGTTGTCCAGCCACAGGTGCTGCCGCTGGAACGGATACGTCGGCAGGTCCGTCTTACGGGCGTTCGTGCCATGGAAGTAGTTGTGCCAGTTGGGATCGACGCCGTTGACCACCAGGTGCGCGAGCGCGGTGGTAATGGTCTCCGTTTCGGGCCGGTCGTGCCGGAGGGAGGCACAGGAAACTCCGGGGATGTGCGCTGTCAGGGCGGCGTCCGGTCCGATCGTCAGGTAGACGGCGGGGTTGTGGTTCGCGATGGTGGTGATGGCGTCGGTGAAGCGGACTGTGTTGCGGGCGTGGTTGATCCAGTGTTGGGGGTTGGTGAGTGTGGTGTGGTCGGTGAGTTGTCCGGTGAGGGTGGAGACGAGGGGGATGGTGGGGGTGGTGAAGGTGAGTTCGTTGATGGCTGCGCGGTAGTGGTCGAGGATTGGTTCCATCAGTGGTGAGTGGAAGGCGTGGGAGACGCGGAGCCAGGTGGTGCGGTGGTCGGATAGTTGTTCGGCGATGGTTTGCAGTGCGGTCTTGTCACCCGACAGGACAATGGATTTCGGATTGTTGACGGCCGCGATGTCGATCGTTCTCTGGTGTTCGCGGAGGTAGTTACGGGCCTCGTGTTCGGTGGTGTCGACGGCGAGCATGGCGCCGTCTTCGGGTAGTGATTGCATGAGTTGGCCGCGGAGGGTGATCAGGCGTGCGGCGTCGGGCAGGGTGAGGGCGCCGGCGATGTGGGCGGCGGTGATTTCGCCGATGGAGTGTCCGGTGACGATGGTAGGTGTGATGCCCCACGATTCCCAGAGTCGGTAGAGGGCGACTTGGACGGCGAACAATGCTGGTTGTGCGTATGCGGTGCGATGGAGTAGGTGTTGGTCGGTGCCGAAGATGATGTCGCGCAACGGTTGTGGGAGGTGTAGGTCGAGTTCTGCACAGGTGGTGTCGAAGGCGTCGGCGTAGGCGGGGTAGGTGTCGTAGAGTTCGCGGCCCATGCCGAGGCGTTGGCCGCCCTGACCCGAGAACACCATCGCCACACCGCCCTCGGTGGCGCGGCCGGTGATCACGGCGGGATGCGTGACTCCCGTGGCGAGGGCGGTCAGCGCGGCGTCGCACTCACTCGCGTCGCTCGCCAGGACGACCGCTCGATCATCCAGCGCGGCGCGGGTAGTGGCGAGCGAGTAGCCGACGTCGAGCACCGAGTCCGCGGCGGACAACGCGTCGGCGAGCCGGAGCGCCTGGGCCCGCACGGCCGCACGGCCGCGGCCCGACAGCGGCAACGGTATGACGGGCAGCGGGTTTCGTTCGTCGACTATGGGAGCGATTTCCTGGGGCTGC
>NZ_BAGH01000506.1 GCF_000308715.1 Nocardia tenerifensis NBRC 101015
GGGCGGCCGGACGCGATCGAGGGGAAACACAGCCGGCCCGAGATGCTCCGGCACGGCGGGCGCGGTCGAGTCCAGCACGTCCTTGGGCAGCATCAGCACCGCGGGGCCCGGCCGTCCGCTGGTCGCCGCCCGAAACGCGGCGTCGAGATAGTCGTGCACGCGGTCGGGATCGTCTAGGCGGTCGAACCATTTCGCGCACCCGGAGAACAGGCTTCGGTGATCGATCTCCTGAAAGGCGTTCTTATTGCGAATCGCGCGCGGTACGTCCTGAATGAGCGCGAGAACCGGAATCGAGACCTTCGCGGCCTCGGTGAGGGGCGGCACGAGCAGGGTCGCGGCGGGACCGTTCTGTGCGACGACCACCGAGCACCGCCCGGACACCCGGGCAAAGCCGTCGGCCATTGTGCCGCCCGCGTTCTCGGTGCGATAAACGATCTGGCGGAGGCCGAGATCCTCGGCGGCCAGCACCAGCAGCGACGGCAGGCTTTGACCGAAAAATTCGGTTACGCCTCTGGCGCGCAGATTCTCGGCAATGGCGGCGGCGACGGTCGGCATCGGAACACCTTTTCGCGGTAGCGGGCGGGGGACAGGGTCGGTGGCTACAGTCTCGGTCCCCGAAGAACGCGGGGTCCAATACGTATTTGCTTGGCGATTGATAAGGATCTCTTATCTGATTAGGCTGACGGCGTGGACGACCTGCGGCGCGTTCGTTACTTCCTGGCGGTGGCCGAGCACCGGCACTTCGGCCGCGCGGCGCAGGCCGTGCACATCACCCAGCCCGCACTATCTCAGCAGGTCAAGGCGCTGGAGAAGGAACTCGGCGTCGAACTGCTCACGCGTGTCGGCCGCGGCTTCGCCCTGACACAGGCCGGGCTCGCGCTCCAGGCAGGCGCCCAGCAACTGCTGACCGCCGCCGCGGACCTGGAACGCGCCGTGCGCGCGCGGGCCGCCGGCACAGCCGGTGAACTCAAGGTCGCCTTCACCCGGTCGGGCTCCGACACCGATATCTCCCAGCGAATAAGGTTGTTCCGCAAGGAATTCCCGGATATCGAGGTATCGACCATCACCGGCTGGACCGCGTGGAATCTGGACCTGCTCGAATCGGGCGAGGTGGACGTCGCGTTCGTGCGCGGCGATATCGCCCATCCGCGCGTGCGGACACACCTGATCGGACTGCAAGAGGCGGCGGTCGTGGTCTCGAAAGACCATGCCCTCGCCGGAAAAGCGACGGTCGAGATCGGCGATATCGTCGACGAGCCCATCGTGCTCTGGCCGCGCCACACCGGGCCGCAGTTCTACGACGAACTCCTCGGCCATATCTGGGGCGACGGCGCGCCGAATCTGGTCGCCGAGGAGGCCGACGCCGAACAGGTCCTCGACCTGGTGTCCAGCGGCACCGGCATCAGCGTGCTCGACCGCAAACGCGCGACCCGGATCGCGCACGAGAACATCGTCGTCATTCCCTTCGGCAGCAATCCACCGCGGATCGCCATTCAGCTCGCCTGGATGCGCGGCGCGGACGCCCCGGCGCTCACGCATTTCCTGGAGTGGTGGCGCCGCGGTGGTTAGCCGCTAGTCGGTGTGCCTCCTGCGCCGGATGACCGTCGCCGCGCGCACCGCGGTGAGCACCGTGACGACCATGATCGTCATCAGTTGCATCATGTTCCACGCGACGGGCTGGGCCACCGGTTCGGCGAGGACCGGCGGCGCGGGCCGGGGCGGTGTTCGGACCGGAGCCGGGCTCGGTGTCGCCGGTGCGGGCTCGGGTTCCGGGGGAGCCGCGGCCGGAACGAGGACGACCGGCAAGCTGGGAAACGGTGGGGGCGGGCTGAGTTGGAGCGGCGCACCCGGGTAGGGCGGGACGACGTCGCGCGGCCATAGCAGGCAGGCCAGCCCGCTGCCCGCCGCGGCGCTGCCGACGGCGGCGCTGCCGAGCGCCGATCCACTCGAGCCGCCCAGGGCGCTGCCGAGCGCTGAGCCGCTGGAACCGACGCCGCTGCCGAGCGCCGATCCGCTGGAACCGACGCCGCTGCCGAGAGCCGACCCGCTGGAGCCGAGCAGACCTTGCGAGCTGCCGGTGACGAGTCCGAGCAGAATCAGCGCGCTGCCCACGGCGACACTGCCCGCACATGCCGCTCGGACACCGTCGGAGTCGAGGTCGGGCACCCCGGCGGAGCCGTCGTCCACGGTCCGCGCCGCGGGCGTTTCCTCGGCGGGCGGATCGCTCGCGGGTTCGAGCCCGAGGTCCGTCCCCACAGCGGTCCCGAGCCCGCCGCCGAGTCCGACGCTCCCACTGCGCGGACGGTTGTTCGCCTGTGCCGGGCGCGGCGCGAGCCCTAATTCCCCTTCGGCAGAGGCGCTTCCGGTATCGGCACTGCCCGACGACGTGCTGCCCGAAGCCGCACTGCCGCTGGCGATCTCTCCGATCGACGGCCACTGCGGCGGCAGGGGTTCCGCGGCCGCGCCGATCGCCTGCCCGGCCAGCAACGCCGCGGCGATGGGCAGCGCCGTGGCGATGCCGAATCCTCTGGTGTGTGCCATGCGCACATCCCGTCCGTATTCCGTGTTGCGGCAACGAATTTCGCTAGGTGATGTGCTGGTAGCGCGACAGCGCGAGCTCGTAGGCGTCCTTGGAGACGATGCTCGCTCCGGAGAACGGCCGATCGAGGCCGTAGATCGCGACGATCGCCGCGCCCACCACGATGCCGAGCAGCGCGGCCATCGCGATGCTGCGCCTGGTGACCTCGATCCCGGACAGCACCGCGCTGAACAGCAGCAGGATGGCGGTGAACCACAAAGACACATAGAGGAATCCGGGCATGCTGAGGTCGGCGTCCATCGCGCGGTCGGCGCGCGCCTGCGCGACCTCGTCGAGTGAGCTCACCGCCTTGTCCCGCAGGTCGGTCACCGTCGAGTCCGGCGAATCGATCGCGAGCACGGTGTCGCGCAACGTATCCAAGGTGTCCTGGGTGGACTGGTTCAGTCGCCCTTTATCGTCCATCTCCCTCCACTCCACGGTGACGACCTGTTCGGTGTAGTCGTGCACCAGCTTCTGCACCTGCTCGTGCTGCGGCTCGGGCAGCGAGTGCGCCGTCCAGTAGACGTCGATGAGCGCCTTGGACTCGGCGATCGTGTGGTTGTGCGCGTTGTCGTACTGCTGCCAGGAGATCACCACGACGAACGCGGCGACGGCCAGGAAGAGCGTGTTGATCAGATCGATGACCAAGTGGCCTTGTGCCTCCTCACCGGTGTGATGCCACGACTTCGGGCGCAGCCGGTTCCCGACGACGAAGATGATGACGGCGACTACCCCGATGACGACGGGCACCACCACTGACTGGACGAGCTCTCTGTCCATGGCGCGGCCTTTCTAGGTGTTCCGCGAGACGACGACATCGGCGATGTGCCGCAGGGCCCGGCCGACCGCGGTGGGAAACGGCGCCTCCTCGAGGACGCGATCGGCCTGCGCCCAGCGCGCGCGGATCATCGCCTCGACGCGGGGTCGCGCTGTGGCGGCGAGGATTTCGCGGCAGGTGGCGGCCTGCCGCTCGTCCAGGTCCGGGTTCCCGAGCAGTTCGAGCAGCCGCGCCGACTGGTGCGGGTCCGCGTTCGCCAGGGCGAGCGCGACCAGCGCGGTGTGCTTGCCGTCGCGCAGATCCTCCAGAGCGGACTTGCCCGTGTGCGCCGGGTCGCCGAAAACACCGAGCAGATCGTCGCGCAGCTGGAACGCCTCGCCGATCGGCCGGGCGTAGGCGGCGAGCGCCTCGCGAACCCCCGGGTGCGCCCCGCCGAGCACCGCGCCGAGCAGCAGCGGGCGTTCGCAGGTGTAGGACACCGTCTTGTAGCGGATGATCTGCAACGCGCGACCGAGATCGGGGGACGGCCGTGCGGTGGTGAGCAGGTCGAGGTATTGGCCGTACATCACGTCGGCGCGCATGCCGTCGAGCACCTCGAGCGCCTCGCTCAGCTGCGCGTCGGTCAGCTGCGCGGTGTGCAGCAACTCGGCCGACCAGACCATGGCGAGGTCGCCGAGCACGATCGCGGCGTGGGCGCCGAACCGGTCGGGGTCCCGGCGATCGGCGTGCCGGTGGGCCAGCGCGCGGTGCACGGTGGGGTGGTCGCGGCGGGTGTCGCTGTTGTCGATGATGTCGTCGTGGATGAGCACGGCGGCGTGGAACAGCTCCAGCGCGGCCGCGGCGCGCAGGATCGGCCGCGGCACCGGCGGGCATCCGCTCGCGGCGTGCCAGCCGAGCACGCACAGCAGCGGGCGTATTCGCTTGCCGCCGGCGAAGAGGAAATCGCGCACGGTGTCGGTGAGCTCGCCGGGCAGCGCGGGCGCGGAGGCGGCGGCCTTGTCGCGCAGGAAGCGGTCGAGCTCGTCGTCCACCCGCGTCCGGATCGCGGCCAGATCCACCGGTGTCGCGGGCTGAGCCTGCGTGGTCGTCATGAGATCCCTTCCGCCGGTGTGTCTTCGGGCTCTGCCGTGAGCGCCATGGCCTCGGCCACCAGCGTCTCCACGATGAGGTGC
>NZ_BAGH01000505.1 GCF_000308715.1 Nocardia tenerifensis NBRC 101015
CCATCACCACGGCGTTGGGCCGACTCATCGCTCAGGGCGTAAACCCTGACTGGTCCGCATATTTCGCCGACACCGGCGCTACGCGGATACCTTTGCCCACCTATCCGTTCCAACACACCCGGTATTGGCCGACCACGACGGCCCGATCGCAGCGCGCCGCGGGCCATCCCCTGCCCGCCACGATCGTGGAACTCGCGCACAGCGACGCAATGCTGCTCACCGCCCGGCTCAGCGCGTCCGAGCAGCCGTGGCTCGGCGATCACACGGTGGCGGGCGCGGTCGTCTTCCCCGGCACCGCCTTCGTCGAACTGGTGCTGCGGGCCGCCCAGGCGGCCCAGCTCACCGGGTTCGAGGAACTCACCCTGGAGAATCCGTTGGTCCTGCCGGACAACGGCGCGATCGAACTCCAGATCGCGGTGGCCGAGCGGGACGGCGACGGTCGCCGGGCGGTGACCGTGCACTCCCGACTCGATGGGTCCGCCGACGCCTGGCAACCGCACGCCAGCGGCGTCCTCGGCGTGGCTGACGCTGCCGAACCCGCTTGGACGTTCGACAGCTGGCCACCCGCGGGGGCCGTCGAACTACCCATCACCGAGGTGTATGCCGAATTCGCCTCCGCCGGGATGGATTACGGCCCGTTCTTCCAAGGCCTGCGACGCGTGTGGCGGGTCGGCGAGGAGGTGGCCGTCGAGGTCGCATTGCCCCCGGGCGCCGATCACCGTGCCGCGGATTTCGTGCTGCATCCGGCGCTGCTGGACTCGGTGCTGCACGGTGTCGGCGTGGGCCGGATGTTCGGCGAAGACGGCCAGGCGCGCCTGCCGTTCTCGTGGTCCGGTGTCACCCGCTACGCGAGCGGCGCGACAGAGTTGCGCGCCCAGTTGTCGCCGAAGGGCGAGGACGCGGTGGCGTTGCGGGTCGCCGATGCCGCAGGTCGGCCGGTCGCCGCCGTCGATCGCCTCACGATGCGCAAGTTCGCCGCCGACCAACCCGCGAACACCAGCACCGCACTGTACGTGCCCGACTGGCTGCCGAGGCAGCTACCCGACAGCGCGACGACGTACACCGTGCTCGGCGATGAACACGGCGACGAACACGGTACCCACGTGCTGCTGCTGGCACCCGGCGACGACCGCACCGATCCCGAATACGCGCTGGACGCCACCGCCGAGGTGCTGCACATGATCCGCTCCCACGCCGACGACCGCACGTTGGTGATCGTCACCGTGGGGGCCGTCGCGATCGACAACACACCCGCACCGGCCGGGGCCGCGATTTGGGGCCTGGTCCGCAGTGCCCAGGCGGAATCGGCGGGCCGCCCGGTGCTGGTGGATATCGATGACGACGAACGGTCGTGGCACGCGCTGCCCTTCGCGTTGTCATGTGACGAACCGCAGTTCGCGCTACGTGGCGGAGAGCTGTTCGTGCCCAGGCTCATTCCAGCGCCGTCCCCCGGCGCGGCCATACCGGATTGGAGTTCGAGCACCGTTCTGATCACCGGGGCGGCCGGTGCACTCGGCACGTTGGTCGCGCATCACCTGGTGCACGCGCACGGCGCACGAGATCTCGTGCTGCTCAGCCGCACCGGCGACGCGCCGGAGCCCGGCAACGCCGCCGTCACCCAAATCGCCTGCGACCTCACCGATCCGGGTCAGATCGCCGACGCGCTGGCCGACCTCCCCCGGGACCGGCCGCTGGCCGTGGTGCACTGCGCGGGCACCCTGGACGACGCCACGATCGCGCAGCAGACGCCCGAGCGGCTGCGGAACGTGTTCGCCGCCAAGGCAACCGCCGCATGGCACCTGCACGAACTCGCCCGCCACCACACCCTGACCATCTTCCTGCACTTCTCCTCCGCCGCAGCCACCCTCGGCGCACCCGGCCAAGCCAACTACGCCGCAGCCAACGCCTACCTCGACGCACTGGCCCACCACCGCTCGACGCACACCACCAGCATCGGCTGGGGCCTCTGGCACACCGGCATGGCGAGCACACTGAACGACGCCGAACGCAGGCGGCTCGCGAGCAGCGGACTCGTGCCGATCGAGGACGCGGACGGGCTCGCGCTGTTCGACGCCGCGTCGGCCGTTGGCGCGCCGGTCGTCGTTCCGCTGCCGCTCAATCGCGCGATGCTGCGCCGCCACGCCGTCGACAATCCGTTGTCCCCGGTACTGCGGGATCTCGCGCCGCGGCCCGCGCGCGTCGCGCAGACCGCCGCGACGCCACAGCTGTCGGCCGAGACGCTGCGCGCGCTGCCACCACATGAACAACACGAGCGACTCGGCAAGCTGATCCGCAGCCGCATCGCCGCGGTGCTCGGACATGGTTCGGACGAGGCGATCTCGATGGATCAGCCCTTCACCGAGTTCGGTTTCGACTCGATGATGGCCGTCGAGTTGCGCGGCGCGCTCGACGCCGCCACCGGCCTCGCGCTGCCCGCGACGGTGATCTTCGACCATCCGACGCCCGCCGCACTGCACGCGCACCTGCACACGACGCTGGTCGCGGGCGCCACCCCGGCGCCGGATGCGCTGTTCGCCGAAATCGACCGGCTGGAAAGCGATCTCAGCGGATTGGCGCCGCAGCACGCGGCGCGAATGCGCCAGCGGCTCCGGTCGTTGCTCAGCACGCTCGAGCACACCGACAACGGCAACGACGAAGACCGCGGCGCCGCGTTGGCGAACGCCGATCTGGAAGAGGTCTTCGGAATCATCGACGGCGAACTCGGCCTGTCCTGACGAGAGTGCGTGACGTGAACGACGAAAAGACGCTCCACTACCTCAAGCGGCTCACCGCAGAACTGCGCGACACCCGTCAGCGCCTGCACGCCGCAGAGGCGGGCGCGCGGGAGCCGCTCGCCGTGGTCGGCATGGCCTGCCGGTACCCGGGCGGCGTGAGGACACCGGAACAGCTGTGGGACCTGGTCGAGTCCGGCCGGGACGTGATCGCTGGATTTCCCGTCGATCGCGGCTGGGACATCGACGGGATGCGCACTGCCCGCCGCGGCGCGGCAGGCGCCAGCGACACCCTGCAAGGCGGATTCCTCTACGACGCAGCGGAATTCGACGCCGAGTTCTTCGGCGTCTCGCCCCGTGAGGCTCTCGCCATGGACCCGCAGCAGCGGCTGCTACTGGAGACCTCGTGGGAGGCGGTGGAACGCGCGGGCCTGGTTCCCGCCGCGCTGCGCGGCAGCCGCACGGGGGTGTTCGTCGGCGTCATGTATCACGATTACGCCTCCCGACTGCCCGATCTACCGGACACCGTCCAGGGGTATCTCGGCACCGGCAATTCCGGCAGTATCGCCTCGGGCAGGCTCGCCTACACCCTCGGCCTGGAGGCGCCGGCGATCACCATCGACACCGCGTGCTCGTCGTCGCTGGTGGCACTGCACCTGGCGGCCCAGGCGCTGCGGCGCGGCGAGTGCTCGCTCGCGCTGGTCGGCGGCGTCACCGTGATGGCAAGTCCCGCACCGTTTCTCGACTTCAGCAGACAGCAGGGTCTGGCGTCGGACGGACGCTGCAAGGCGTTCGCCGATGCCGCCGACGGCACGGGGTGGGCCGAGGGCGCGGGCATGCTCGTGGTGGAGCGACTGTCCGACGCGCGCCGCAACGGACATCCGATCCTGGCGGTGGTGCGTGGTACCGCTGTGAACCAGGACGGCCGATCCAACGGCCTCACCGCGCCGAACGGCCCCGCACAGCAACGGGTTATCCGCGACGCCCTCATCGACGCGGGTCTGCGCGCGGAGCAGATCGACGCCGTCGAGGCGCACGGCACCGGGACCCGGCTCGGGGATCCCATCGAAGCCCAGGCGCTGCTGGCCACCTATGGGCAAGACCGCGACCAACCGCTTCGGCTGGGGTCGATCAAATCCAATATCGGCCACACCCAAGCCGCCGCGGGCGTCGCCGGAATCATCAAGATGATCGAGGCGATGCGGCACGGCGTCCTGCCCAGGACCCTGCATATCGACAAGCCCAGCACCGAAGTCGACTGGGACGCCGGCGCGATCGCTCTGCTGACCGAGCCCGCCGCCTGGCCGGAGCGGGAGGGGCCGCGCCGCGCCGGAGTCTCCTCGTTCGGCTTCAGCGGGACGAACGCGCACGTAATCCTCGAACAGGCGCCGGAGTTGGAGCCTGCCGCGGATCGTGTGCTCGTCCCTCGGGTGGTCCCTCTGGTGCTGTCGGCGCGGAACGAGGCCGCGTTGCGTGTCCAGGCCGGCCGCCTCGCGGACCTGAGCGACGATTTCTCGGTTCTCGATCTCGGTAACTCGCTGGCCACGACCCGGGCCGTCTTCGAGGAACGCGCTGTCGTACTGGCCGCGGACACCGAGGGGTGTCGCACGGCGCTGCGCGCGCTGGCGGCGGGCGAGAGCCATCCCGGCGTGGTGCGCGGCAGCGGGTCCGGCGACGGGTTGGCGATGGTGTTCTCGGGTCAGGGCGG
>NZ_BAGH01000504.1 GCF_000308715.1 Nocardia tenerifensis NBRC 101015
GGGTCGACCGGAGGATCGGCCGGGGCCTCGATGGGAGCCTCGATGGTCTGGGGCTCCTCGACGGCGGCGTTGGCGGCGCCGGTGCCCGCGAGGGCCACCCCGGCCGCGGTGGGCAGAGCGACGGCGGCGACACACAGAGCATTACGAATACGCATGACGATAGAACCTCGAATCATTTTGGGGGACAGTGCTTTCCAGACTCCGACACGGCAATCACGCACCGCTGTACCGGATACGTTTCACACTGTACTGAAAATGTTTCGGGGGTGGCAAGTGGTCGCAGGGTCGTCCTTTCGCGTTTCGGTGGCTCGCTGAAGTGCCTGCCACGCTACATCCGCCGCTAGTAGGCATGATTCGACTATTGATGTCGGTTGGCTCACAGTCGTCACAACGTAAGCCAGGTCACCTCAACGTGTCACAAAAACGGTGTGGGCTCAGCCGTATGGTGGCCGCTCCCTCGCCGGGCGACGGGACCGAGTCGATCGACGAAGACGCGGCCCTCCTCGCCCCCGGCACGCCATGACGCCGTCCAGGCGGAGGCGTAGGGCGGGCCGCCGCCGTCGCTCATGAGCACGACGTCGGGCGCGAGCACGTCGAGTCCACCGCGAACAGCCGGCACCACCTCACGCGACGAAGCGTGCCGTGCCCGCCCGCAGGCCCGAAACGATCTGCACGACGGCCAGCGCCAGCAGCAAGAGCAGGACGGCGGTCCAGGCGTGGGTGAGGTCGTGCAGGGCGCCGGCGAGTACGGGGCCGACGGCGCACAGCGCGAAGCCGGCGATCTGGCTCATGGCGGTCAGTTTCGCCGCCGTCTGCGCGTCTCGCGACCGCAGCAGCGGAAGCGAGTATCCGATGGCGGTGCCCGCACCGAGCCCGATGCCCAGCAGGATCATCCAGGCGATGACTCCGCCGACCGGGGAGATCATCAGTCCCGCGAAGGCGATGGCGGAGACGGCGCCGGTCGAGGTCGCGGCCCACACTTGCCGCTCGCTGCGATTGACCAGGATGGACATGGCCAGCGCGGAGGGGACGGCGACCAGGTTGGCGATGGAGAGCATGCCGCCCGCCAGCGAGGCGTCCATGCCCGCGTCGACGAGGATCGTCGGCAGCCAGGCGGACACGGCGTAGAACAGCAGCGCGGGCATGGCGAAGAAAACGGTGACCGCCCAGGCCAGCGGCTGTAGCCACAGGCTGCGCGGCGTGCCCTCCGGCGCCGCGCCCGCCCCCGTGTCGCCGCGAACGCGCAACTGCGGCAACCACACCAGCCACGCGATCACGACGGGCACGGCCCACAGGCCGAGCGTCGCGCGCCAGCCGAGGCCGGTGGCGTGCTGCAGCGGCAGCGTCAGGCCCGAGGCCGCGGCCGCCCCGGTGTACAGGGACATGGTGTAGAGCCCGGTCAGCAAGCCGACATGCTCCGGATGGTCGCGCTTGATGGTGGCGGGAACCAGGACGTTGCCGACCGTGATGGCCAGACCGATGACCGTGGTGCCCACGAACAGCGCGACCACGTTGGGCAGCAGCCGAATACCGAAGCCCGCCAGCAACACCAGCAGCGCGAACCCGATGGTGCGGTTGAGCCCGAGCTCGCGCCCGATGCGCGGCGTGAGGCCGGAGAAGCCCACCCAGCACGCGATCGGCACCGCGACGAGCAGGCTGGCCACGGTGCTGGTGAACCCCTCCTGCTGCTGCACCTGCGGCATGAGCGTGGAGACGGCCGTGATGGGCGGCCGCAGGTTCAGCGCGACGAGCGAGACGCCGGTCGCCACCAGCCAGATCGGCACCGCCACAGCGGAATCGGAGGCGAGCGCCGTGGCGCCGCCCGCCTGCTCCGGCCTCACGGCCCCTCGATCGTCACCGTCGACCAGTCGAACTCCAGCTCCTCGAGTATGTCCAGCTCGGCGCAGAACTTGTGCAGCCCACTGAAATTGGACAGCAGTCGCTTGGCCGACGGGTCGTGCTCGACCTCGTGCAGCATCTCGTGCCCGCCCTCGGCCCCCACCAGGTCCACGATGCGGTGCCAGGTGCCGAAGCTGTTGGCGGCGAACGCCTCCAGCCCGTCGACCATCGCCTCGCGGAACAGCGCGCGCTGCGCCGGGCCGAGCCGGTCGTACACGGCCTTGGCGAGTTCGTCGGCGATGGAGGAGTGGCAGTACTCGTCGCGGTTGTGCATGACCGCGGTGACCTTGTTGATCGGCTGGATCTCGTCGTCCTGGGCGATCAGGTCGAGGTAGGAGTTGATCGAGATCTCGGCGACCGTGGCGAAGGCGAGCGCGCTGAGGTCGCGCTGCCAGGGTTCCTCGCTCGCGGCCATCCGCTGCCGCAGCCGAGTGGCCTTGTACCCGAGCGGAAGTGCCGACTCCGGCATCCGCCAGCCGCGCCTGCGCCGCATCACCGAGCTGGCGTTGAGGTGCATGAGGGTGTGGTACTGCTCGTCGAGCATCGCCTGGGTCATGGCGGTGCTCAGCGTCTCCATGTCGAGGCCGGTGTCGAAGGTGCCCTGGATGACCAGCGAGAACGTCGGATTCACCACGTGCTGTTCGGTATCCATCACGTGCTTGTTGAAGGCCACCCAGCCCCAGCCGAGCATGTGCGCCCTGACCTCGGGGTCCATGGCGCGATAGAACGGGTGCTCCCGGAACGGGATGAGGTGCTCCGGGTAGTCGGGGCGGTCGGGCTCGAACAGCTCGTCGAGGTCGGGCTCGGGGCGCTTGACCATCGCGCGCCGGTGCCAGTTCGCGGTGAGCCTGCTGATCACCGCGTTCTCGATCTGGTCGTCGGGGTCGTAGTCCGGTAGCGACGGCACGACCCGATCCGGCGCGCCGCCTCCGGGATATTGTGGCGATGTCACGGCTATCCCTCCCTCTCTGTCCGGCCACCCGCATCCGGGTGGGTGGCGGTGATCGCCTCGGCGAGGTCGTCGACGCTCGCACCGAGCACCGCGCTCGATGACATCTCGGTTCCCCATCGCCGCTCGAGCCGGGCGCGGATCTCGACGGCGGCCAGCGAGTCGCAACCGACCTCGCGCAACGGGCGTCGCCGCGGGATCTGTTCCGCCGAAAGCCCAAGTACCGCAGACAGTTCGGCGATCAGTATAGCTAAAACGCCGCCCTCGGCGGGGATCTCGGGCGCGGCAGACTCAGGGACCGCCGGTGTCTCCACCCGCGGCGTCTCGGCGGGGGTGAACCAGGTGCGCCGACGCTGCCACGGGTAGGTCGGAACGTCCTCCGGAAGGCGCAGTGCCGGGTATATCGCGGACCAGTCCGGATCGACGCCCGCGCTGTAGAGGCGAGCGGCGATCTCCGCGACGCGCGCGGTCTCCGACACGCCCCGGCGCAGCCCGGCCACGACCGTCGCGCCGTCGCCGCCGGCGAGGCACTGCTGCATCGGCTGCGCCAGCACCGAGTGCGGGCTGATCTCGAGGAAAACCGTTGGCCCCTCGCCGCTCTCGGCGGCGATCACCTCGGCGAACCGCACGGGGGACCGCAGGTTGTCCGCCCAGTACCGCGCGTCGAGGTCCGGTCCGGACATCCGCTCGGCGGTGACCGTCGACCGCAGCGGCACCGAGAGCGGCTGGGGCCGAAGGTCTTTCAGCGCCTCGATCAAGCGCGGTTGCAGCGGCTCCATGAACCGGCTGTGCGAGGCGAAGTTGATCCGCACCCGGCCCGCGCGCACGCCGGTGTCGCGCAGGTCGGCGAGCAGCTCGTCGAGCGCGTCGCTCTCGCCGGAGAGCACGGTCAGGCGCGGGCTGTTGCGCGCGGCCACCACGATCCGCTCGTCGTAGCGCGCGGCCAGCGCCTCGGCCTCGGCGGCGGGCAGCGTCACGGCGACCATGCCGCCGAGCCCGTCCGCCTGCGCGGTCAACTCGCCGCGCAGGCAGATGAGCCGCGCGGCCGTGGGGAGATCGATCGCCCCGGCGACGGTGGCGGCGGCCACCTCGCCGAAGCTGTGCCCGAGGACGACGTCGGGCCGAATGCCCCAGGAGCGCCAGTGTTTCGCCAACGCCACCTGCATGGCCCACACGGCGGGCTGGATCACCGCGGTCTTCGTCAGCTCGTCGCCGTCGTCGGCGAGCACCTTCAGCAGCGACCACCCGGACTCGGATCGTATTGCCGCGTCACAGCTTTCGATGGTCTCCCGGAAGGCCGCCGAGGAGTTCAGCAACTCGCGGCCCATGCCTACCCACTGGCTGCCGTGTCCGGGAAAGACGAACACGACGCGGACCCCGTCGGCGGGTCGGCGGTTGACCTCGTCGGACACCCGGTCCCGCAGTGCGGCGGCCAGCCCGTCGCCGTCGAGAGCGGCCACCGCGGTGCGCCAGTCGTGGTGCGCGCGACCGCGCGCGGCGACGGCGCACACCCGGCGCGCCGTGACCGCGTCCGCG